>JALEHA010000229.1 GCA_022763315.1 Algiphilus sp.
CCCTTCTTTAAAGGGGCCGGGCGTCACACGGCTTGGGGCTGCAAACAGCAGATCAGGCGAAGCCGGGCGGCGTCCAGGCCTCCATCATGGTGCGACGCGCCTGCTCCATGCGCTCCGACATCAACTGCGAGAAGCGCTTCAGCAGGGCGAAGCCAAAGGCAGGATCCTGCTCGCAACGCGCACGGACGGCCGGGCCGTCGAAGACGAGCACCTCGCTGTCGGTCATTGCCCGCGCCTGAAAATGCCAGCGATAGGGCGGGATCAACCAGGACCAGCCGAGCACCGCTCCGGGCTCCAGTTCCTGCAGGCCCAGCGGCAAGCCGGTAATGGCGGCCACTTCCACCTTGATGCGCCCCGAACGCACCAGGTAAAAGGCATCCGCCGGCGCGCCGTAGGGGAAGAGGACTTCGTCGGCAGCCAGTCTCCGGAGCTGCGCATTTGCTTCCAGAAAATCGAGCATGTCGCGGTCCAGACCCTCGAAAAAGGCGTTATTCGCAATCCCCGGCGTGCTCTTGGTATCCGTCATAACCCACCCGTAGTAAAGGCTGATCGCACAGAATGCCGAATCCGGAACCGGCGGGCACTGATCTGAATCAGGGAGCGGCGCCTGTCCGCACGGGCGGCTAGCTGGACAGGGTTCGTCAAAGGCCGGTCGATGGGCGACACTCCGCACACGCGAAAAGGAAGAGTCATGACGCAACCTGCATCTCCGCGCAAAGGCAGCACGACCAAGAAGGCGACAGCCAAGGCCGCCAAAGCGACCTCCAAGCGCTACCACGAACCCGCCCCCGCGCAGATCGATCCAAAGCCCTTCGAGCAGGTGGTCCGCAGCCGTCGCTCGGTGCGTCGTTTCACCGAAGCGCCGATACCGCCAGAGGTCCTCGACGCCTGCCTCGACCTGGCGCTTCTCGCGCCCAATTCCTCGAATTTGCAGCCTTGGGCCTTCTACAAGGTCCAGACGCCCAAGAAGAAACAGGCGTTGGTGCGCGCCTGCCTCAACCAGAATGCGGCGAAGACCGCCGCCGAACTCATCGTGGTAGTGGCGCGCACCGACACATACCTCGAAAACGCGCAGCGCAATCTCCGCGCCTGGCCTGATGGCAAGGCTCCGAAGATGGTGCGCGACTACTACGGCAAGCTCGTGCCGCTGATGTACAGCCAGGGCCCACTGGGCGCCTTGGGGCTGGCCAAGGGCGTGGTGACCAACGCCATCGGGCGGTTCCGCCCCATGATCCGGGGCCCCTTCAGCGCCGCCGAGCTGAAAGTCTGGGCGGTGAAGAGCACGGCGCTGGCTGCCGAAAACCTGATGCTGGCGCTGCGCGCCTACGGCTATGACAGCTGTCCGATGGAAGGTTTTGATGAGGCGCGGGTGGCGCGCCTGCTGGGATTACCGCGCGGCGCTTCCATTCCAATGGTCATCGGCGCGGGCGTGCGCGCCGACGATGGCGTCTATCATCCGCAGATCCGCTTTGAGCGATCGCGCTTCGTGTTCACCGTCTAGCCGAAGTACCGCAGCCGCCCGATACCGCTTCAACCCTCGGAGGTGGATGTACCATCGCCGACCGCGCGTCCTGTCCGGCCCTGCGCTTCCATACGCTGCCACGCGGCATAGGCGATAGGATCCGCGATTTCAAGGCGTTCTCCGCAGTGATCACAGCCGCGCAGACGAATGCGAGCATCGGCGGCGGCGAGCGAAGATACCCAGAGCGGTTGATCGTTGGACCGCCAACAATCGATCGAACACTTCAGTCGTACGCGGCCGATATAGCTCAAAGTCATTCCGTCAGGCTACCCCTCATTCCAGGCGGCCGCCCTACCTGTCTAAAACACCAGCATGGGGTGGCCTGAACGGAAATGAGGTCATGCGCTGCCCGACGGTGCACGCTGCACCGACCTGCACCGCGCGCTAACGTGGCCGCCAGCTCACGCCAATCTGAACCTGCAGAATCTCAAAGCGGTTTTCGACGCGCTGATCGCCAGGATCTTCGTCCACTGCGACTGCGATCAAGCCGGCGGGAGCCGTCGGGTCGTTCTGTGCATCTCGCGCAAGCTGCAGGCGCACGTTGCTCAGGCCATTGACGGCGGTCACCCGGTTCTGCGGTGAGTAGGACACCGCTGCGCCGATGCGCAGCCGCTCAGTCCAGTCCCAGGTCACGCCAAGAGCGACGTGCCGATCAACGATCGCCGGCGCCAGTGTCGTAAGAATGGCCTGGGGCGTCTCGATCGGATTGCCGCCACTGCTGTAGCCAGCCATCCAATGCCAACGCCCCACCCGATGACGTACGCCGATTTTGTAGATGCGGTTGTTACTCCACCCAAAACCGGGGCTGTTCTCGCCACCGAGACAGAAACGCGCATCAGCCGTTGGCGATCCGGGGCCGCCGAGCAGCCGCGGCACCAGACACCGATTGACGAAGGCAGTCAGGTCCGAGCTTCGGCCGAGGGCTTCCACCTGTTCGTACTGAATACCCTCAACGTCGGCATAGACAGCGGTGCGCGCCGTCAACCGCCACTCCGCGGCCACATGCCACTGGGCAGGGATGTCGAAGCGACCGCGCGGCAGAATGCCGGCGTAATCATCCAGCCCCGCCTGTCGGATGCGCGACTGGTAGGCGACGCTGAGTCCAAAGGCCGGGTTTGGCCGCCACTGCACCCCCAGACGCACGCCCACGCCATAGGCATACGCGCTGCCGTTGTCGGTCAGCCGGGTGGGCATGACCGAATAGGGGGCAAAGGCCGCCAATCCGCTGGCCTCCAGTTGTTGCGCCGCCAGCACGGGCGCGATACCGATGCCCAGCGACGGAGCGGCGCGATAGCTGAGATGCGCGGATGCAAAGAGCTGGGTGGCGCGCACGCCGGAGAAGGTCTTGCCATCGCCGCACTGGTCCACGGCGGCGGAACCCGACAGGGCGCTGCCGCCGCCGAAGTCGCCAGCGCAGACCGAGCGGATCAGTGGCAGGCCACGGGCGATACGCGCCGCGCCATCCGGCATGGTGGTGCCCAACCCACCGCCGTAGAGGCCCATGCCCCAGGCCCAGCGCGCGTTCCAACGCCGATGCCAGGCGATGACCGGTGCGAACGCCGGTCGATAGACCGAGCGGTAGGTGCCCGGCACGAACTCAAAGATGGACAGGCGGGAGTCATCCGATGGCGCGTTCGCACGGTAGTGCGCCCGAGGCCATGCCACGGCCAGCGACAGCTCGGTTCCGCTGCGCAGGAAGGCACCCGCGGCCGGGTCGCGCAGGGTGGTCGCAAACGACGAGATCAGGGCAGCCCCGGCCCCGCCCATCGCGGTCTGATCCAGGCTCAGACCGGGCATGCTCAGACCATTGGTCGCCAGCGCGCCGGGCGTCTGGCCGAACAGCACGCCTGCCACGATCAATGCGCGGCATCCGTGCGGCCATAGCCGCAGGCTGCGCTGCGGCAGATGCCGAAGTCGGGTCATTGATGGGAAATGTGAGGCAGAGGAGCCCTGAACGGTCGTTCAGGCATAGAGCACCTAGTGTACCGATGCCTGGCACGAAGATCTGCCGCGGCGCAGCATGAAGCGCGCATACCCTGGTAGCAGCCCGGCACCGTCTGGCCGAGCGCCGCGGACGCGTCCAGGGTCACGCCGACGGGACGGGCGACGTCGACAATGGATTACACCGCCATGCGGCCACACGCCGCGCCTCGCGTTCGCCCTTTCGTCGTTCCACAGGGGTCGCCCGATCGCGTGGCGCGCCGGTGGGACTCAGGAGGCGCGCAGGCGGCGTGTCTTGAAGGTGTTCCAGCCGTTCTCGACGATGCCGATGGCAAAGGAGCGTAAGCCCGATTCCTGCGGCCGCGGCCGACGGCCTTCGCCGATGCGGCGCAGCTGTCGCGTGTACCAGGCCACTTCCATCAGCGCCATGCGATCCACTGCTTTGATACCGGTGGTGATGGGACGCACCGCATGGCGCGGCGCCTCGCCGCGCAACAGGCGCTGCGGCAGGTCCGGCTCGATGGCCAGTGCGCGCGCCAGACCGACCAGGTCCACGGCTCCGCTGTCGATCGCCGCGGCCATGCCGGCGGCGGTACGGAATCCACCGGTAACCATCAGCGGTACGGACACGCGCGCACGCACCTTGTCCGCGAACTCCAGGAAATAGGCCTCGCGCGCCAGCGTGGACGCCTTCTTGACCACCCCGGTCATGGCCGGCGCTTCGTAGGTTCCGCCGGAAATCTCGACCATGTCGATGCCGTGCGCGGCCAGTGCCTCGATGGTGGCGAGGGATTCCTCCTCCGTGAAGCCGCCGCGCTGGAAATCCGCGGAATTCAGCTTGATGCCGATCGGGAAATCCGTGCCCACCTGACGGCGCATTTCGGCGAGCACCTCGAGCACGAAGCGACGCCGCTTCTCCGGCGTGCCACCCCAATCATCCTCGCGATGATTGTGATGCGGCGAGAGGAACTGGCTCACCAGGTAGCCGTGCGCACCATGAATCTGCACGCCACTGAAGCCCGCCTTCTGTGCGATGGCGGCGGTCCGCCCGAAACGGCGCACGATGTCTTCGATCTCCGGGGCACTCAATGCGCGCGGCGTAGCAAAGAAAGCGGCCATATCCTTGCGGAAAGGAATGGCCGAGGGCGATACCGTTTCGCGGTTGAGCCCCTTGGGCGACTGCTTGCCGGGATGGTTGATCTGCATCCACAGCGCCGTGTCATTGCGCGTGCCGGCGCGCGCCCAGCGCTTCAGCGCGTCCAAATCCGCCTCGTCCTCGATCACCACATTGTTCGGCTCGCCAATGGCGCGGCGATCGACCATGACGTTACCGGTCACGCTCAGGCCGATCCCGCCGTCGGCCCAGGCGCCGTAGAGCCGCTCCAGCCGCGCGGTGGGTCGGTTGTCGGTGGTCCCCAGGGCTTCGCTCATCGCGGACTTGACCAGGCGGTTCTTGAGCACGGCCCCGCACTGCAGGGTCATCGATCGCTTCAGGGTGTCTTGGGGTTGCACGGATTCCTCGTACTCGGCAAGCGCCGGCGAAGGGCGCCAGCGGGAACCGCATTCTGCCGCGAAAGCCGGCGGCGCGCCGGCATGCGCCTCAGTGCAATCCGCTGCGCGGCGGTGATTCCTGTGTCGCCTGCTCGGCCGAGAACAGGGCTTGCACCTGGGCACGGTCGTAGTGGTAGACCGCACCGCAGAAGTCGCAGGTCACGGTCACGAGTCCCTGCTCCTCGACGATGTCGTGCACTTCCTTCTCGCCCAGCGACAGCAGCATGCGCGAGATGCGCGCCTGCGAGCAGGAGCAGGCCATGGTCATCGGCTGCGGATCATGCAGCGCGAGGTCGTCGGCGTGAAACAGGCGATGCAACATGGTCGCCGGCGTCTGCGCCATCAACTCATCCGGCGTCACCGTATCGAGCAGTGCACGGGCGTGGTCCCATCCAGCGTCCGCCGCGGC
The DNA here is from genome assembly GCA_022763315.1 of Algiphilus sp. Classification (GTDB taxonomy): domain Bacteria; phylum Pseudomonadota; class Gammaproteobacteria; order Nevskiales; family Nevskiaceae; genus Algiphilus. The sequence continues at coordinate 5,424 of JALEHA010000229.1, forward strand.
ACCCGCCTCCGGCAGGCGCTGCAGCATCAGGCCGGCCAGACAGTCCCCGTTGGAGGCGAGCACGAAACGCGTGGGCAATTGCTCGGACTGGTCGAAATAGCCTTCCAGCGCCTCGGCCACCATCACGCCCTGCAGCGGGACCAGCGCTTGATAGCTCTGGCCGTTGCGCGGCTCGAAGGTCACCGCGAAGACACCGCCCCGGGTGAGTTCCTCGAAGGAACCGGCCGGTGCCTCGCCGCGTTCGCGCGCCATGCCGCGCGTGCGCAGATCATCATCGATCTGGATCAGCATGAGGGCAAGCTGGGCACCGTCCTGGATCTGCAGCGCAAGCCGGCCGTCGACCTTGAGATGCGCCGCCATCAGTGGGCCTGCCGCGCACATTTCACCCAGCACGCGGCGCACGTCCGGCTGCACGTCGCGCCGCCCGACCATCGCAGACACGCCGGCGCAGACGCGCAGAATGGCGCCGCGAACGTGATGTTCGGGCAGCAGGAACGTGGTGACGTGCTCGTCCGGCGCTTGTTCGGGTGCGATGGCCATAGCGAAAGTGTGCCTAAGTCAACGACTGGCGATGCGATTTGACAATGTGACGGCGAAGGGTGGAGCGGCGCTCTACCCATAGAAGCAACGGTCGACCAGCCCTCGCAGGCGGTCGACCGAAGCAATGCGCGCTAGGCTTCGCCCGGCGGGCCGAGGCGCTCCTTGAGCAGACGGTTGACCGCGTCCGGGTTGGCCTTGCCGCCGGTCGCCTTCATCACTTGTCCGACGAAGAAGCCCAGCACCCGGTCCTTGCCGCCCTTGTACTGTTCGAGCTGCTTGGGGTTGTCGGCGATCACCTGATCGATCACCGCCAGAATGGCGCTGTCGTCGGTGATCTGACGCAACCCCTTGGCCTCGATGACGGCATCGGCGTCGCCCTCGCCGTTCATCATGGCCTCGAAGACCTCCTTGGCGATCTTGCCGGAGATGGTCTGGTCACCGATGCGCTGGATCAACGCCGCCATCTGCGCCGCCGACACGGGGGACTCGGTAATCTCCAAGCCCGCCTTGTTCAGGGCGCCGAGCAGATCGGTAATGACCCAGTTGGCGCACAGCTTGGCCTCACCACCCGCTTCCGCGACCATGGTTTCGTAGAAATCGGCCAGCGGCCGCTCTCCGGTGAGCACGGTGGCGTCATAGGTCGACAGGCCATAGTCGCGCTCGAAGCGCGCGCGCTTGTCCACCGGCAGCTCGGGCAGAGTAGCCCGCACGTCCTCGATGTACTGGGCGCCGCAATGCACCGGCAACAAATCCGGGTCCGGGAAATAACGGTAGTCGTGGGCGTCTTCCTTGCTGCGCATGGCACGGGTCTGCCCCGTGCTGGGATCGAACAGGCGCGTTTCCTGCTGGATGCTGCCGCCGCTCTCGAGCACCTCCACCTGACGGTTGATTTCGTACTCGATGGCCTTCTCGACGTAACGGAAGCTGTTGACGTTCTTGGTTTCGGTTCGGGTCCCGAAGGCCGTGGTGCCGGCGCGCCGTACCGAGACATTGGCGTCGCAGCGGAAGGAACCTTCCTGCATATTGCCGTCACAGATGCCCAGATAAACGACGATCTGGTGCAGCTTCTTCATATAGGCGACGGCTTCGGCCGGGGTACGCAGCTCCGGCTCCGAGACGATCTCGATGAGCGGCGTTCCGGCGCGGTTGAGATCGATCCCCGACTCGTTGACGAACCCCTCGTGCAAGGACTTGCCGGCGTCTTCCTCCATATGCGCACGGGTGATGCCGATGCGCTTGTGGGCGTCGCCGACGGTGATGTCGAGGTGACCGTTGGCCACGATCGGCAGCTCGTACTGGGAGATCTGATAGCCCTTGGGCAGGTCGGGGTAGAAATAGTGCTTGCGCGCAAACACACAGACCGGGGCGATCTCGGCATCGACCGCCAATCCGAACATCACGGCCATGCGCAGCGCCTCACCGTTGAGCACGGGCAGCACGCCGGGCATGCCGAGATCAATGGCCGAAGCCTGCGCATTGGGCGGCGCGCCGTAGGCGGTGGAGGAGCCGGAGAAGATCTTCGACTGCGTCGATAGCTGGCAGTGGATTTCAAGGCCGATGACGGCTTCCCAGCCGTCGGGGATGCAGTGGGCGGTATCGTTCATGCGTATGCCTCCGGCCACTGGGCGTGCCAATCACTGACCTGCTGGTAGGCGTGCGCCACATTGAGCAGACGCCCTTCGTCGAAATGACGGCCGATCAGCTGCAGGCCGATGGGCAATCCGGCGGATTGACCGCAGGGGATGGACATGGCTGGCAGACCGGCGAGGTTGGCGGCAATGGTGTAGATGTCGTTGAGATACATGGTGACCGGATCGTCGGTCTGCTCGCCGAGCGCGAAGGCCGTGCCCTGCGTCGTCGGGCCAAGGATCACATCGACCTGCTCGAAGGCACGCGCAAAATCGTCGGCGATCAGGCGCCGCACCTTCTGCGCCTGCAGGTAGTAGGCGTCGTAGTAACCGTGCGAGAGCACATAGGTACCCACCATGATGCGGCGCTTGACCTCGCTTCCGAAGCCTTCGCCGCGCGATCGCTTGTACAGATCCTCCAGATTGGCCGGCTCGGCGCAGCGATGGCCGTAGCGCACCCCGTCGAAGCGCGACAGATTGCTGGAGGCCTCGGCCGGCGCCACGACATAGTAGGTCGGCACCGACAGCGGTGTATTGGGCAGCTCGATGGGGGTCAGCGTGGCACCGAGCGTTTCCAGTTCAGCGGCGGCGGCGTCCACGGCAGCGCGCACCTGCGGGTCCAGCCCGTCGCCAAAATATTGGCTTGGCAGACCGATCTTCAGGCCGCGGATGTCGTTGCCCAGGGCAGCGGCGTAGTCGTCCACCGGGCGTTCGACACAGGTCGAGTCGCGCATGTCGAAGCCGGCCATGGCCTGCAGCACGAGGGCGGCGTCTTCCGCGCTGTGCGCCACCACGCCGGCCTGATCCAGCGATGAGGCGAAGGCCACCATGCCGTAGCGCGACACGCGGCCGTAGGTCGGCTTGATGCCAGTGAGCCCGGTGAGAGCGGCAGGCTGGCGAATCGAGCCACCGGTATCGGTGGCCGTGGCCACCGGCGCCAGACCGGCTGCCACCGCCGCCACGCTGCCGCCGGAGGAGCCACCGGGTACGCGATCGGTATCCCACGGATTGCGGGTCGGCCCGTAGTAGCTGGTCTCGGTCGAAGAACCCATGGCGAACTCGTCCATGTTGACCTTGCCCAGCGTGACCATGCCGGCCGCGTCGAGCAGTTCGACGATATGGGCGTCATAGGGGGCGATGAAATTGTCCAGCATCTTCGAACCGCAGGCGGTGCGAACCCCGTTGGTGCAGAACAGGTCCTTGTGCGCAAGCGGGATGCCGGTCAGCGGACCGCCCTCGCCTTTGGCAATCTGGGCATCGGCGGCATCGGCCTGCGCCAGGGCGCGTTCGGCGGTGACGGTGACGTAGCTGTTGAGCGCTTCGTCGTACTGCTCGATGCGCTTCAGAAAGTGCTCGGTCAGTTCGCGGCTGGAAAAGCGGCGGCTGCGCAGGCCTTCGGCGAGCGCCGCTAGGGAGTCTTTATGCATGGTGGTTTCTTGGGCGCGGGCTATTCGATGACGCGGGGGACGCGATACAGGCCATCCTGGGCGCTGGGCGCGATGGCCTGGTAGGCCTCGCGCCGGTCGGACTCAGTCACCACATCCGCCCGGCCGCGCTGCCCCATGTCCAGCGGATGCGCCATCGGCGTCACGCTAGCGGTATCCGCCTTGCTGAGGGCGTCCACCAGACCCAGGATGTCGCCGAGCTGCGTGGAAAGGCTGTCGATCTGTACTTCGTCCAGACCGAGGCGCGCCAGATGCGCCACGTGCCGGACCTGTTCGGTAGTGAGACTCATGCTGCCTCGCGGGTTGGCCGAGCTCGGTCCATGCGCCTGAATGCGGCGTTCTTAGGACAGAAGGCGAAATCGGCAAAATACATTATGATGAGCCGCATAGTTTAGCTCTTGTGCTGGCGGTCCGTACGCCGGAACCGGCCACGTTGGGTCCCACTGCCGACCGCTCCTGCCTCCATTTCCCTCTTGCCTAGCTGACGATGCTCGAAGCATTTCGCCGACTCTTTATCAACGACCTGTCCATTGACCTGGGCACCGCCAATACCCTCGTCTACGCCCGCGAAGAGGGCATCGTGCTGAACGAGCCTTCCGTGGTGGCGATCCGCACCGAGGCGGGCGGGCGCAAGCGGGTGGAGGCGGTCGGCACCGACGCCAAGGAGATGCTGGGCCGCACGCCGGGCAATATTTCCACCGTGCGCCCTCTACGCGATGGCGTCATCGCGGACTTCACCGTCACCGAGAAGATGCTGCAGCACTTCATCCGCAAGGTGCAGAAGGGCCGCATGCTGCGCCCGATGACGCGGGTGGTGGTCTGCGTACCGCACGGCTCTACCCAGGTCGAGCGACGCGCCATCCGCGAATCGGTGGAGAACGCCGGCGCGCGCAAGGTCTTCGTCATCGAGGAACCGGTCGCCGCCGCGCTGGGCGCAGGTATTCCGATTGGCGAAGCGCGCGGCTCCATGGTGCTGGATATCGGCGGCGGCACGTCGGAGGTTGGCATCATCAGCCTCAACGGCATCGTCTTCGCGGAGAGCGTGCGCATCGGCGGCGACAAGTTCGACGAGGCGATCATGAATTACGTACGGCGGCAGTACAACATGCACGTCGCCGAGCCGACCGCCGAGCGCATCAAGATCAAGATCGGCACAGCTTTCCCTGGGCACGAGGTTCAGGAAATCGAGATCGTCGGTCGTCACGCCGCGGCCGGCGTACCGCGCACCTTCACCATGAACTCGAACGAGGTGCTCGACGCGCTACAGGAACCGCTGACCGGCATCGTGGCCGCGGTCAAGAAGGCGCTGGAGAAGACTCCGCCCGAATTGGGTGCGGATATTGCGGATCGCGGCATCGTGCTCACCGGCGGTGGCGCCCTGCTGCGCGATCTCGACAAGCTGCTCTCCGAGGAAACCGGCTTGCCCGTGATCGTCGCTGACGATCCGCTCACCTGCGTCGCCCGCGGCGGCGGTCTGCTGCTCGACATGCTTGACCGGCAAGGTGAGTTCCTGTCGCCGGAGTGAATTGCTGACGTCCCGCATGACGGCGGCACCCGCGTCGCGCAGGTCCGGAACCCGCCGTCGGTTTGACGCTTGCGTGCAGGGCCGTATCCTGCATGCGATCCACGCCGCCAGGCTGCCCGCTGCCTCCCTGTTGTGAACACCCTCCACCGATCGCGACGCCCTCTCTTCCAACGAAGTGGAACCGGCATGCGTCGTGCGCTCGCCCTGATCGTGCTCTCGATCGCCGTGCTGGTGGTGGACCTGCGTACCGACGCGCTCGACCCGCTGCGCAGCAGCATCATGCGCGCGGCCTATCCGTTGCTCTGGGTTGCCGAGCAACCCGCCCATACCCACCGCTTCTTCGAGTTTCTGGCCCTGCGCGCCGATGAGCTGGACGCCTACGAGCAGTTGCAACGCACCCATCTGCGCCTACTGGGACGCGTGCAGCGCATTGAGGCGCTGGAAGCAGAGAACCGGCGGCTGCGCGCCCTGCTGTCCTCGACCGATGTCCTCGAAGCGCGCGCGCTGGTGGCGGAGGTTCTGGCGGCGAGTCAGGATCCGTATCAGCAGCGATTGACGCTGAATCGCGGCAGCCTGCACGGCGTCTATCGCGGCCAGGCCGTGATCGATGCACGTGGCGTTCTCGGCCAGATCGTGCAGGTACACCGGCAGACGGCTAGCGCCCTGCTCATCACCGACCCCGACCACGGCATCCCGGTGGAGGTCAACCGCACCGGGCTGCAAACCATTGCCGTTGGCCGCGGCGACGGACAGGCCCTGTCCCTGCCCTACCTGCCAGGCAACGCCGACATTCAGGTCGATGACCTGCTGGTGTCCTCTTCCCTGGGCGGACGTTTCCCTTCCGGCTATCCGGTGGCGCGCGTGCTCGAGCTGCGCTATGAGCCCGGGGACAGCTTCATGGAAGCCATCGCCTTGCCCGAAGCGCGCGTCAACCAGAGCCGTCAGGTACTGCTGCTGTGGAACGACGACGCGCGCCCGGCATCCAATGACGATGCCACCACCAACCCGAGCACAAAGCCCGTCAATAGCACCGAAGACGCTGGTGCGCCGGCGCCGCCGCCCGCGGAAAATGCATCGGGTGATGCCACAGAAGACGGCGCACCAGCTGGAGACAGCCCATGATCTGGTGGCGTGAACTCCCGCTGCTGGTGGCATTGACGCTGATCGCGCTGGTACTGAAGCTGTTGCCGGTGCCCCTGCCGGTCGACGCGCTGCGACCGCATTGGCTGCTGCTGGTGCTCACCGCATGGACCCTGCGCCGAGAAACCTATCTGGTGCTGCCGATGGCGATGGCGTCGGGTCTGGTGCTTGACGCCACCCGCGGCGTCACCTTGGGTCTGCACTGCGTGGCCTTGCTGGTGCCCCTGGCGCTGATGTTGCACTGGCGCAGTCTGCTGCGCGCGATCCCGCTCTGGCAATCCACGCTGGTGGCGGCGGCCCTGTTCGCGGTGTATGCAGGCCTGCTCAGCCTGCTCGATACGATGACCGGTGAACACAGCCAGTTGTCGGCGCACTGGTGGCCCATCCTGTTTTCGGTGCCGTTATGGCCCATCTTCGTGCTGCTGCTGCGGCCTCGTCCCGTGGCCCAGCAGACGGCGTAAGCCATGGGCAATTTCGACCGCCTTCGTGATCTCTACGCTGAGCGCCGAAGCTTCTTCGCGCGCACGCTGGTCGCGCTCGCCTTCTGTCTCCTGCTGATGCTTTTGCTGCTGTGGCGCGCTTTCGATCTGCAGATCCTGCAGCACGAGCAGCTATCGACGCGTTCCAACGACAACCGCATGCGTCTGGTGACGGTGCCGCCGGTGCGCGGCCTGATTTTTGACCGCAACGGCGTGGTGCTGGCTCAGAACAGCCCGGCCTATGTGCTTGAGCTGGTGCCGGAGCAGGTCGAGGACATTGAAGCGATGCTGGATGCGCTGAGCGCCATCGTGAAGATCGACCCTTCCGATCGCGAACGCTTCTATGAGCGGCGCAAGCGCACGCCGAGCTACCGCGGAGTGCCGGTGCGCACCCGGCTCAGCTTCGAGGAGGTAGCCCGCTTTCAGGTCAATCGCCATGATTTCCCGGGCGTGGATGTGCGCGCCGGCCTGACGCGGGAGTATCCGCTCGGCAAGAGCATGTCGCATCTGGTGGGTTATGTCGGCGGCGTCACCGAGCGCGATCTGCAGCAGTTCGGCGAAGCCGACTACCGCGGCACCACCCACATCGGCAAGACCGGCATCGAACGCCAGTACGAGGAGCTGCTGCATGGCAGTACCGGTGCGAAGATTGTCGAAACCAATGCCACCGGACGACCGCTGCGTGACCTCGATCACCGCCCCGCCAACCCCGGCTCCAATCTGCATCTGACTGTGGACGCGCGGCTGCAGCTGGTCGCCAAGGAAGCGCTCAAGGGCTATGAGGGCGCGATCGTTGCGCTGGACCCGCGCAACGGCGAAGTCCTCGCCCTGGTATCCGAGCCGGGCTTCGAGCCGCGGCACTTCGTCGACGGCATTTCGCACGAGCGCTACCGCACGCTGAACAATGACCCGCGCCGTCCGCTGTACAACCGCGCACTGGCGGGCACCTACCCGCCCGGTTCGACCATCAAGCCGGTCATGGCGATGATCGCGCTCGAAGAGCAGGTGGTCAGCCCCGAACAGCGTATCTATTGCCCCGGGCACTTTGAGCTGCCGAATGTCACCCGGCACTATCGCTGCTGGAAGCGGCGCGGCCACGGCTGGATGGACCTCGAACGCGCGGTTGCGGAAAGCTGCGACGTCTACTTCTACAAGATCGCGCACGAACTCGGCATCGACCGCATCGAAAAGATGCTCGGCTGGTTCAGCCTCGGTCAGGAAACAGGCATTGATCTCCCCGGTGAACGGGCCGGCATTGCGCCCTCACGCGCCTGGAAACGCGCCGTGCGCGGACAGGCCTGGTATCCGGGTGAAACCCTCAATATCGGCATCGGCCAGGGTGTGATGACCATGACGCCGCTGCAGGTGGCGCTGATGACGGCACGCATCGGCACCCGCGGTGGCAGCGCCACACCGCACGTGCTGCGCGCCATCGAGCACGTCGACGAGGGGCGCACCATCGCCCAGGCCCAGAAGCCGTTGCCGGATATTCCGATTGCCAATCCCGAGCACTGGAGCAAAGTACACGACTCGATGGTCGCCACCATGCATTCGCCCGGCGGCACCGCGCTCAGCGTCGGTCAGGATGCGGCCTACCGCATCGCTGGCAAAACAGGCACTTCGCAAGTGGCCGGGTTGTCGCAGGAGGACGAGGTGGCGCCGGATACCGAGAGTCTGCCCAAGCACCTGCGCGACCACGCCCTGTTCATGGCCTTCGCACCCGCCGACGACCCGCGCATCGCGGTCGCGGTGATCGTTGAGCATGGCGGCAGTGGCGGCGCGGTTGCGGCGCCGATCGCGCGTCAAGTGCTGGATGCCTGGCTCCACGAAGGCCCTGTCGAGGTCATTGCGCAGGACACCGCATCGTGAATCCGCTGTCCGCGGAGACCGGCCGCGACAACCGGAGCCTGGGCTTCTTCGCGCGGCACTATCTCGATGGACCACTGCTGGCGCTGATCGTGATGCTGTTGTCGGTCAGCCTTGCGACGCTTTACAGCGCCACCGGCAATGACGGCGGCGCGCTGTGGAGTCAGCTGAAGCGGCTGAGTGTGGGGCTGGCCGTGCTGGTCGTCTGCGCCCGCATTCCTCCCGACGGCTACCGCGCAATTGCCCCTGCCATCTACGCGGGCACGCTGCTCCTGCTGGTACTGGTGCTCGTCTTCGGCGATGCCTCCAAGGGGGCGCAGCGCTGGCTGGATCTCGGCATCGTGCGCTTCCAGCCTTCGGAGTTGATGAAACTCGCCATGCCGATGGCGGTGGCCGCCTACCTGCACGCCACCGGCGTGGCCCCCGGCGTGCGCCGCCTGCCGGTGGTACTGCTGATCATCGCGCTACCCGCCGCACTGGTCGGCGCCCAACCGGATCTCGGCACCGCCTTGATGATCACGATGAGCGGCCTGATCGCGCTCTACCTGGGCGGCCTGCGCTGGCGTTGGATGCTCGGCTTCGCGGCGACGGCCATGGCGGCCATTCCGCTGCTGTGGTTCAACATGCATGACTACCAGCGTTCGCGCGTGCTGACCTTTTTGAACCCAGAGCGCGACCCGCTGGGGGCGGGCTACCACATCACCCAGTCGAAGATCGCCATTGGTTCCGGCGGCGCCCTGGGCAAGGGCTGGGGCGAGGGCACGCAGGCGCGGCTGGATTTCTTGCCCGAATCGCACACCGATTTCATCTTTGCCGCCTTCGCCGAGGAAACTGGACTGATCGGCGCTGGTCTACTGCTTCTGTTGTATTTCGCCTTGACTGCACGCTGCCTGATCATCGCGCTGCGCGGTCAGGAAACCTTCCAGCGCCTGCTTGGCGGCAGTCTCGGCATCATTTTCTTCTGTTACGTCTTCATCAACATCGGCATGGTTTGCGGATTGCTTCCCGTTGTGGGCGTACCACTGCCGCTGATGAGCTTCGGCGGCACCTCTATTGTCAGCCTGATGGCCGGTTTCGGCATACTCATGTCCATTCAGACCCACCGAAAATTGGTGCCCAGTTAATGATGCGGCCCCCTGTTCGACTGCTGATCGCGGCGCTTGTTGCCGGAACCTGCGGCTCCGCGGCAGCCAACTATGCCGAGCACCCGCGCGCCCAGGTCCTGCTCGACACACTGCGCACGGAGCACGGCTTCGATGCCGAGGCGCTGGATGCGGTGCGAGATAGCCTGGCGGAGGCCAAACGCCTTCCCGAATTGATTGAACAGGAGCGAAACGCCCCAGAACGCACGCGAACATGGACCGAATACCGGGCCATGCACATCAGCGACGCGATGATCGACAAGGGCGTGCGCTTCCTGCGCGACCATGCCGAGACGCTGGCGCGTGCAGAGGCGCAGTACGGTGTCCCCGCCGAGATCATCGTCGCCATCCTTGGCATCGAAACGCGTTATGGCGGTTACACGGGACGCACCCGGGTTCTGGATGCGCTGACCACCCAAGGCTTCGACCATCCCAGCCGGACGCCTTTCTTCTTCTCCGAGTTGACGGCCTTTTTCGTGCTGGCGCAGGAATCCGGCATGGACCCGACCGCACCCAAGGGCTCCTACGCCGGCGCGATGGGTTGGGCCCAGTTCATGCCCAGCAATATCCGGCGCCTGGCGGTCGATTTCGACAATGACGGCAGCGTCGATCTGTGGACGGCCGACGATGCCATCGGCTCGATCGCGCGCTACCTCATCGACTACGACCCCGCCTCGGCATGGCGCCCGGACGAAGCGATGACGCTGGCCCCGCGGCGCTTTGAAGTGCGTGCCGACGCCATCAGCTTCAATCCAAAGCGGCCCAATAGCACCATCGCCGAGCTGGCGCGCCTGGGCGCGGAGGCGACGCGCAGCGCACCACCTGAGCAGCCGGCCGGCCTGCTCGAACTGCAACGCAACGAAGGGCGCTCCTTCCTGATCGCGCTGCCGAATTTCTTCGCGGTAATGCGCTACAACCCGCGCACCTACTACGCGATGGCGGTTGGCGAACTGGCGGAAGGCATCTCGCGCGCGACCGGCCACCCGCCCGGCCGCTACATGCCATGAAGGTGCGCACGCTCTCGGCGGCCGCCCTGGTGGCGATCAGCCTGCTCAGCGGCTGCGCGCACGGCCCGGCGCAACGTGGGACGGACGGTTTCGTGCGCGAAGGTCCCGCGCCCGCGCACGAGAAGGACCGCGGGCCCGCCGCCCACGAGGTCCCCGATGGCATCGCCTACGTACCGGATGCGGAAGTGCAGGCGGAGCCACGCAGCCGCTATGGCAACCCCGACAGCTACGAAGTCTTCGGAAAGCGCTACCACGTCCTTCCCACGGCGGATGGCTACCGCGAGCGGGGTGGCGCCTCGTGGTACGGCAAGAAGTTCCATGGCCGCCGCACCTCCAGCGGCGAGCCTTACGACATGTACGCGATGACTGCGGCCCACAAGACACTGCCCCTGCCGAGCTTTGTGCGCGTCACCCACCTCGGCAACGGCCGTTCCGCCATCGTGCGGGTCAATGATCGAGGCCCCTTTCACGACGGCCGCATCATCGATCTGTCCTATGCCGCTGCCGCGCGCCTCGACATGATCAACGATGGTCACGCCGAGGTGGAGGTGGAGGCGCTGGCCCCCGGGGCGCCCGCACCCGATGACGCACCGGCGCCGCCATCCTCGCCGAGCAGCGCGGGCGCCACCCTGTCCGCCACCCCGGCAGCAGCCGGTGACGGCACTACCTTTGTGGCGGTGGGCGCCGCGACCGAGGACCCGGTCCGCGCCGTCGAACTGCGAGAACGCCTGCTGGCCATGGGCCTCGACAAGGTTTCCATCCATCTCGTCACCGACGGCGGCCGCGCCCGCCACGAAGTGCGTGTGGGTCCGCTGGAAAGCCGCCAGGAAGCGGAAGAGATCCGGTCATGGCTCGCCACCCGCGCTTTGACGGCGCGCACCATCGCCGCCATGCCCTGATTCCCGTCCGGTACGGCCCCTGATTGGGTCGACCTCCCTGCCATAGCCGGTATCATCCTTCATCTGCTTGGAACTCAGAGCCTCAATGCCTCGTTTCGCCCCGCTTGTCCTCGCCTTCGCCTGTTTTGCCGCCTCCGCCAAGCCTGTCCCGGAGCCGCCCCCACTCGACGCCGAAGCCTATGTGCTGATGGATGGCGCGACCGGACAGATTCTTTCCGCCAAGAATCCGGACAAGAAGCGTAGTCCGGCCTCGATCACCAAGGTCATGACCAGTTACGTCGCCTTCGAGGAGATCGCGGCAGGACGTGCGGCGATGGACGACACGGTGCTGATTTCGGAGAAGGCCTGGCGTCAGGGCATTGATTCGTCGCAATCGCGCATGTTCATCGAAGTGGGCTCCCAGGTGAGCCTGGAAGCGTTGCTGCGCGGCATCATCGTGCAGTCCGGCAACGACGCCAGTGTCGCGGTTGCCGAACACATGGCGGGCAGCGAGGCCGGCTTCGCCAGCATGATGAATACCACCGCCCAGCGTCTCGGCATGAACGACAGCCATTTCGAGAATGCTTCCGGCATGCCTGCGCCAACGCATCGGTCAACCGCACGCGACATCGCCACACTGGTGCGGGCCCACATCGCGGATTTCCCCGAGGGCTACGCGCTGTACTCGGAAAAGGAATACAGCTACAACGGTATCCGGCAGTTCAACCGCAACCGTCTGCTGTGGCGCGACGATTCGGTCGACGGCGTCAAGACCGGCTACACCAGCGAATCGGGCTACTGCCTGGCCTCCAGTGCGGAACGCGACGGCCGCCGCCTGATCGCCGTGGTGCTCGGCACCTCCAGCCCGGATGCACGTGAACAGGACAGCCTGGCCTTGCTCAACTACGGTTTCCGCTTCTTCGACACCGTCACCCTGTTCGACCGGGATGAAGCGGTACAGACGCACCGCGTCTTCGGCGGTGCGCAATCCGAAGTCGATGTGGGCGTGCGCTCGGCCCTGCGCGTGGCACTGCCGCGCGATGCCGAGGAACGCATTCAGTTGCAGGCCGAAGTGCCATCGCCGCTGCAGGCCCCCATCGCCAAGGGCGCCCAGCTGGGCACGCTCACCGTCACGCTGGACGACGAAACCCTGCTGGTGGAACCCTTGGTCGCCAACCAGGATGTGGCGCAGGGTGGTATCGTCAAGCGCCTCATCGATGCAGTCCGTTTGCGCCTTGGTGTCTAACAAGCCGACATTCCAGCCGGGCGATGCCGTGCCCGACGAGGCGGTCTACACCCTGCCCTGCACGGTACCCTTCAAGGTTTTTGTGCGCCCTGACGAGGCCGTCGAGCAGCGCCTGCTGGCGCGCTGTCGAGCGGCGACCGAGGCAACCATCGAATGCGAACGTCAGCCGTCGCGCAACGGTAATTTCGTGTGTCTGCGTCTTCGACTGCACGCCACCGAGATGGACCACATTGCCCAGGTCCGTGCCGCCATCGCTGCGGAGTCATCCGTGCTGATGGCGCTGTGAACACCACGTCGGCGCCGCCTTCGCCTGTCCTTCGCCGTCTGGGCTTCGTCTGCTACGAGGCCAGCTTTGCGGCGATGCGCCGCTTCACCGAGCAGCGCGGCGCCGAAACCGCCGATGAGATCTGGCTGCTGCAGCACCCGCCGGTATTCACCCAGGGACAGGCGGGCCGCCCTGAACACCTGCTCGACCTCGGCGACATCCCACTGGTACAGAGCGATCGCGGCGGCCAGGTGACCTATCACGGCCCCGGCCAGCTGGTGGGCTATCTGATGTTTGACCTGCACCGTCTCGGGATCGGCATCCGGCGGCTGGTGCAGCGTATCGAGCAGGCCTTGGTGGATACGCTGGAACAGCACGGTATCGCCGGCGCGCGGCCGCGAGATGACGCTCCGGGCGTTTACCTGCCTGATGGCGCCAAGATCGCCTCGCTCGGGCTGCGCGTGCGTCAGGGCTGTACCTTCCACGGCCTGGCCCTGAACGTCGACATGGACCTGCAACCCTTCGCGCGCATCAACCCCTGCGGTATGCAAGGTCAGGCCATGACCCAGATGCGCGACCACGGATGCACCGACAGTATGGCGACCATCGGCAACACCCTCGCCCAGGCCTTGCGCGCCCGCTGTCTTGCCCCGCTGGCGGCGACCGTTTAACGCGTGGTTCAGGCGACGCCACCCATGCTCGACGCCATGTCCGATGCACCCGACAGTCTGGTCCGCATTCGCGGGCTGCGCCACGCGCAGTCCGAGCGCGTATTGTTCGATGGCATCGACATCGACATCCCGCGCGGTAAGGTCACCGCCATCATGGGGCCATCAGGGACTGGCAAGACCACGCTGTTGCGCCTGATCGGCGGCCAGCTGCGCGCCCAGGAGGGGCGCGTGTTCTTCGACGGAACCGAGGTTGGCAGCGCTTCCCGACGCAGCCTTTTCGCCTTGCGCAAACGCATGGGCATGCTGTTTCAGCAGGGCGCGCTGCTCACTGATTTGAGCGTTTTCGACAACGTCGCCTTTCCTTTGCGCGAGCACACGCGCCTGGGCGCGCGGCAGATCCGTGATCAGGTCCTGCTCAAGCTTGAAGTGGTCGGCCTGCGCGGCGCGGCGCATCTCTTTCCCGCACAGCTTTCAGGCGGCATGGCGCGCCGGGTCGCGCTGGCACGTGCCATTGCCCTCGATCCCGAGTTGGTGCTTTACGACGAACCCTTCACCGGCCAGGACCCCATTTCCATGGGCGTGCTGCTGCGTCTGATCCGCCAGCTCAACGATGCACTGGGCACGACCTCGGTGCTGGTCTCGCATGATGTTGGTGAAGCGCTGTCGATCGCCGATTACGCCTATGTGCTGTCACATGGCCAGTTGCGCGCCGCCGGCAGCGCCGCCGCCGTGCGCGATAGCGAGGATGCCCGGGTACGCCAGTTCCTGGACGGACTACCCGATGGACCGGAACCCTTTCATTATCCGGCGCCGGCATTGCGGGACACGCTGCTGGAGAAGCCGGAATGAATGCCGTACTGCGCTGGCCAATGGACACGCTGGCGAGCCTGGGCAGAGCAGTGCTGTTCCTGTTCCAGACCATGCTGGCGGTGCCGGGTGCGCTCCTGCGTCCACGCCTGCTGGCGCTACAGATCTACCACAGCGGACTGCTGTCACTGGCCATCATCGTCATCGCCGGCGCCTTTGTGGGCATGGTGCTGGCGCTGCAGGGCTATCGCCTGCTGGTGCAGTTCTCCGCCGAGAGCGCGCTGGGTGTTTCGGTGGCGCTGGTGGTCATCCGCGAGCTTGGTCCGGTGCTGACCGCGCTGCTGCTTGCCGGCCGCGCCGGCTCCTCGTTGGCTGCCGAAATCGGCCTGATGCGCGCCACCGACCAACTCGACGGTATCAGCATGATGGCGGTCGACCCGGTGCCAAGGGTGGTGGCGCCCCGCTTTCTGGGCCTGTTGATCGCCACACCGATCCTGAACATGATCTTCATCGCCATGGCGCTGGGGGTCGCTGGCGGACATCTGGTTGGAGTCGAAGTCCTCGGCGTCGACGCCGGCAGCTACTGGAGCCAGATTCGCAGCGCCGTCGATGCGGGGGACCTGATCGACAGCACGATCAAGAGCCTCGTGTTCGGGCTCACCATTGCCTGGATCGCCGTGTACCAGGGCTATCACGCCGCCCCTACGGCGGCGGGCGTATCGCGTGCAACCACCACCACGGTGGTGTTGTCCTCCCTGTCGGTATTGGGACTGGACTTCGTACTCACCGCGGCGATGTTCGCCGCCTGATGGGAGCAGAGGATGCCATCAAGACCCATTGAAATCATGGTTGGCCTGTTTTTCGTACTCGGTGTCGCGGCCGTCTTCCTGCTGACCTTTCGCGTGGCCGGATTGGACAGCGGTGGCCCGGAAGAGGGCTATACCGTGACCGCGGACTTCAACAACATCGGCGGCTTGCGTAGCGGCTCGGCGGTGACGCTGTCGGGTGTCCGTATCGGCCGCGTCAGCAATATCGCCATCGACGACACCACCTTTGCCGCGCGCGTGACGATGAAGATCCACGCCGAGTACGACAATCTCCCGGCCGACAGCGGCGCCAGCATCCTGACCTCCGGTCTGCTTGGCGAGCAATACATCGGCATCAACCCGGGTGGCGCGATGGAATCCCTTCAGGACGGAGACCGCCTACCCTTGACCCAAGACGCACTGGTTCTCGAAAACCTCGTGGGCCGTGTGCTGGAATCCATGACGCAGTAAGGAAACCGATCATGACGCAGAACAAGAATGCTTCTTTTCCCGTTGCAGCGACCTTCCTCGGGCTGGCGGCGCTGCTCGGCAGCGGCATGCCCATGGCCTTCGCACAGGATGCGGCTAATGGCGACGCCGACGCCGCAATGGCCGCCGAGGCCAAAGCGCCCGACGTGATTGTCCGCAATGCGGTCCAGCGCGTGCGCGGCCTCATCCAGGAGAACGCGGATCGCTACCGCGAGGACAAGGATGCCTTCTACGCGATGATCGACCGCGAAATCATCCCGCACTTCGACATGCCGTACATCGCCCGACTGGTACTTGGGCGGCATGCGCGCCAGGCGGAGCCGGAGCAGCGCCGCCGCTTCGCCACCGCCTTCAAGGAAACCCTGACGCGCACCTATGCCGATGCCATGCTGCAGTACAACAGCAGCGTGGAGGCCGAATTCCTGCCGCTGCGCATGGCGGACGATGCCGAGCGCGCGACCGTGGAAACCCGCCTCAAGGTCGAGGACGGCGAGCCCATTCCGATCAGCTTCGTGATGCACACGGTGGACGGCGAATGGCTGATCTACGATATCAGCGTTGAAGGCATCAGCCTGGTGACCAACTTCCGCGCGCAGTTCAACCAGCGTATTCGCGAGGAGGGCCTGGATGCGCTCATCGCCAAGCTGGAGTCCGGCGCCATCGAAGCCTCCCCCACCGGCGAGACCGACAGCCAGTGATGCCACCCAGCGGCGCGCTGACCCAGCACACCGTGGCCGATGTGTTGCGCCGTCACCCGACCGTGTCGGATGACGGCGTCGTGGATTTGTCTGGCGTCACGCGGGCGGACAGTGCAGCCGTGGCCCTCTTGCTGGAATGGCGACGCCGACACGGCGCGCCGCTCACACTCAGAAATCCGCCGGACGCACTGCAGCGGCTGCTGACGCTGTATGGTGTGGACGCGATCCTCACCAACTAGAGCGCTCTCCGTCCCATGCCTACGCTGCGCCCTCTTTTCACTGCCTGCTGCGCGCTCGTGATGGGAGCGCTCGTGGCCGGCTGCGCCCATACCCCTGCCTACGAGCCAGCGGATCCACTGGAACCGGTCAATCGCAAGATCTACGCCTTCAACCGGACGGCGGACCGCTATGTGCTGCGGCCCATTGCGCGCACCTACGTTGAGGTGACGCCGCAGCCGGCGCGCTCGGGCGTTCACAATTTCCTCAACAACCTGGGCTATCCGGTCACCATCATCAACGCGCTGCTGCAGGGCAAGTTTGCCCAGGCAGGGAGGGACACGGGCCGCTTTCTGATCAACACCACGGCCGGCATCGGCGGACTGGTGGATGTCGCCACCCCGGTCGGCCTGATCGAAAACGACGAGGATTTCGGGCAGACGCTGGGCTATTGGGGCGTAGGCCCTGGCTGGTACTTGATGCTGCCCTTCCTCGGACCGAGCACCAATCGCGGTTTGATGGGACAACTGGCGGACGGGCTTTCGACCCCGGAACGGCTGTTCGAAGCGCGTACACAGTATGTGCTGACGGCAGTGAGCGTGGTCGACCGCCGTGCCCAGCTGTTGTCCGCCGACGGTTTCCTTGAACAGCAGGTGGATGAATACGTCGCACTCCGCACGGTCTACCTAGAGAGCCGACTCAATGATGTCTACGACGGCGCCCCGCCCCTCGACTATGGGGAAGAAAACCTCGATGGCGGCGGTTTCGACGACGACGACAGCTGGCGCGAAGACTTTGGGGGGTGAGCCCTCTCAAACGTGCCAGTGGCACGTTTGAGAGGGCGAACGCTCGGGCCAGGACGGCCCGAGGCGGAGTCACTTGATGCGCGCAGGAGGCGCGAATCTAGTGACGCCCACCGACCCGAAGGGGCGGTGCCTACCGACAATCCCCGCAAGTGGCACCTTTGAGAAGCCGAACGCTCGGGCCAGGACGGCCCGAGCCGGAGCCACTTGATGCGCGCAGGAGGCGTGACGCCCATCGAGCCGAAGGGACGGGCCTCCCCACCCACACCGCCACTTCGCTCCAAACACACCCGTCACCCCGCTGCTGCCGGCGATCTGGTCGCGTCGGGACGATCGCGCGCAAGCCCGCAGTCTTGTCGAGCATCCCCTTGTGCCCGCCCGGAGACGCCGTTTATGCTGCAGCGCACAACAAGTTGCGACCATTTCTTGCTCCCCTCCATGGCCACACGCACCACGACATTGCTGGACCGTAGCGCCGCCTGCGCCATGCTGCTCCTGCTGCTCCTGCTGCTATTCGCTGGGGCCGCGTCCGCGGCACGGGAGCATCGCACCGGAATCGAAGCGGCGATGGCGCAGAATGCGCGCGCGCTGGGCACACAGCTGGTGATGCGAGGCGACGCGCGCGGCTCGCGCCTGCTGCGCAACGCGGCCGCCAACGGCGATATCAAGGCGCAATACAACCTCGCCGTTGCCTACATGAAGGGCGCTGTGCATGGGGTGCCGCAACCGCGGGCGGCTCTGCTTTGGTACGCCGAGGCCGCCAAGGCCGGCTTTGCGCCCGCCGCCTACAATGCGGGCGTGCTCTACGCCTCTCAGCACATCGCGGGTGGAACGCCGCTGCATGCAACCTACTGGATGTGCCAAGCGGCGATGCTGCATCATCCACGCGCGCGGCGCTGGCTCGATATTCACCGCAACGGCTTGGCGAGCTGCCACCCGAGCGATTGAAGCGCGCACGCCAGCGCAGCGCCAACAGCCCGTGCAGTGCTGGCACGCAATGGCCCGACTCGCCGATAATGCGCGGCTGCAATCCATTTCCAGAGCTCGCTTCCTCCATGGCGCAATACGTCTTCACGATGAATGGCGTGGGAAAAACCATCCCGCCCCGCAAGCAGATCCTGCGCGACATTTCCCTGTCCTTCTTCCCTGGCGCCAAGATCGGCGTACTCGGCTACAACGGCGCCGGCAAGTCCACCCTCCTGAAGATCATGGCGGGCGTGGACAAGGAATACCACGGCGAAGCGCGGGCGCAGCCCGGTATCCACATTGGCTACCTGCCGCAGGAACCCCAGCTCGATCCCGACAAGGATGTCCGCGGCAACGTGCTCGACGGCGTCGGCGAATTGGCGCAGTGGCTGGCTGAATTTGAAACCGTCACCAAGGGCTTCGAGGATCCGGATGCCGATTTTGACGCCCTCATCGCGCGACAGGGCGAGTTGCAGGAGAAGATCGACGCCGCCGGCGGCTGGGAGCTCGACGTCATGCTCAACAAGGCGGCCGAGGCGCTCAACCTGCCCCCCTGGGAGGCGACCGTCGAGACCCTCTCCGGCGGTGAGCGGCGCCGCGTGGCTCTCTGTCGTCTGCTGCTGTCGAAGCCCGACATGCTGCTGCTGGACGAGCCGACCAACCATCTCGACGCCGAATCGGTGGCGTGGCTGGAGCGCTTCCTGCACGACTTCGACGGCACCGTGGTGGCCGTGACGCACGACCGCTACTTCCTCGACAACGTCGCGGGCTGGATTCTGGAGCTTGACCGCGGCCATGGCATTCCCTGGCAGGGCAACTACTCCTCCTGGCTGGAGCAGAAGGAAAACCGCCTGGCCAATGAGGAGAAGCAAGAGGACGCCAAGCGCAAGGCGATGGCACAGGAGCTGGAGTGGGTGCGCTCCAACGCCAAGGGCCGGCAAAGCAAGTCAAAGGCGCGCTTGAAGGCCTTCGAGGAGATGTCCAGCCAGGAATACCAGAAGCGCGCGGAGACCAAGGAAATCTATATCCCGGCTGGTCCCCGTCTCGGCGACGTCGTGGTCGAGGCGGAAGGGATCGCCAAACGCTATGGTGATCGCACGCTCTACGAGGATCTCTCCTTCCGCGTGCCCAAGGGCGCCATCGTCGGCATCGTGGGCGCCAACGGGCGCGGCAAAACCACCCTGTTCCGGATGATCAGCGGCGAGGAGCAGCCCGACAGCGGCAGCTTGCGCGTCGGTGAAACGGTGAAGCTCGCCTACGTCAACCAGTCACGCGACGCGCTCGACGACAGCAAGACGGTCTTCGAGGAAATCTCGGGCGGCAACGACATCCTGCGCATCGGCAATTTCGAGATGCCGGCGCGCGCCTACATCGGTCGCTTCAACTTCAAGGGTGCCGATCAGCAGAAGCGGATCGGGGATCTCTCCGGCGGCGAACGCAATCGCCTGCATCTCGCCAAGCTCTTGCTGGAAGGCGGCAACCTGCTGCT
Organism: Algiphilus sp.; assembly: GCA_022763315.1. Lineage (GTDB taxonomy): Bacteria > Pseudomonadota > Gammaproteobacteria > Nevskiales > Nevskiaceae > Algiphilus. The sequence goes on from JALEHA010000229.1 coordinate 25,530, forward strand.
GCTCGACGAACCGACCAACGATCTCGACGTGGAAACCCTGCGCGCGCTGGAAGAGGCGGTACTGGACTTCCCCGGCTGCGTCATGGTGATCTCCCACGATCGCTGGTTCCTGGACCGTATCGCCACCCACATCATGGCTTTCGAGGACTCGGGCGAGATCATCTTCCGCGAGGGCAACTACCAGGAATACGAGGAAGACTTCCGCCGCCGCGTCGGCCGCGAGCCGGGCGTCAATCGGCGCTCGCAGCACCGCAAGCTGGCCTGAGCGGCCGCGCAACATGCGCTCGGCGCCTACCAGCGCCGAGAGCCGTTGTCGGTGCAGCCACATAGTGGCGCATATGCCGCGCGCCGTGGAGGCGCTAGGCTAGGCGCATGGGGATCCTCACCGCCACGCTCGTCTTTCTGACGGCCGCCATCGTCATCGTGCCGATCTGCAAGCGCCTGGGCATGAGCTCGGTGCTCGGCTATCTGGTGGCCGGCCTGTTTCTGGGACAACTCGAGCCGCTGGCGCAGTGGGATGCCGAGGGCCTGCTGCACTTCGCCGAGATCGGGGTGGTCTTCCTGCTCTTCGTCATCGGCCTGGAGCTACAACCGCGACGACTGTGGGTCATGCGGCGACTGGTCTTCGGACTGGGCTCCGCACAGGTGCTGGCCACCACGGTCGTGACGACCGCAATACTGATGCTGCTCGGCATTGAGCAGGCCTCGGCGCTGCTACTCGGATTCTCGCTCGCGCTTTCGAGTACAGCCTTTGTCCTGCAAATGCTGGGCGAGAGCAAGCGGCTGCACCATCCCCACGGTCGGGCGGCCTTCGGCACCCTGTTGCTGCAGGATGTGGCGGTCATTCCGGGGCTGCTGGCCATTGCGCTGCTGGGCAGCAGCGCGGTCTCGCACAGTCTGTCGTGGCAGAGCCTGGCCCTGCTTGTGGCTGGCTGCGCCGCGGCGCGCTTCCTACTGCGGCCGGTGCTGCGCTTCATCGCCGCCACCAAGGTGCAAGAGTTGTTCACCGCCGCGGCTTTGACACTCGTCATGGGGGCGGCGGTCGCGTTCCAGGCGGCGGGCCTGTCGATGGGGCTGGGCGCCTTCCTCGCCGGAATGATGGTGGCGGATTCCGAGTACCGTCACCAGCTCGAAGCCGACGTCAATCCCTTCAAGGGGCTCTTGCTCGGCCTCTTTTTCATGGCGGTCGGCATGACCGTCGACCTCAGCCTACTCGCCTCCGCCCCGCTGACCATCGGTGCGCTGACCCTCGGCCTGATGGCGGTAAAGGCGGCGGTGCTGTATCCACTGGCCCGGCTGCACGGGCTGCAACGCAGCGAAGCCACGCGCACGGCACTCGTCCTCGCCCAAGGCGGCGAGTTCGCCTTCGTACTCCTCACAGCCGGCGTCAGCGCGGGTCTGATGGCGGACGGCCTGGCGGATCAGGCGGTGCTGGTAGTGAGTCTGTCAATGGCGCTGACGCCGCTGCTGGTGGCTTTCGGCGACCAGCGCCTGCGCGAGGACGTCGACAGCCGGCCCTTCGACGCCATCGATCAGAATCAGCCGCCGGTGGTGATCGCGGGCTTCGGGCGCGTCGGGCAGATAGTCGCCCGTGTACTGGCCATGCGGCACATCCCCTTCACCGCGCTCGAAATCAATCCGCATCACGTCGATTTCGTGCGGCAATATGGCAACAAGATCTACTATGGCGACGCCGCGCAACCGGAGGTGCTGCGCGCGGCCGATGTGGCCAAGGCGCGCGCCATTGTGGTGGCGGTCGGCGATATCGAGTATTCCCTGGCCATCGTCGATCAGGTGCGCCGCGTCTGCCCCGGCATCACCATTCTGGCGCGCGCCACCAACCGCCATCACGAACTGTGGCTACGCGAGCGCGGCGTGGACTTCGTGCTGCGCGATACCCTCTATTCCAGCCTGCGGTTGGCGCAGGATCTGCTGCAACGTCTTGGCATGCCGGAGGAAGAGGCAGCCGAATCCGTCCGCCGCTTCCGCCAGCACGATGCGCGCACCCTGGAGCGGCAGGCGCTGGTCTGGCGCGATGCCGAAGCCTATCGGCGCACCACCATCGATGCCAGCGAAGCGCTCAAGCAATTGTTTGCAGAGGACGCGCGCAGCGGACACGATACGACGGACGAGCGCGCGACACGCACCCGCGAGCGGCCTGACGAGGCCACCGAGTAAGGTCGTTGCAGAGCGCCCAACCCGCTGAAAAGGAATGCCATGCCCGCAACGGATCACGCCCTGGATGCTCCCGCCTACCGCTGGCGCGAGGGACGACTGGAACCGATTCAGGTCGCCCATCGGGTGCTGCTCGAGGATTTGCTCGGCATAGAGCGTCAGAAGGCGATCTTGTTGCGCAATATCCGGCAATTCGTGGCTGGACATCCTGCCAACCACGCCCTCCTGACCGGAGCCCGCGGCACCGGGAAATCATCATTGGTCAAGGCGCTGCTGCCGGCCTTCCACGAACAGGGCCTGCGGCTGGTGGCGGTGGCGCCACCCGATCTGGTGGCGCTGCCCGATATCGTCGCGCCGCTGCGCGCGCGTGCCGAGCGTTTCCTGCTCTACGTTGATGACTTTTCCGTGGCCCCGGGGGATCGCGCCCTGATGGCGCTCAAAACCGCCCTGGACGGCGGCATCGAAGAACCACCCGACAACGTCTTGATCATTGCCACCTCCAACCGGCGGCACCTCATGCCGGAATACCAGTCCGAGAATGCCGAGTACCGATGGGTGGAGGGAGAAATCCATCCCGGAGAAACCGCCGAGGAGAAGATTTCCCTGTCAGAGCGTTTCGGCATCTGGCTGTCGTTCCCGCCATTCGGTCAGGAGCAGTTCCTGACAATGGTCGAGCGCCACCTGCTGCGTCTGCAGTGCGCATTCACCGAGGAGGCACGCGCCGAGGCACTGCGCTGGGCGCTGCAACGCGCATCGCGCTCTGGGCGTGTCGCCGCGCAATTCGCGCGCGACTGGGCGGGCAGGCAGGCACTGGGGGACTGAACGCCCCGCCGTGCCGCCTCCCCAGGTCCGGTTCAGCGTCCGAGCAGCGCGTTGACTTTGTCGATATAGGCCTGCATGGCGTCATCAGCCGACATGCCCTTGATGCCAGCCCAGGCGTCGTACTTGGCCCGTCCCTTGAGGTCCATCATGCCGGGGCGTTTGCCGCTGACGTCACCCTCCGCCGCCTGCTTGTAGTGCGCGTAGAGATGCAGAAGGTCTTCGTTGCTGGGCCGTTCCGTCAGCGTCTTGACATCCGCCTGCGCCTGTTCAAATGCTGCCTTGAGATCGCTCATCCCTGCTGCTCCTTTGTGTTGTTGTAAATCGCTCGAAATACGCGCGGGGCTAACCTGCCCCGCCGGCGAAGACCTGCAGGCCATCGCCACGAATCAGCGGCCATGCCACACCGACTTCAACCGCTGCATCCACAAACCAGGTGATGCGGATGCGCAGACCCAGACCGATGCTGAGCAGCACGGGCTGGTTCTGTTCGGAGAACGAGGTGCTCATCGCATCGCCCGCCTCAAGAATGACCAGCCCGCGCACTGCGTTCCAGTACAGCGGCCGCAGATACTCCGCACCCACCGCCCAGAAGGCATCGCCTTCGGTGAATTCGTCTTCATAACCGCGCAGCCGATCCGCCCCACCCAGTTCGAAATTGTCGTTGCGACGCGCCCGTGGCCCGGCGTGAAAACTGCCGGCCTGCGCGTAGAGGTTGATGTTCTGGTGCGCGCGCCTCCCAATCGGAATGTAGCGTGTCACTCCACCCGAGACAACGTACTGATCGTAATCGGAGAGGCCCGGTACCGAACTGGTGACCGAGGCGCCGTAGGAAATGCCCTGGAAGCTGTAAATCTTGTCGTGCACGTCGCGGTAGCGAATGCCTCCGGTTACGGCGGTGAGCACGCCTTCGTCAGGTGGTGCGTTGTCGCCGAGGTTGCGGCTTTCACGCCAACTCAGTCCGCCGCTGAGGTTCCAGCCCTGTCCGGTCTGGAGTCGGGTGAGCTGGCGTGACGCGATCATGCCGAAGGAGGTCACCCGTTCATCAAAGGTCAGATCATCGACGGATGCAGCCTCGTTGCGGTACTCCACCCCGAATCCGAGGTTGGTACGTGACCCCATGAAGCGCCGCCAGTCATAGCTGCCCTCGAAAATCGTCTCGTTGTCAGTCGTACGCTCTTCGAGTTCCTTGCGCACCCCTGACAGGCTGATCTTGTGGTTCAAGCCCAGAAAGTTGTTCCAGGACAGGCTCATGCCCAGGCCGAACTCCTCGTCGGTGCTTGCATCCACCCGCGGGATCGGCAGGATGTACCAGCGCTCCTTGACGATGTAGGTGACCGCAACCCGGCTGCGCTCCAAGGTCGTGGTCGCGGTGTCGACGTCGCTGAAAAGGCCGAGGTCGGTAATATCCTGCTCGCCCTCGGCGATATCGGACGGGCACAGCACATCCCCCACCGAGAAATTGAGCTCCCTCAGGAAGGTCTCGCGTCGCGTCACCTGATTGCCTTCGAAACTCAGGCTCGCCAGCTGACGCGGCACACTGCCATCACTGCATGGCGGCAAGACGGCCGCGTTGACCACCGGTGTGGCTGCGAGCAGCAGCCAAAGGACGCGCAGGAGGGCGATCACCGACGCCGAAGCGAGAGGAAGCTGTAAGCGTAGGCATGCCGTTCATCCGGCTGCGCCACTTCAACGGAATCGGCTGTCCATTCCGACAAGGCAGGATCGCTGAACCACGTATCACCTGGCAATGTGGCGTGGACGCGGGTCAATTCGATGCGCGTCGCCACCGGCAGAAACTGCTCGTACACAGTGGCGCCGCCGATGATCGCCAGACCCTTTGCCGGACGGGCGGCGAGGATGCTCTCGACATCGTGAAAGCAGCGCACGCCCTCCGCCGTGAAGGCGCGGTTTGAGGTCAGCACCCAGTTGTCGCGGCCATCGAGGGGGCGGCCAATCGAATCGAAGGTACTGCGCCCCATGACGATGGTGTGCCCCAGCGTGTGTTGCCGGAACCGCTTGAGGTCATTGGGCAGCCGCCACGGCAGCTGACCATTGGCGCCTATCAGGCCGGCGTCGTCCATGGCCAGAAGCAGGGTAATTTCCATGCTGGCAGTGTACCGACAGCGGGCGCCAAGCGAACACCAGGCGGAACGGCAACCGATGGGCGGCGTCCCCGCTACGCCGCCGCGGGCACGCACGGCCCGCCAACGGCGATACGCGCGCGTTGGCTGTCCCGTCGCGCAAGGCCGGCCGACGCGCGGCTCAGGAGGCCTTCAGCGGAAGCAGTGCGTCCAGAATCTGGCCGACGATCGGCAAGGCGGCGAGCAACTCACCCAGCGTCGGGCGTGGTACGCCGTCGGCAGCGCCATCACCGCCCGCGATGATGCTCTCGATCTCGGGGTCGCCTCTGCCGCTGAATCCCCCGGCGAGGTAGCGTCCGAACTCGGCGTCGGAACGGCCACCGGCACTGAGCTGCTGTGAAATCGCGTCGAATAGCGGCACCAGCAAGCGCGCCAGTCCATTGGCAAGCGCTTCGCGAGCCTGCGCCAGCGGTCCAGCCGCAGCGTCGTTGGGAAGCAGCGCGGCAACGCCTTCGAGCACGCCTGTGATGGTGGTGGCGAGCGCATTCGAGGTCGCTTCACCGTCCAGCTGGCCAATCGAGAGCAAGGTCTCGCTCAGATCCTTGAACAACTCCGCGGGGATGCGCAGCAAGGCCTGAGTGCCCTGCGGCAAGCCCAGGCTGGAGGGATCGACGCCAAGGACCGCGATGATGTCCGACAATGTACTGCTGATGTTGGCCAACTGCGTGGTGAGATCCTCCAGGCCACTGGCGCCAAGAAAATTGGGGTCGCTCGTGTCGATTCCCAGCGCGAGGCTGCGCAAGTCGTCGATCAACTGATTGGCAA
>JALEHA010000230.1 GCA_022763315.1 Algiphilus sp.
GGCGTGGCGCGCCCCGACACCGAGGCACTGGCCCAGCCGGCCGCCGACGATCAGGGCCTGGCCGACGCCCTGTCGCTGATCGAGGACGGCGTGCTGAGCGAGGACCAGCGCGGGCAGCTGCATCGTCAATGGCAGCTCGCCGCCGGCAAGACACCGGTGGTGGGCATCACCGGCACTGGCGGTGCGGGCAAATCCTCGGTCGTCGACGAGCTGATGCTGCGCTTCCTGGGCGCCTTCTCCGAGATGCGGATCGCCATCCTGGCCGTGGACCCGACCCGACGGAAATCCGGCGGCGCCCTGCTGGGCGACCGCATCCGCATGAACAGCCTTCGCAGCGAGCGGCTCTACATGCGCTCGATGGCGACCCGCCGCGCGCACGCCGCGACCACCGAGATGCTGCAGGATGCCATTGCCTATCTGCGCGCCCAGCCCTTTGATCTGATCCTGGTCGAGACCGCCGGCATCGGGCAGAGCGATTCCGAGATCGTCGATCTGGTCGACTTCCCGATGTATGTGATGACCAGTGACTACGGCGCGGCCAGTCAGCTCGAGAAGATCGACATGCTCGACTTCGCCGAGCTGGTGGTGCTCAACAAGTACGACCGCCGCGGTGCCGAGGACGCCCTGCGTGACGTCAAGAAGCAGTGGAAGCGCAACCGCACCGCCTTCTCGCTCGCCGACGATCAGGTGCCGGTCTACCCCACCATCGCCAGCCAGTTCAACGACCCAGGCGTGACCTGGATGTTCTCCGAGCTGTGTCGCCTGCTGCGCGAGAAGCTGGAGCTCCCGGCAGAGGCCTGGACACCCTCGGTCGACACCAGCGTCAAGGAGCCGCGCGAGACGGTGCTGATCCCCGGTGCGCGCAATCGCTATCTGGCGGAAATCGCCGAATCCGGTCGCGCCACCAATACCCGCGTCGATGAACAGGCCGAGGCCGCCGAGCGCGCGCAGCACTTCTATGCCGCACTCAGCGAGCTGGAAGACCCGAAGCTGCCGGAGCCGCTGGAGGCCTACGAACGCGACGCCCTCCAGGCCGACGACGATCGCAGCCTGTTGCGCCTGCGCCAGCGCTATCAAGACGCACTGGACAGCCTCGATAGCGACGCCCTCAGCGCGCTGCGCGCCTGGCCCGAGCGCTACCGTGCGGTGACCGATGAGGTCAACGAGTACCAGGTGCGCGACAAGACCATCCGCGTCGAGAACTACCGCGAATCGCTGTCGCATCAGAAGATTCCCAAGATCGCCGCGCCCACCACGAGCCAGTGGGGCGAGCAGCTGCGCTTCCTGCTCAAGGAGAATCTGCCGGGCGCCTATCCCTACACCGCGGGTGTTTACCCCTACCGGCGCAGTGGCGAGGACCCCATCCGCATGTTTGCCGGCGAAGGCACGCCGGAACGCACCAATCGCCGCTTCCACTACCTGTCGCAGGGCAACGATGTGGCGCGTCTCTCCACCGCCTTCGACTCGGTCACCCTCTATGGCGAAGACCCCGCCGAGCGGCCGGACATCTTCGGCAAGGTGGGCAATTCCGGCGTGTCCATCGCCACGCTGGACGACATGAAGAAGCTCTATTCGGGCTTCGACCTGTGCGCGCCCACCACCTCGGTCTCGATGACCATCAACGGCCCGGCGCCGATGATTCTGGCGATGTTCATGAACACCGCCATCGACCAGCAGGTGGAGAAATACCTGCGCGAGGACCCCAAGCGCTGGGAAGCGGCCGAAAAGAAGATCAAGGACATCTACGCCGATCGACCGCGCCCGGAATACAGCGGAGACCTGCCCGACGGCAACGACGGGCTCGGCCTGGGGCTGCTCGGCGTCACCGGCGACGAGGTGGTGGACGCCGAGACCTATCAGCGTATCGCCGCCGAGGCCATGTCCACGGTCCGCGGCACGGTGCAGGCCGACATCCTCAAGGAGGACCAGGCGCAGAACACCTGCATCTTCTCCACCGAGTTCGCGCTGCGCATGATGGGCGACATTCAGGAAGCCTTCGTGCAGCGCAAGGTGCGCAATTTCTACTCGGTGAGCATTTCCGGGTATCACATCGCCGAAGCCGGGGCGAATCCGATCAGCCAGCTCGCCTTCACGCTGTCCAATGGCTTCACCATCGTGGAGTACTACCTGGCGCGCGGCATGAAGATCGATGACTTCGCGCCCAATCTGTCCTTCTTCTTCTCCAACGGCATGGACCCGGAGTACTCGGTCATCGGCCGCGTCGCGCGCCGCATCTGGGCGCGCGCCATGCGCGAGCGCTACGGCGCCAGCGCCCGCAGCCAGATGCTGAAGTACCACATCCAGACTTCGGGCCGTTCGCTGCACGCGCAGGAAATCCAGTTCAACGACATCCGTACCACGCTGCAGGCGCTCTACGCCCTGCTCGACAACTGCAACAGCCTGCACACCAACGCCTATGACGAGGCCATCACCACGCCCACCGAGGAATCGGTACGGCGCGCGGTGGCCATCCAGCTCATCATCAACAAGGAGCTGGGCATCAACTTCTGCGAGAACCCGTGGCAGGGCAGCCATTTCATCGAACAGCTCACCGATCTGGTCGAAGAGGCTGTGTACAAGGAATTCGAATCGATCAGCGAACGCGGCGGTGTGCTCGGCGCGATGGACACCATGTACCAGCGCGGCAAGATCCAGGACGAGTCGATGTACTACGAGCACAAGAAATACGACGGCTCCCTGCCGCTCATCGGCGTCAACACCTTCCTGTCCAAGGATCACGGCGGCGAAATCACCACCGAGATCGAACTGATCCGTTCCAGCGAGGAAGAGCGCACCCAGCAGATCCGCACCGTCGAGGCCTTCCGCGCCGCACGCCGCAGCCAGGCCGGCGACGCCCTGACCGAGCTGCAACGTACGGCCCGCGAGCGACGCAATACCTTTGACAGCCTGCTGCAGGCGGTGAAATATCACTCCTTGGGCGAAATCAGCCACGCCCTGTATGCCGTTGGCGGCGAATACCGTCGCAACATGTAAAGGCCCCGTGCCGCAGGAGACCCGCCATGCCCTTTGATGCCACCCAGAC
>JALEHA010000032.1 GCA_022763315.1 Algiphilus sp.
TCCGAGCGTATCGGCGAGGAAGTCGCCCTGCTCGCGCAGGAACTGCGCGCCACCTCCGAAGCGCTGCAGCGCAGCAACCGGCAGGTGGAGAGCCTCATTGCCGAGGACGCCCCAGCGCGGGCCGATCTTGAACGCATGCTCTCGGACCTGGCGCGCACCGCACGGTCGCTGCGTGCCTTCTCCAGTACCCTTGAGGAGGATCCCAACAGCCTCCTCTTCGGCAAGTGATGCCCATGGAAAAATCGCTGGCTTTCCTCACTGCCGCCGCCGTCCTTGTTGCGGGCTGCGTCTCTTCTGGCAGCGGCGCCATGCACCGGCATACGCTTTATCTTGATCCGCCTCAGGACTTCGTTCGTCACGCCGGACCGGCGCCCAGCGTCCGGGTGGATTTGCCGCGTTATATCGAGGATCAATACTTGCTGCAGCGCAGCCCCGACGGCAGCCTACAGCGCCTGGAGGGCCATGTCTGGGCGGAAAGCCCGGACGAGGGTTTCGCCCGCCTGCTGCGCGAGCATCTGGCAGCGCGCGGGGGGCTGTCGGCCGACCGTCTGCAGGTCAGGCTCACCCGCTTTGATGCCGGCAAGGATGCTATGTTCTACGCGTTGGGGGATTGGCAGCTGCGCACCACGGGACGGGTGTGCGCCCGCGGGTACCTGGGCTTCCAAAGCCCCCTTTCGGGCGACACAGCCACCGCCTTGTTGCACGCGATGAACGAGGCTGTTGCCTACACCGCCGCACAGATCACGCCTTGCGAGGCAGATGCGACGCATAACGGCGCCTAGAGCGGGCGCGGCCACCAGAAGGACGAAACGGAATCAATGACGGACAGTATCCAGACCACCGACAAGGGCGCTGTGCGGGAGATCCGCATCCACCGACCGGAAAAGAAGAATGCGCTCAACACGGCCATGTACAGCCAGCTCGCCGACGCAGTGGCAACAGCCGCCGCAGACGATAGCGTGCGCTGCCTGCTGTTCGTCGGGAGCCAGGGCGCTTTCAGCAGTGGCAACGATATCCAGGATTTCCTGAACAATCCGGCCTCCGGGGAGGACCACCCAGTCGCTCAGTTCATGCGCGTCATGGCCGACTTTCATAAGCCGGCCGTGGCCGGCGTGCTCGGCCCTGCGGTGGGGATCGGCTCGACACTGCTGCTGCATTGCGATCTGATTTATGCTGGAACGGGTGCCCGTTTTGTGCTGCCCTTTGTCAATCTCGGTATCTGCCCAGAGTTCGCATCGAGCTTGTTGCTGCCCCGCATGATGGGCCACCCGCGCGCCGCCGAACTGACCATGCTGGCCGAGCCCTTCGACGCGGCCAAGGCCTATGAATACGGCTTGATCAACGCCGTGCTGGACGACGGGGCGGTGGAAGACCATGCCCTCGCTATCGCCGAGAAGCTGGCTGCTAAGCCACCCAAAGCGATGCGCACCACCAAGGATCTGCTCAAGCGCTGGACCCGGACGCAGGTGCAGGAAGCCATTCGCGAGGAGGCCGCGCTATTCATGCCGATGCTGCACGAGCCGGAGGCGCGTGAAGCCTTCTCGGCCTTCGTCGAAAAGCGCGCTCCCGATTTTTCCCAGTTCACCTGAGACCACATTGCGCGCGCCGAACCGCCCTGTGCTGTCGCCTTTTTTGACACCGGCATGAGCCTCACCGAACGCATTCTCAATCGGCGAGAACATCGCAAGCGGCAAACGCGTCAGCTGATCCTGGATGCCGGTTGCGACACCTTTGCGGAATTGGGCTTTGAGGCCTGCACGGTACGCGACATCATTCGCCGTACCGGGCTCGCCTCCGGCACCTTCTACAACTACTTCGACACCAAGGATGAGGTGCTGCGCGAGATCATCGACGACGAAATCGGTCGTATCTCCGAGCGCATGCGCGAGTCGCGTCAGCGCGCCAAGAATCTCCACGCCTTTGTGCTCAGCGCCTATCGCGAGATTTATCGCGCCGTTGTGACGCAACCCAAGGTGTATCGCATCATCCTGCGCAACGAATCCGTGGTGCGGGAGCTCTATGGCGACAGCGGCTTCAGTTCCGCCATCGCCATCCTGCGCGAAGATATGCGCAACGCGGTCAGCGGCGGCATCCTGCCGAGCATGAATGTGGACTGGCTCGCTTCGGTCTTCTTCGGCGCCGGCTACGAGATGGCGCGCAGCCTGCTTGAAACCGAAGCCGGCCGTATCGAGGCCGACGAGGCCGCGGAATTCACTGCGCGCCTTTTCCTGGGGGGCATCCAGGCCTTCAGCGAGAGTGACACGCGCCCAGTGAAGCTGCGGGTCCGCGCGCCAAAGAAAGAGTAACGCATAAAAAACCGGCGCCTGCGGCAGGCGCCGGTCATGATCACTGCAGCGGTCGAAGCGGCTTACTGCACGCGCTCAAGAACGGTGGCCACACCCTGTCCCATGCCGATGCACATGGTGGCCAGCCCGAATTGGGCATCTTCCTCATTCAGGATGTGGGCCAGCGCACCGCTAATGCGGCCGCCGGAACAGCCCAGTGGGTGGCCAAGGGCAATGGCGCCGCCCTTGATATTGACCCGGTCCATGCGCTCCGTCAGCTTGAGCTCGCGCAGCACGGCCAGCGACTGTGCGGCAAAGGCTTCGTTGAGCTCGAAGTAATCGATATCGTCCAGGCTCAAACCCGCGCGCTCCAGCGCCTTCTTCGATGCCGGCACCGGGCCGATCCCCATGATCGAAGGGTTGCAACCACTCGAAGCCATGGACTTGACCCGCGCGAGCGGCTTCAGCCCCAACGCCTTGGCGCGCGCCTCGGACATCACCAGCAGGCCGCAGGCGCCATCCGAAATGGCCGAGCTATTACCCGCCGTCACCGAGCCCTTGGAATTGAACGCCGGGCGCAGTTTGGCGAGATCATCAAGGTTGGCGTCGGCACGTACGACCTCATCGAAATTGACCTTGATCGGGATGCCGTCGGCGTCGTGGCCCGCGATCGGCACCATCTCGTCCTTGAAGCGCCCGTCGGTAAAGGCCTTATGCGCCTTCTTGTGCGAGTTGAGGGCGAATTCGTCCTGCGTCTTGCGGTCGACCTGATGGGTCTGGGTCAACATCTCGGCGGTCAGCCCCATCGCGGCGGAAGCCTTCGACACGGTCAATGACAAGGCCGGATTGCCGTCGAAGTTGTAGTCCATGGGCACATGGCCCATGTGCTCCACGCCGCCGACGAGATAAACCTCGCCCATGCCACCCTTGATCGCGTTGGTGGCAGCATGCAGTGCGGTCATGGAGGAGCCGCACAGACGGTTCACGGTCTGCCCGGATACGGACAGCGGCAGTTCGGCGAGCAGCGCCGCCTGGCGCGCGATATTGAAACCCTGCTCCTTGGTCTGCTGCACGCAGCCCCAGATCACATCCTCGATCTCGTTGGGGTCGACGGCGGCATTGCGCGCCATCAGGGCCTTAATGAGTTCCGCGGAGAGGTCTTCTGCGCGGACATTGCGGAAGACACCGCCCTTGGAGCGCCCCATCGGGCTGCGCACGGCGTCTACGATCACTACGTCGGTCATGATGAAATCTCCGTCGAACTACTTGCTGTAGTAGGTCTGCCCGTTGGCAGCCATCTCGCGCATGGTGGCGGTGGGCTCGTAGAGCTTGCCGAGGGCGCTGTAGCGGTCGGCCTTCTCGACCACGGCCTTCAGTCCCACCGTGTCGGCATACTTCAGCGCACCACCACGGAAGGGCGGGAAGCCGATACCGAGGATGAGGCCCATATCTGCTTCCTGCGCTGTGCCGACGATGTTCTCTTCGAGGCAACGCGCCGTTTCGATGATCATCGGCAGCATCATGCGATCGATGATCTCCTCTTCCTCGAAGTCCTTCTGGCCGTTCGGCTGCACGTCGGCGATCAGCTTGTAGGCTGCCTCGTCGGGGGTCTTCTTCGGCCGGCCCTTGGGGTCCTTCTCATAGCGGTAAAAGCCCTTGCCGTTCTTCTGACCATAGCGCTCGTTCTCGTACATGACGTCGAGCGCGCTACGGAATTCCTTGCCCATGCGGTCCGGATAGCCTTCGGCCAGCACGTCGCCGACATGGTGGCTGGTGTCCATGCCGACCACGTCCTGCAGATAGGCCGGACCCATCGGCCAGCCGAAGGTTTCCATGACCTTGTCGACCTGGGTGAAGTCCGCACCATCGCGTACCAGCGCCAGGAAGCCGCCAAAGTACGGGAACAGGATGCGGTTGACCAGGAAGCCCGGGCAGTTGTTGACGACGATGGCGCTCTTGCCCATGGCGGTGGCGTAAGCCACGATCGTCGACACCGCCTCGTCGCTCGTCTTCTCACCACGAATGACTTCCACCAGCGGCATCTTGTGCACCGGATTGAAGAAGTGCATGCCGAGGAAATTCTGCGGCCGCTTCATGGCCGTGGCCAGATCATCAATCGAGATGCTGGACGTATTCGAGGCGATGACGGTGTCTTCGCGCACCAGGGACTCGACCTCGGACAGCACTGACTTCTTGATCTTCGGGTTCTCGACCACGGCTTCCACCACCGCATCGACACCACCGAAGTCGCCGTAGTTGAGCGTCGGGCGGATGCTGCCCAGCACCTTGCCCGCCTTTTCCTGGTTCATCTTGCCGCGCTCGACCTGCTTGGAGAGCAGCTTGTTGGCCTCATTCATGCCCAGCTCGAGCGCCGCATCATTGATGTCCTTCATGATGATCGGCGTGCCCTTGACCGCACTCTGATAGGCAATGCCGCCGCCCATGATGCCGGCGCCCAGCACCGCGCCCTGCTTCACCGGGCGTCCGGCCTTCTGCGCCTTCTTGGCCTTCTTCTTGATCAGCTGATCATTGAGGAAGAGGCTGATGAGCGCATCCGCCACCGTGCCCTTGGCGATCTTGGCAAAACCCTGCGCCTCGATCTTGAGCGCCTCGTCACGCCCCTTAGTGGCGGCCTTCTGAATGCTGCTGACCGCGGCCAGCGGCGCCGGATAGTTCTTGCCCGCCTTGCCGGCGATGAAGGCCTTGGCGGTTTCGAAGACCA
>JALEHA010000033.1 GCA_022763315.1 Algiphilus sp.
CCTAGCTGGCTGAACTTATTTACTTGCAGAAGGCGACGATGAATGACGAGGGTGTGCGGATCGCGGAAGGTGTCTTCCCCGAAGCGTGCTCGATTGCTTCATTCGCCTCAGCCCTCATGCATTTTCGCGATGGCGCCACGCCCCCGCTTCGGGCACCTTTCGCGTTCATAAAGAAAGGAGACTGCATAGATGCCGAAGGCCCCGTTCGCGCTGCTCGCGCTGCCCGCCCTCACCGCCATTGCCCTGGTCGCTTGTAGCGGCGGTGGGAGCGGTCCGTCGCAGGACGGCGTTGCTGCGGCCAACCCCTATCCCGGCTACAGCAGCGAGATTTATGCGGGCACGGAGAATTGGCTGTGCCATCCGGATCAAGCCGAGGTGGACGATGTTTGCGCGGCTGACTTGCGCACCACGGCCGTGGCGATGGACGGGCAGGCCTCCGAGTTGGGTTTTGCCGCCGCACAGGACGCGCCCTTCGACTGCTTCTATGTCTACCCCACGACCAGCCTCGACCTGGGCACCAACTCGGATCTAAACCCCGGCCCGCAAGAGCGCCAAACGACAGCGAGCCAATTCGCACGCTACGGCGAGGTCTGCCGCACCTTTGCACCGGTCTACCGGCAGCTCACCCTCACACGCTTGGCGACAACCGTATTGACGGGCTTCCTGCCCGGCGAATTGGAGGCCCTCGGGATTCCGCCGGAAGCGCTGGACACGGCTTATGGCGACGTGCTCGACGCCTTCCGTGAATACGTCGCTAACCAGAGCAATGGCCGTGGCTTCTTGCTGGTGGGGCACTCGCAGGGCTCCGGGCTGTTGCGCCGGCTTGTGGCCGAAGAGATCGAGCCCAACGACGCGCTGCATGAACGCCTGATCGGCGCGCATCTGCTGGGTACGTCAGTGGCGGTGCCGCGCGGCAAGGACGTTGGCGGGGATTTTCAGCGCACGCCAGCGTGCCGAGAGGCAGATCAGTTCGGCTGCGTGGTGAGCTACGCAAGCTACCGCGCGGGCGATCCACAACTCGACAGCCCGCGCTTTGGCACCACGGCGGATGCGGATACCGTTGCCCTGTGCACCCATCCGGCTGCACTGGCGGGCGGCGAGGCCGATCTTGAGATGCGCATCCCCTTCCGACTGCCGCCCGTGTATCAGACGCTTCTAATACCGCGTGGCAGCGGCGGCCCCTATCAAAGCAGGTTGCAGAATCGCAGGATCAACACGCCCTACTACGCCGTACCCGGCCAGATTCGCGGCGAATGCGTGCTGGACGCCAACGACACCAGCTATCTCGAAGTGCGCATCGACCCCGAGCCCGAAGGCCCGCGCGCCGACGACTACCCCGGCGAATTCCTCGGCGGCACCGGCTGGGGCTTGCACCTGGCGGATGTGTCGCTTGCGCAGCAGGACCTCGTCGACCTCGCCGGCCGTCAGGGCAATGCCTGGCGCAACCGGTAGGCAGGACCAGCACACGAGCGGCAGCTGAGTATCGAGCGCTTGCACCTGGGAGTGCCTATCGACCACGTCATCATGAAGGGCGCGTTGGTCGCGGCGCTTCCAGAGCCTCAACAACCCTTGGGCTGGTCAGTGAAATGCAACCTCTGGCAGCCGCTTGACAGACCCCGGACATCTACTTAGTCTAGCTAGACCTAGCTAATTGGGTCCAATCATGAAACAGGTCAATATGCACGAGGCTAAATCCCAGCTTTCGAAGCTCGGCGAACTGGCCTGGAAAGGCGAAAAAATCGTCATTGCCAAAGCGGGCAAGCCCTACCTGGACCTCGTGCCCCACAGAAGCGAAGGCAAAGAGCGCAAGCCTGGCCGCCTCAAAGGGCGCATCCAGATGGCCCCGGATTTCGACACCACGCCCCAAGACGTCATCGACGATTTTGAGATGGGCTAGCGATGGCTTACTTGCTCGACACGCATGTCTTCCTGTGGTGGCTGTCCGATGACGCGCGTCTTCCCGAGGGTGTGCGTGCTCTGATCAGAGCGCCAGAAAATGACCTTTTCGTCAGTGCGGTCACGGGTTGGGAAATCGCGATCAAGAAAGCGCTGGGCAAGCTGGAGGCGCCAGACGATGTGGTCTCACTGATTGATGAAGAAGGCTTTCAGGAGCTGCCGATCCGCTTCGCGCACGGCGAATGGGCTGGCCGGCTTCCCGCCATTCATCGCGACCCTTTCGACCGAATGCTCGTCGCCCAATGCCAAGCACAGGGCCTGACCCTGCTGACGCAAGACGAAAACATCCCGCGCTACGACGTCACAACCTACTGGGGATAGGCACCGTCTCCTGTACGAAAACACCGGCTCGTGGCCGGTGTTTTCGCCGATTGCTTCCTGGCAGGGAATCCGCTCTACGTCTCCCCTACTGGCTCATCTGCCCTGAAGAAGGGAACGATTCAGGCCTTCGGCTGATCCGGCTCCGGCACCGGAATGGGGCCCTGCACTGCGCCCTTCTTCTCCGGCAGGAAGCGCCCGTGATGGATGCCAAAGATCAGCAGGTCGCGGATGGTGTCCTCGATCGGGCGCGGCTGGTAGCCGAGTTCTCGCACGGCTTTGGAGTGATCGATGCGCGGTGAGGTCTCGATAGTGTCGAGCGCGACTTCGGACAGGAATTCGGATTCCTTGCCCATGCGCCGCGCCAGCGGGCCGGTGATGGCGGCGATGCCCTTGAGCAGCTTCATCGGCAGCATGAATTTCGGGCCGGGGCGGCCAACCATGCTGGCCGACAGCCGGCAGGCGTCGATCATGGAGATGTAGGTGCCGCCCAGCAGGTAGGTTTCGCCATTGCCACCCTTCTCCGCGGCCAGCAGGAGCCCGCGCGCCAAATCGCGGACGTCGACGAGGTCGAAGCCGCCTTCCACCATCACCGGCAGCTTGCCGCGCGCGGCGTCGATCATGTTGCCGTTAAGGTGCGGCATGGGCCAACCGTAGTCCTCCGGCCCGAACACGCCCGTGGGATAGCAGACGACGACTTCCAGGCCCGCCTTGGCGCGCTCCATCAGTTCACGCTCGCCGGCGTACTTGGAGCGCGCATAGACCGGCAATGCGGCGTCAATCGAACGCGGCGCCGTCTCGTCGATCGTTTGGCCGTTGACCTGGTACATGTCGAAAGAGGCGATGGAGCTGACATGCACGACGCGGCGCACCCCTGTGGCCAGCGCCGCATCCGCTACCGCCTTCACCCCTTCAACATTGATGTGCCAGGTGGCCTCGTCTTCCTTGAGCAGCGAGATCTTGGCGACGAGGTGAAAGACCACCTCGATGCCGTCGAGGGCGCGATGCAAAGCCCCGGCGTCAAAGATATCCAGCTCTTGCCAGCGCGCACGCGGGTCCAGATGCGACGAGTGCACGCGATCCAGCGCCAGCACTTCGTGCCCGGCATCCAACAGGGTCCGGACCAGATTGAGTCCGACGTATCCGCACGCTCCGGTGATGGCCGCTTTCATGAGATTCCTGTCTCCAAATCAGAACTCTTAAGGGTAACGGTGCCGTCTGGCCCCGACTTCACCCTGATGTATCAGATTGCAGCGGCCGATTCAGAAGCTCCACTGCAGCTCCGCGAAAATGTGGTCGTTGTCCGCGGCGACGGTGAACGGTTGCTGCCGGCCGCCGTCGTAGAGCAGCAAACCACCGGACAGCTGCACGCCGCGCGCCAGTTCATACTCCGCGTCAAAGCGATAGATGCCGCCGCCTGAGCGCCGCCAGAATTGGCCATCCTCGTTGAAGACCACGCCGATGAGGTTGAGCCGCAGGCGCTGGTTCATGAAATCACGGGTGACGCGCGCGGCGGTCTCGCTGGCCCACTCCAGATAGCCGGAGCGCGCCAGATCCGGACCGAAATCGTCGATACGGCGCGCAGCCAGCTCCAGGCTGAAGGTGGTATCGGCCACGCCGAAGTACTCCACCCCGAGAAGCAGGTCGTATCGCTGTACGGCGCGGGCACCCGCAGGCAAGGCTTGCCCGTCGGTATCGGGAATCAGCGCGCCCACAATCGGCAGGGCATTGAGTAGGGGCAACGGCTGTTCCAGCGGCGTGGTGCGCGTGAGCTGCAGGTCGTCGATGACCGCTGCCTCCTGCTTGAACAGCCAGCCGCCCTGCGTGCGCTGTACGCCAAAGCCCAACAACCTGCTGCGGCTGTGGCGCAGCACGGCCGCCTGCTGGAAATCCGCTTCGGTGGCGCGCGCATCGCTACGGTCAAAAGCGCTGGCGTCGAGGTAGGGCTCATCCACCCAGAAGCGCGCGGCGTGCAGGCTGAGGTCCCAGCCCGAGAAGCGCCCCAGGGCAGAGGCGGCCAGGTCGATGTCTTCGAAGTCGTCGGGCCGCACGTTGCGGAAACGGGTGGCGCTGCCGTCGGCGCCGACCTGGCTGTAGAAATCGCTGCCAAAGGGCGGATTGCGCGAGAAGCGATGTTCCGGGGTGACGTAGGCGCTCAGCCGCCACGGTCCGGCGTACTGGTCGACCCGCAGCATGCCGACGGGGCGGCGCAGGTCCTCAATGTCCGCCAGCCCAGGTTCAAGGTTGTCCAGCGGGTTGAGGATATCCAGCACGCGCAGGTTGTCGGCAAAGCCCCAGACCGCAACCTGGCGGCCGATCTTGACGTCCGTGGAACTGCTCACCGGGCCGCCGACCCAGCCGTCGAGGATTTCGAGCTCCTTTTCGTAGGCGTCGATGACGTCCTGCGTGTAGTCCGCCTCGCGGTAGGTATAGGCCAGATCCTGCCAGGCGCTGATATCCACGTGGCTACGCCAGTCCGCACCCAGGCGGCCGTCGATGGTCAGTAGACCGCGCAGGCGCAGCTTGGACAGGCCGCCATAGTCTGTGCCGGTGGTAGAGCGATGATCGCGGAGGTTGTAGCTGGCTGAGGCGGATAGCAGCCCGCCCACCTCCCACATCCCGGGCTCCGCCACGCCATCCCCTGGCGCGCTGGGGTCCACCGGCACGGTATCGACCACGGCATCGATATCGTCAAAGCCGCCCATGAGGTCGTCCATGCTCTCGTCGGCCCAGACGAGCGGGCTCCATGGCAGGCACAGCGCCAACGCCAGCCATCTGCTTGGGCGGCTGCCCTCACGCTCCGCACGCGCAGGGCCGCACCCTGTTTCCTCCCCTGCCCTCATCTCTACAGTGCGGCTGTGTGCCTACAGGCCGCGCTGCAGTCGACGCTGGGTGAACAGCGCGTCGTCCAGATTCTGGTTGTACTGCACGTTCTGCCACCGCAACACGCTGGCGTGCTCGGTCTTCTTGCCCTTCTTGGTGGTCATCACCATTTCCATCGGCGTCCAGATGCCGTCGATCTGCTTGAGTTCGCGCACTTCCATGAACTTCATGCGCGGGCTGTCTGCCAGCCAGTTCACGGACCGGATGATGACGAAGTTGTCCTGCCGCACGAAGAAAACCGACTTGCTGTAGCCGGTGCGCTCAATCTCTTCATCATCGGTGGGCGTGGCGAGAATCTGCCAGACGGCGTGCTCCCCCACCTGGGTCTCCTTCATGATCTCGTAGCGGTAGTCGTCGATATCCGGGCTGCTCATGTCGGCATAGGTGAAGTCCGAGCCCATGAAGCTGCCACTCTTGTCCGCCGCGGCAATGCGCTTGACCTTCTTCAGCGCCGGCAGGTACAGCCACTGGTCGTCGTCCTTGTCGCCGTCGTCGTAGTCGTAGGTGAGAAAGCCGGTGTTCTCGACGTTGGCCGGGCCGAGGAAGAACATGATGCTCTGGTTGTCCTCGGGGTTGTCCGGCGCATCGCGGCGGAAGGAGCGGATGGTGCGCTCGCGGGTATCGCCGTCGGCGTCGATCAGAATCATGGTCATGTCCATGGTCGCGTTGTCGCCGTCGTCGAGGTCGCGCACCTTTTCCATGATGTCGCGGGCGGACAGCTCCGCGCCCGCGGTCAGCGGCACGCCGAGCAGCGTGAGCACCAGACACAGTCGCTTGGTCATCGTCATGCGAATTGCTCCTTCGGGTGGCGTTCTTTCCATTGGGTGAGCAGGGTCATCAATGCCGGCGCCAGCAGCACATCCGCCAAGAAGGCGACGATGATGCAGACGCCGGTGAGGAGTCCGAAATGCTGCAGATTCTCCATCGTGCCCATGAGATTCACGAAGAAGGCCAATGACAGCACCATGGAGGTGATCATCAGCGCCTTGCCGGTAGTGCGCAGTGTCTCGTGGACAGCTTGTCGCGCATCCCCGCTCTGGGCGTA
>JALEHA010000231.1 GCA_022763315.1 Algiphilus sp.
CGGGTCCATCTGATAGCTGCGCTTGTCGCCGATGAGCGCCGTGCGGCTGCCGACCGCATCGCGGAACGGCCCATAGAAGGCCGAGGCGTACTTGGCGGCATAAGACAGGATCAGCACATCGAAGCGGCGGTCGCGTTCGAGCGCGGTGCGCAGCGCACCTACGCGGCCGTCCATCATGTCGGAAGGCGCCAGCACATCGGCGCCGGCGCGCGCATAGAGGATGGCCTGCTTGGTGAGCAGCTCTACCGTGGCGTCGTTGTCGACCGAGCCGTCGGCGCGCAGCACGCCATCGTGGCCGTGGTCGGTAAACGGATCGAGCGCGATGTCGACGATGATCCCCAGCCCAGGTGCGGCCTCCTTGGCGGCCCTAATGGCGCGCGGCACCAGGCCGTCGGGGTCGAGCGCGGCGCTGCCGCTGTCGTCCTTGGCTTCGGGCGGAAGTACCGGGAAAAGTGCCACCGCCGGAACGCCCAGCGCCTGTACCCGCCGGCACTCTGCACCCAGCTGTTCCAGCGCATGCCGCTGAATACCGGGCATGCTGGCGACCGGCCCGATCTGGGCACCCTCGGCCACGAACAGTGGCTGGATCAGATCCGCGGGCGACAGACGATGCTCGCAGGTGAGCTGACGGGCAAAATCCTGCATGCGGCTTCGACGCATGCGCGTGGCGGGGAAACGTTCTTCGACCATGCCCTCATTATAGGGGGGCTTGGGACCGCTTCTCTGTTGCGCGCGCGGCAACCGATGGCGTGCAACGCGGTCCCATGGACAGACCTTCGAGCGACCCTGCGATGGAGTTTGACACCATCTTTCGGCTGGCCCTTTTCGTGGGCGGCATTGCCGCCTTCGGATGGCTGGAGCGTATGTACCCGCGCCGTCCGCGTACACAGGCACGGCATCGCTGGCCAGTGCATGCCGGCCTGGCGCTGGTCGGCGCCGTGGCCACCGCACTGGTACCGCTTGGCGTGGCCGGTGCCGCGCTGTGGGCGCAGGCAGAGGGCATCGGTCTGCTGCAGCAGTTCGCACTGCCTTCGTGGTTGACTGTGCTCATCGCCTGGCTGTTGCTCGATGCCGCCATCTACGGGCAGCACCGGCTGATGCATCGCTTCGGCTGGCTCTGGCGCTGGCACCGCGTTCACCACACCGATACCGAACTCGATGCCAGCAGCGCGCTGCGTTTCCATCCGGGTGAATTGCTGCTGTCGGCGGCCTACAAGATGGCGGTGGTGGTGCTGCTCGGCGCACCGCCGCTCGCGGTGCTGCTGTTCGAGGCGCTGCTGGCCTTTGCCGCCCTGTTCAATCATGCCAACTGGGCGCTTCGGCCAAAGGCCGACCGCTGGTTGCGTCACCTGCTGGTCACCCCGGATATGCATCGTGTCCATCACAGCACCGTGCGCGACGAGACCGATAGCAACTTCGGCAACGTGCTGTCGGTCTGGGATCGCCTCTTCCGAAGCTATCGCGATGCGCCGCGGGATGGTCAGCTGGCCATGCGCATCGGTCAGGACGAAGACCGCGAACCGCAGGCACAGCGACTGCGTGCCCTGCTGATGCAGCCCCTGCGGCGGGACGCTAGGATGTAGCTCTTATCACTGGTTGGGTTGGACCGTCTTGTCCCACGACGACGCACAGCGCCTGGAATCGCTGCTTCTTGAAACCGCTCAGGGCAGCAGCACCGCCTTCGCCACCCTGTACCAGGAAACCAGCGCGCATCTTTTTGCGCTGCTGCTGCGTATCTTGCGCAGAAGGGATCTCGCCGAGGAGGCCCTGCAGGATTGCTATGTACGTATCTGGAACAAGGCAAAGAGCTACAACGCTGAGCGCGGCTCACCCAATGTCTGGCTGGCCAGCATTGCGCGTTACCGTGCGCTCGATATGCTGCGCGCGCGGCGCCCGGAGGTCTCGGAATACACCAGCGAGTCGGGGGAGCCGTTGCCTAGCCATGTCGACGAAGGCGTCGATGTTGAACAACAGGCCGAGGATCAGAGCACGCTTGAGCACCTGCACGACTGTCTCGAAGAGCTCGCGGACGACCAGCGGGATGCGCTGATGCTCGCCTACTACGAAGGCTACACCCACCCCGAGTTGTCGGAGCGTTTCGCTGCGCCCCTGGGCACCGTCAAGAGCTGGGTGCGTCGCGGTCTGCAGCGGCTCCGTGAGTGCCTGGAACGATGAACGCACTCGACCCGCAAACCCGCTCTCTGCTCGCCGCCGAGTATGTGCTGGGCACCCTGCAAGGCCCTGCTCGTCGGCGTTTTGATCGCTGGCTTCAGGATTCGGAAGCACTGCAACGCGATGTGGCGCAGTGGGAGGCCCATCTGCACCAGGTGATGACCCGTTCGCTGCAACCGGTCACCCCGCCCGACGCGATTCGCCAGCGCATCATGGCGCGCATCGGTGCGCAGGGCGCGCTGTCCAGCGGCGGCATCATGTCCTCCGCCCGCACGACCACACCGGGTGGCCGCCGACGGCGTCAGCGCCGCATGGGCGGGCTGGCCGCCGCTGCGGCCGTGATGCTCGCGGTCATCGCCTTCTTCCTGCCCGAGCGCGTGCATCAGCCAGAGCCGCCTGTCGTGGCCGAGCCGACACCTTCGCCGATCCAGCCGCTCAAGGAGCTGGCCATCGCCGACGGCGCACGTCGCTGGACGGTGGGCCTGCGCGACGGTCAGCCGGTGATCGCCGCCGCCGAAGGGCTGCAGCCGCCGCCGCCGAATACCGACTACGAACTGTGGTGGATCGGTGACGGCGCGCCAGTGTCCCTGGGTGTGCTGCCGCATAGCGGAGCGCGCCCGGTCACGGTCCCGGCGGAAGCGGCGGGGCTCGACACCGGCGCGTTGGCGATCAGCCGTGAGCCAGAAGGTGGCGCACCGGAGGGCACGCCGGGCGAAGTGCTGGAGGTCTTTCCCCTCGAATCCTGAGGCACCGGCTGGACAGCGCCACGGACTGCGCTAGCATGGGGCCAAAAGGGGAGCAGGAAGCCGATGACCTACCTACTCGCGGTCGATCAGGGCACGACGAGTACGCGTGCGATTCTCTACGACACGCGGGCCCAAGCCGTGGCCAGCGCGTCGCGCGAGCTGCAGCAGTTCTACCCCGGCGCCGGCTGGGTCGAGCACGATGCCGATCAGCTCTGGCGCGACAGCCGCGACTGCGTGCGCGAGGCGATGGCCAAGGCCGGTGTCGAGGCCAAGCAGGTTGCCGGGCTCGGCATCACCAACCAGCGCGAGACCGTCGTCGTCTGGGATCGCACCACCGGGGAAGCCATCCACCCCGCCATCGTGTGGCAGGACCGCCGCACCACGGATTTCTGCAAGCAGCACCACAGCGCAGCCCGCGACGGCTGGTTGCAGCAGAAGACCGGCCTGTTGCTCGACCCCTATTTCTCCGCGACCAAGGTGGCGTGGATCCTGGACCATGTCGAAGGCGCACGGGCGCGCGCTGAGGCTGGCGAGCTCGCCTTCGGCACGGTCGACAGCTGGCTCATCTACAAACTCACCGGTGGACGGGTGCACGCCACCGATGCGACCAACGCGTCGCGCACCCTACTGTTCAACATCCGCTTGCAGCGCTGGGACGAAGAGCTGCTGGAATTCTTCCGGGTGCCGCGCGCTGTGCTGCCGGATGTGCACGACAGCGCCTATGCCTTTGGCAGCACCGACAGCGCGCTCTTCGGCGGCCCCATCGCGGTGGCCGGGGTGGCCGGCGATCAGCAGGCGGCGACGGTGGGTCAGGCCTGCTTTGAGCCGGGGATGATCAAGTCCACCTACGGCACCGGCTGCTTCATGGTGCTGAATCTGGGCAGCGAGTTCGTGCGCTCCAAGAACCGCCTGCTGACCACCACCGCCTACCGTCTCAATGGCCAGGTCACTTATGGCCTGGAAGGCAGCATCTTCATCGCCGGCGCCGCGGTGCAGTGGCTGCGCGACGCCGCACGGCTCATCCGTCACGCGGCAGACACCGAAGACATCGCGCGCTCCATACCGGACACCGGCGGCGTCTACCTGGTGCCGGCCTTCACCGGTCTGGGAGCGCCCTACTGGGATCCGGAAGCGCGCGGTGCGGTGCTGGGGCTGACGCGCGATACCGGCATGGCGCATATCGTGCGCGCGGCGCTGGAATCGGTCTGCTACCAGACGCGTGATCTCATCGGCGCCATGCGTGAGGATGCCTACGCCCCCAGCGAACTGCGTGTCGACGGTGGCATGGTGGTGAACGACTGGGTGGTGCAATTCCTGGCCGACATCCTCGGCATTCCGGTGGTCAGGCCATCGGTGATCGAGACCACGGCCCTGGGTGCCGCCTTCCTGGCTGGCTTGCAGACCGGGGTCTACGATTCACTGGACACCATCGCGCAGTTATGGGAGTCCGACAAGCGCGTTAGTCCGCAGCGCCCCAGTGCCGAGGCGGACCGGCTCTACGAGGGTTGGCAGCGGGCGGTAGAGCGGGTGCGCAGCGGCTGAAGCCGCGGTTGGTGCATCAGCCGCGCAGCAGGACCTCGCACTCGAGCATGAGCTCGGGACGACAGATATCACCCTGCAGCACCGTGCAGTCGCCGGTCGCCGGGCGCAGCGCTCCCACTGCCGCCAGATCCTGCGGCTCGCGTACATAGATGATGGTGCGCTCGGTCTTCCAGTCCGCGGGCGATTGCGCCAGCAGGGCGTGCACGTTGTCGCGCGTGGTGGCGGCCTGGGCCTCGGCATCGCCCGGAAAGTGGCTGTCGTGTCCGACCACGGAGGCCGTCCCGGAGACCAGCAGATCGTGCCACGGGGTGCGCATGGCGCGCACGAAACTGGGCGGCTGCGGACCATAGCGCCGCGGATAGTCGAAGGCGCTCGTTTGGCGTGGGTTTTCGATGGCCTCCCCTGCACGGGTCGCGGCCAAAAAATGAATCGAGCCACCACCGCCGCTGGGTATGCCAATGGCCGTGGCGGCCGGATAATCCATTGGCCCACGCGTGTGCTCGGCGAGGGCGCGCGCCCGCCCCACGCAGAACTGCCGATAGCGTTCGTTATCGTCGCTGCCGCGGTGGATATCGGCGAGATAGATCCAGGTGCGCAGCAACCAGGGATAGCCGGCGTGCTTGATGGCTGCCAGCAGGGAGGCGAAGGCGGCCTGCGCCGTCCCGGCGGTATCGGCGCGCAGGTCGGCCTCGTGCAGGTGGACACATCCCATGGCGATGTCGCGGTTGGCGCGCAACACCACGCCGGCATGCTCGATAGGGTGCACCGCTTCAGGCGACAGCCACCATTCCTCTGCGGGGCCGTCGAGCACGGGCAAGCCGGTCTGTATGGTCGCGGCCTGCACCTGATCCGTGCGCCGCTCGCCACCATGGACGACGTGCAGCAACATATGCGTGTGCGCCGTCGGCCCGCGGGGTGCGGTCGTCAGCAGACGATAGGGTCTGTCCATCAAGTGCATACGGCGGCAGTACGCATCACGGCAAAAGGATGCGCACGGCCGCCGTCGCGAGGATCAACCGAGCAGATCCTCGATCGCCGCACGTTCTTCCCGGAGTTCGTTTTCCGTTTCGGTCATGCGGCCGCGCGAGAAGTCATCGATCGGCAGATCCTGCACGATGCGGTAGTCCCCGTTTTCGCAGATCACCGGATAGGAATAGACGATGCCCGGAGCGATGCCGTAAGAGCCATCGGAGGGCACCGCCATGCTGACCCACTTGCCGTTCGAGCCAAGTGCCCAGTCGCGCATGTGGTCAATGGCCGAGGAGGCGGCGGAGGCGGCAGAGCTGGCGCCACGCGCCTTGATGATGGCGGCGCCGCGCTGCTGCACGGTGGGAATGAAGTCGTTCTCGATCCAGGCCTGATCGACCAGGTTTTTGGCCGCCTTGCCTTCCACGGTGCAGTGCGACAGGTCTGGATACTGGGTGGCGCTGTGGTTGCCCCAGACGATCAGGTTGTTGATCTGATTGACGTGGCTGCTGGTCTTGCCCGCCAGCTGCGCTTCCGCGCGGTTGTGATCCAGCCGGGTCATGGCGGTGATCTGGCGCGGATCGATCTTGGGCGCATTCGAGGCCGTGATCAGTGCGTTGGTGTTGGCAGGATTACCAACCACCAGCACCTTCACGCTTGACTTGGCGACATCGGACAGCGCCTTGCCCTGTACCGAGAAGATCTTGGCGTTGGCCTGCAGCAGATCCTTGCGCTCCATGCCGGGGCCGCGTGGACGCGCGCCAACCAGCAGGGCGTAGTCGATGTCGGCAAAGGCTTCGTTCGGGTCCGCGGAGGCGGTGATGCCGTGCACCAGCGGGAAGGCGCAATCCTCAATTTCCATGACCGTGCCTTGCAGCTTCTCGAGCGCATCGGGAATGTCGAGCAGCTGCAGGATGACCGGCTGGTCCTTGCCGAGCATGTCGCCGGCGGCAATGCGGAAAATAAGCGAGTAGGCGATCTGGCCGGCGGCGCCGGTGATTGCGACACGTACGGGGTCAGCCATGGTTGTCATGCTCCCAAGATCCGTTGAGTGGCTTTGTGCGCCGTTTTGGCGGGGGCAATTATGCCCGAAGGTGCCCAAAGGCCCATTTTGTGCGACGCCGACTGCATCAGCCCTCCGCGTGCAGGCGCAGCATGCGGTCGGGCGGCACATGAGTGACGCCGCGCAGCGCCAACCATCCAAGGCTGCCGACCAGCAACGCCCCCAGCACCGGGCCGAGCAGCCATGGCCACAGCGCCGGCGCGTAGGGCATCTCGAAAACCCGCTGCGCCAGTTGCCATGACACCAGTTGGGCGATGCCGCTGGCGAGCACCCCGGCGGTGGCGCCCAGCGTGCCGTATTCCACCAGCAAGGCGCGCGCGATGAAGCGACGGCGGGCGCCGAGGGTGCGCAGCAGCGCCACCTCGTGCTCGCGTTCGCTGCGCGAGGTCTCGATCGCGGCCAGCAGCACCAGCAGACCCGCGGCCAGGGCGAAGGCGAGCAGTAAAGCGATGGCTTCGACCACACGGTCGATGACCTGACGCACCTGCGCGAGTAGGGCGTCGATGTCGATGGCGGTGATGTTGGGAAAACGTTCCACCAGCGCGCGGAGCAGGCCACTGTCCTGCTCCGATACGTACAGGCTGGTCAGCCAGTTGGTGGCGACCCGGTCATCCGCCAGCACCTTGGGCGGCGCCAGCAGAAAGAAATTGGGCCGGAAACTGCCCCACTCCACTTCGCGAAGATTGTGCACGGTGAAGGTCACATCGCGGTCGGCGAAACGCAGCGTCAGCGTGTCGCCGATTTCCAGCGCCAGGCGCTCCACGGCATAGTCGTCCGCAGACAGCAGGGCTTCGTTGTGCTCCTCCTCGCTCCACCAGCGGCCCTCGATCAAACGGTTGTCGCTGGGTAGTTGCGCACTCCAGGACAGATTGAAGTCGCGGTTGATCCAGCGCCGCGTTTCCGGATCGTCAAAATCCGCGGCGCTGACAGCCGCTCCGTTGAGCCCCACCAGTCGCCCTCTCGCCATGGGCCAGAGTTCGATGTCCGGGTAGCCGCGTTGCGCCAGAAAATCCGTCAGCGCAACGCGCTGGTCGCTTTGCACGTTGATCAGGAACACATTGGGCGTACCGTCCGGCAGGCTGGCGCGCCATTGATCGAGCAGCTCAAGGCGCACGATCGCCATCAACAGCAGCGCCAGCAATACCAGGCCGAGGGAGGCGGCGAGGCCGCCGGCGCTGCGCCCTCGACGCGCCAGATTGGCCAGCCCCAGACGCCAGGCCGCGCCGGCCGCTCCGCTGCGGCGCAGGCCTTCGAGTGCACGCAGCAGCAGGCGCGCAATGACGAACAAGGCCACCGCGCCGACCGCGCCGCCACCGATCACCACACCGGTGAGCGTCAGGCTTCGGGCCTGCGCCGCGATCAATGTCACCAGCGCTGCCACCGCCAGGCCGCGCACCAGCCAGACCGCCGCGCGGCGATCATCAGCGGCGCGCTGAAAGACGCGCATCGGTGACACGTCGCGTACTGCCAGTACGGAGGGCATCGCAAAACCCACCAGCAGCAGTGCCCCCAGACCGGCTGCCGTCAGCGCAGGCAGGACACCGGGTGCGGGCAGTGCGGCGCCGAACAGACTGCCCGCGATGGCGGCAATGGCGGCCTGCCCCAGCCACGCGAGCAGCACGCCGCTGACGATGCCCAGGCCGCCCAGCAGCAGCAACAGGCTGAACAGGGCACGGCCGATGAAGGCGCGCGAGGCCCCCATCACGCGCAGCAACGCCGCCTCGTCGCGCAGACTGCGCCCAAAGTTGTCGGCAGCAATCATCGCGGCCGCCGCCGCCAGCAGCAGAGCGGCCACCACCGCCAGATCCAGGAAGACATCGGCGCGATCCAGCGCCGCTGCCAGCTCGCGCCGCGCCTCGGCCGGCGTCTGCATGTCGATGCCCTCGGCCCGGGCACGTTCGGCCACGGCTTCGAGCCCCGGCTGTGGGCCTGCCAGTTGCAGGCTGTAGCGCAGCCGGGCGCCGGGGCCGGTCAGGCCGGAGGCTGCCAGGTCGTTGCTGTGCATCATCAGCCGCGGACCCAGGTCCCGGAAACCGCTGCCACGGTCGGGTTCGAAGGCGAGTGCGCCCGCGACCCGCAATTCCAGCCGGCCCACCTTGATGCGCGCGCCCGGGAACAGCCCCAGCTCCACCCACAGACGATGGTCGACATAGGCGGTGCCTGCATCCGGCGGCGGCGCAGACCGCGCCGGTGCGAAGGGGCGGTCGGCAATCTGCAGCGTGCTGCGCAGGGGGTAGGCGTCCTCCACCGCCTTGAGGGATACCAGCGCGCTGTCGTCGTCTGGCCCGAATGCGACCGTCGGCATGGTGACGAAGGCGGCGGTGCGTAGCCCCGCCGTATGGGCGGCCTCGCGCAGTGCCACAGGGATGGGTCGCGGCGCCCCCAGC
The DNA here is from genome assembly GCA_022763315.1 of Algiphilus sp. Lineage (GTDB taxonomy): Bacteria > Pseudomonadota > Gammaproteobacteria > Nevskiales > Nevskiaceae > Algiphilus. The sequence continues at coordinate 8,877 of JALEHA010000231.1, forward strand.
ACGGCGTCGGCGCCCAGCGCCTCGCCGCTTTCGGCCACCAAGGCCGCGCGTACCCGATCCGAGAACAGGCCCACCGCGCCCGCCGCGCCCACCGCGACCGCCAGTGCCGCCACCAGCAGCCAGGCGCCGCGGCTGCGCCAGCCGTGACGCACACGGCGAAGCGCGTAGCGAACCGGCGCGACGATGGACCTCATGAGCGCGCGCGCTGCGGGGTGGCGTCGCTGAGTTGTCCGTCGGCGAGATGCATGCGCCGGTGGCAACGGCCCGCCAGCTGATGGTCATGGGTGACCAGCACCAGCGTCGTGTCATGTTCCTGATTGAGCGCGAACAGCAGTTCGATGACGCGCGCGCCGGTATCGGCGTCCAGACTCCCGGTGGGTTCGTCGGCGAACAGAACCGCTGGCTGTGTCACCCAGGCGCGCGCCAGCGCGACCCGCTGCTGTTCCCCGCCGCTGAGTTGATGCGGGTAGTGGCTGCAGCGTGCGCCTAATCCTACGCGCTCAAGGCTCTGCCGAGCGCGCTCGCGCGCATCCTTGTGGCCTGCCAGTTCCGCCGGCAGCATCACGTTTTCCAGTGCGGTGAATCCGGGCAACAGATGGAAGGACTGAAATACGAAGCCGACCTTGCGCGCCCGCGCCGCCGCACGTGCCTCTTCATCCATCTGCGTCAGGTCGCGGCCATCAAGCAGCACGCGTCCACTGGTCGGACTATCGAGCCCAGCGAGCAATGCGAGCAGGGTGGTCTTGCCGGATCCGCTGGCGCCGACAATGGACAAAGACTCGCCACGACCTACACGAAGGTTGACCCCGCGCAGAATGTCAAGGGGCGCGTTGCCGCTGGTTACGCGTTTGCAAAGGCTTTCGGCGACAATCATTGGTGTCATGACAAAGACTTTCTGGCTCCTCGGCGTTTTCGTACTGTGGCTACCGCTGGCGAGCGGGGCGGCACCGAGAGTCTTGGTACTCGGCGATTCGCTGTCGGCGGCGTACGGTATCCCGCTGGAAGCGGGCTGGGTGCATCTGTTGCAGGAGCGTATACGCAGTCGCGACCTGCCGCACGTTGTGGTCAACGCCAGCGTCAGCGGCGAGACCGCGCGCGGTGGGCGAGAGCGACTGCCGGAACTGCTCGCACGCCACGATCCCCAGCTGGTGTTGATTGAGCTCGGCGGCAATGACGGACTGCGCGGGCTGGCGCCGGCCAAGCTGCGCGAGCATCTGTCCAGCATGGTTGCCCTGACGCAGCAGGCGGAAGCGCAGCCTGTGCTGTTCGCCATGCGCATCCCCTCCAACTACGGCCCGGCCTATACCGAAGCCTTCCGCGCCAGCTTCCAGACTGTTGCCGACGCACACGAAGTCCCGATCGTGCCCTTTCTGCTCACCCCTATCGCCGAAGACCGCGCCGCCTTTCAGGACGATGGCATCCATCCCACGGCCGCGGCGCAGCCGCGCATCCTCGACTTTGTCTGGCCCTATCTCGAGCCGTTGCTGCACGCATCCAAACGCGAAGCTGGCCGTAAATAGGATCGGAACGCAACAGGACACTTATGGACATCGCGGTTATCGGTTCGGGTGTGAGCGGCCTCTCTGCCGCCTACTTCCTCAGCAAGCAGCACCAGGTCATCGTCTTCGAGGCGGAATCGCGCTTGGGTGGGCACAGCAATACGGTGATGGTCGACACGCCCAGCGGCGAACAGGCCATTGATACCGGTTTCATTGTCTGCAACCCGGTCAACTACCCGAATTTCTACAATCTGATGGGCGAGCTGCGCGTGCCGTTGCAGAACAGCGACATGTCCCTGGGCGTGTCGGTCGAGCATGGCCGTGTCGAATGGTCTGGCTCGGACAGTCTGCTGAGCGTTTTCGCCCAACCGACGCTGACGGTGTCGCCCACCCACGTCGGCATGCTGCTGTCGGTGATTCGTTTCAACCGTCACGTCAAGCGCCTGCTGGCCACCGATGCCCTGCCCGACATCACGCTGGGCGAATTTCTCGAGCAGCACCATTACCCGATGGCCCTGCGCGTGCGCTATGTGGCGGCCATGGCCGGGCCGATCTGGAGCATGTCCACGGCCGGTGTGATGGCGTTCCCCTTCCCGCACTTCGCCCGCTTCTTCCTGAGCCACGGTCTGCTCAATGTCGTTGACCGCCCGCAATGGATGACCGTGGTCGGCGGCTCGCAGCGCTATGTCGAGCGGCTCTGCGCGCGCAGCGCGGCCCAGTTCCGCGCCGGCACACCGGTACAGGGTCTGCGCCGCGCCGACGACGGTGTCCACCTGCGCACGGCCGATGGAGAGGTGCGCTTCGATGCCGTGGTCTGCGCCACACACAGCGATCAGGCGCTGGCCATGCTGGACCAACCGTCCGCGGAGGAGGCGGAGATCCTGGGCGCCGTGCCCTTTGCCCGCAACCGCGCAGTGCTGCACAGCGATACCAGCCTGATGCCGCGCCGTCGGCGCGCCTGGTCCAGCTGGAACGCTCTGCTCGATGCCGACACCCTCAATGAGCAGCCCATCGCCGTCAGCTACTGGATGAATCGCCTGCAGAATCTGCGCGGCGAGCAGCCCTACATCATGACGCTGAATCCGCCGCGCGAACCCGATGCGTCCACGGTGGTGTACCAGACCGAGTACACCCACCCGCAGTATCGGGCGGAAACCGTGGCGGCCCAGCAGCGGTTGCCGGATATCCAGGGGGGCGGCGGTGTGTGGTGGGCCGGCGCCTGGACCGGCTATGGCTTTCACGAGGACGGCCTCAAGGCCGGCCTGCGCGCAGTGGCGGGTATCGACCCGGCCTGCCTGCCGCGCTGGGCGGAGGGGCTGTGAGCGCGCCCGCGCCACAGCGCGAGGATGCGGTGCTGTACCGCGCACGCGTAATGCATCGCCGCCGCGTCGCGCCCCTGTACCGCTTCGTCTATGGCGTCTTCTATGTGCTGCTCGACATCGACCGCTTGGCGGAAAGCGCGCGGCGACATCGGCTGTTCTCCTACAACCGCTTCAACCTGTTCAGCTTTTACGATCGTGATCACGGCGTTGCGCCGGGCGCGCTGCGCGCCTGGGTAGACGCCACCCTGGCCCAGCGCGGGCTGCGTCTGCACGGTGGGCGGGTGCGCGTGCTGTGCATGCCGCGCATGTTTGGCTATGTGTTCAACCCGCTCAGCCTGTTCTACTGCGAAGATGGTGACGGCGTGCTGCGCGCGGTCATCGCCGAGGTCCGCAACACCTTTGGCGAGCGGCACTGCTACGTGCTCGACGCGCAAGGGCGTGAGCTGGCCTGGGAGACGCCGCAGCATGTCGCCAAGACCTTCCACGTGTCCCCTTTCTTCGCTGTGGAAGGTGGCTATCGTTTCCAATTGCGGGCGCCCGGTGAAGGCGTGCGCGTAGCCATCGGCGTGTACAACGCCGACGGGCCCCTGCTTGATACCGTCCTGAGCGGACAGCGCCGTCCTTTCTCCAGCCGCAGCATCGCGCTGTCGGTTGCACGCATGCCCTGGGCCACCCTGAAGGTCGTTGCCGCGATTCACTGGCAGGCCTTGAAGATCTGGTTGCGCGGCGCCCGCTATCACCCCAAACCTGAACCGCCGATACAGGAGTCCCACTGATGCCCCGTCACCAGTCGCGATCGCAAGACCGACGCGAAGAGCCGCTGATGCGCGTGCTCACCGAACCGATGCAGAGCACCACCCAGCCCTTGACCCGGCTGACACCGGGGCTTCGCCTGCTGGTATACATGTTGGGCGGCCTGCGTGTCGGCAGCCTGGACCTGACGCTGCCCGATGGCTCCAGCCGCCACTTCGCCGGCAGCGAAGAGGGGCCGCACGGCGTGCTGCACGTCAAGCGCGCCGACATCATCCGTCATGTGCTGCGCGGCGGCGAAGTCGGTTTCGGCGAGGCCTACATGGCCGGCTGCTGGGATTCTCCGGATCTCACTGCGCTGCTGCGCGTGCTGTATCTCAACGAGCCGCATTACAAGGGGCCCTATCGCAAGAACCCCATCGGACAGCTGGCTGGTTTCATCCAGCACCGCCTGCGCCTGCGCCAGTCGAAGGCGCGCGACAACATCGCGCATCATTACGATCTCGGCAATGCTTTTTATCGGCTCTGGTTGGACAACACCATGGCCTATTCCAGCGCCGTCTTCGCCGATGAGAACCAGACGCTGCGCGAGGCACAGATCAACAAGTTCCGCCACCTGGCCGAGCGCCTGGATCTACAGCCCGGGCACCACATGCTGGAAATCGGGTCCGGCTGGGGTGGCTTCGCCATCTGGTGCGCGCAGCAGTATGGCTGCCGTGTCACCGGTTTGACGCTGTCCACCGAGCAACTCGAAGAGGCCCGCGCCCGCGCACGTGACGCCGGTGTAGCTGATCGCGTCCGCTTCCTCCTGCAAGATTATCGCGACCACGCCGGCCGCTACGACCGTCTGGCGTCCATCGAGATGTACGAGGCCGTGGGCGAGAACCACTGGAAAGGCTATCTGGACGCCATCCATAGCCTGCTGGTGCCGGGCGGACGCGCCGCCATCCAGGGCATCACGATCAACCCGGACATCTTTGACAGCTACCGGCGCAAACGCGACTTCATCCAGAAGTACATCTTTCCCGGCGGCATGCTGTGCCCCCCGGAGCGATTCCGCGCCATCGCCGAAGACGCCGGCCTGCAGAGTTCCGATGCGCGCTTCTATGGCAGTGACTATGCGCGCACCTTGGCGATCTGGCATCGCAACGTCATGGGCTGCGCCAATGACATCGTCAAGACCTTCGACCAGCGCTTCCTGCGCATGTGGCGCTATTACCTTGCCTACTGCGAGTGCGGCTTCGAGACCGGCTCCATCGATCTGATGCAGCTCACCCTGACGCGCCCTGCCACCTAGGGCAGGCGCTTCAGGCGACGCGACGCGGCGGCGGCGAAGACTCGTCGTCGTCGGAGGTGGCTGCAAGCAGGGCCTGCACATGGTCGCGGTCCAGCCGCTTCACCGGCTGCCCGTCGGTCGGTGAAAGTGGCACCTGACGCCGGCCCAACTCCGAAAAGATGGCGACGTCCACGCCCACATCACCGGCCTGGAAACTGAGCATGGGGATATCGCGCGTGCGTCCGTCGGCGAAGCGATAGCGCCGTTCGCCGGTATCGAAGTCGATGCCGCGCTCCATGCAGAAGATGTCGAGATCCTCAGGCGCGTCGGTAAAGCAGTGCAGCTGCAGACGATGCCCCGGATGGGCGGCACCGGTGGCGGCCGCGCCCACCATGCGTGGGGCGAAGGGGGCCAGCATGTCCATGGCTTGCAGGGCGGTACGCCGCAGGCGCTGCAGGTGCCGGGTGTAGGGCGCGCCGCCGAAGAGCTGCTGGTATTCGAGCACCGCGGCCTGGATGTCGGCGTTGGAGGGCATCGCGGTGTGCACACTCAGCCCGAGACGACGCGAGGCCTTCTGCTTGGCGAGGCGGTAGTCGGTCAGCTGCTCCTCGCACAGGATGCGCGCAGCTTCTCGTACCAGGTCGTGACCTTCAAGGGCGGCAGATCGCTTCCCCATGGCTCGGCGCGCTCCAAGGTATGTGGCAGCAAAAGTACGTAGCCCGCCTTGCCTTCGTCAATCTCTGATCAGGAATCAGTACAGCGCGTCCAGCGCCGAGCTGTCGTCTCGCTGCTCCTGGCGCTGCGCTTCCATGCGTGGGATGAGCTCCTCGGGCAGGGTTTCAAAGACCACCTCCGTGGACTCCGGATGTGCCAGCAAGCCACTCTCGGGGTCGACACGCACATCGGTCAATCCCGGCGGGCGCGACGGAATGCCCTCGTCCACGCCGGCCAGCGCCGTGCGCATGAAGTCAATCCATACCGGCAATGCAGCGCGCGAGCCGCCTTCGCCGTAGCCTAGCCGCTGGGGCTGGTCATAGCCCATCCACACGGCCGTGGCCACTTCGCGCTGGTAGCCGACAAACCAGGCATCGGCTTCGTCGTTGGTGGTGCCGGTCTTGCCGGCAATGTCGCGACGGCCCAGCTCGCGGCCGGCACGGGCGCCCGTACCGCGGCTGGCAACGTCGCGCATCATGTCGGAGAGCATCCAGGCCACGCGGGGATTTACGGTGCGCGGGCTGCAGTCGGGGCGCGCTTGATCGCTAGCCTCGGTCGGCTCCGGTGCCGGCAAGGGCGTCAACGCAGGCTCTACCGCGCCCGGTGTCGCCGGGTCCATTTCCGGCAGTGGGGTCTCGACCAGGGTCTCGAAGTACGCGGGCTGAGGGTTCTCGCACAGCGGTGCTGATTCCGCGCTTTCCAGCGTTTCGCCAGCGGCCTCGCGAATCTCGGCGATGAAATAGGGCGTCACCAAATGCCCGCCGTTGGCGAAGACGGCAAAGGCGCGCGCCATTTCCAGTGGGGTGAACACGGGGCTCCCCAGCGCCAGGGAAAGGTTGTTCGGCATGCGCGCTTCGGGCAGGCCAAAGCGGGTGGCATAGTCGCGTCCGGTCTCGACCCCGATGGCGCGCAGCAGCTTGATCGATACGATGTTGCGCGAGTGCACCAGCCCTTCGCGCAGGCGAGTCGGCCCGTAGAACTTGCCCGAGTAATTGCGCGGTCGCCATTTGTCCTCGAGCGCGTAGTCCTCCATCACGATGGGGGCATCGATGATCACGGATGCCGGCGTATAGCCCTGATCGAAGGCGGCGGCATAGATGATCGGCTTCATGGCGCTGCCGGGTTGCCGTTCCGCCTGCGTGACGCGGTTGAAGCGGCCGTTGAAAAAGTCATAACCGCCAACCAGCGCGCGGATCGCACCCGTTTGCGGCGACAGCGCAACGAGCGCGGACTCGGCCTTGGGCTCGGCCGCCAGCTGCCAGTCAGGGCGATGATTCTCAGGCAGCGGCGCGGCGCCCTCGTTGCCGGCGGCGTCGCGCACATAGACCAGTGCCCCGGGCTGCAGCCGCTGGCTGCCGAATTCGGCCCAGCTGTAGCTGTCCGCCGTCAGCCGCACCGGCTGACCGTCTTCAATAAACAGCGCCATGCCCTCCGCCTCGTGACGGCGCACCACGGCACGTACTAGGCCGGCCAGCGGCGCCAACTCACGAATGGCGGCCACCGCTGACTGTGGCAGCTTGTCGCCATGCAGCGCAGTGCGCACCGCTTCGGGCACGCGTGGGCGGTCGACGCTGTAGCCGGTGCGCGCGCTGTGCTGGCGCAGGTTGCTGCGCACGGCCTTCACCGCCGCGATCTGCTCGGCGCTATCAATGGTGGTCACCACTTCATAGCCGTCTTCGTAGACCGCTTCGCCATAGCGCGCGACCATCTCCTGACGGACCATCTCGGCGACATAGTGCGCGTCGAGCTCGACGGTGTATTCCTCCGGGGTGACGAGGATGGCCTCCTCGCGTGCCGCCTGGTAGCGCTCCTGGTCGATGAAGTCGAGAGCGAGCATCCGGCCCAGCACATAGTCGCGCCGTTCGCGGGCGCGATCCGGATTGTTGGCGGGGTTGTCGCGCGAGGGCGCTTTGGGCAGACCGGCCAGGACCGCCATCTGCGACAGGCTCAGTTCCTCGACCGGCACGCCGAAATACACCCGCGCGGCAGCGCCCACGCCGTAGGCGCGCTCGCCCAGATAGATCTTGTTGAGATAGCTCTCCATGATCTGCTGCTTGCTGAGCACCTCTTCCATGCGCAGCGCCAGGAAGATCTCGCGAATCTTGCGGTCGTAGGTGCGCTCGCGCGTCAGAAAATAGTTGCGCGCCAACTGCATGGTGATGGTGCTGCCCCCCTGGGAACGCTCACCGGTCATCGCCAGATTCACTGCCGCGCGCAGAATGCCGCGCCAATCCACCCCAGGATGCACAAAATACCGCGCGTCTTCGGCGGCGATGAAGGCATTAATGAGCTGCTCCGGCATCTCGTCGTAGGCCAGTGGAATGCGTCGCTGGGTGCCGAACTCGCCGATGAGCTTGCCGTCTCGGCTGTAGATACGCAGCGGCACCTGCAGCGGCAATTCGCGGACCGCTTCCACCGGCGGCAATTGCGGTTCATAGACCGCGCGTGCCGTGAAGAAGGCGGCCACCGTGAATAGCGCGCCGGCGATCAATACAAGGGCCAGAACGATGGCCAGTCGCAGGGCGACGCGGGCGGGGAGAGACATGGGTGTCGGGGCTTTGCGGCGGCTTTCGACCGGCGGACCTAGTCGAATGAGCCGGTTATCGGGCTTAGATATCAGTAATTTGGGATGAACATCTAGTGTTGCATCCAGCATTGCCCGCGTTATATTAACGAACACAGGCTGTCCAGGGCGTGCGCCGTCATGTGCAGCGGGAGCAATCTGGGGCCACCATGGGCGTTTTGTCGTCGCTGTTGAAGCGTAGGAGCCAGCCGCTCGTTGGCGTGGATGTCAGCGCGTCAGCGATCAAGCTGGTCGAGCTGTCCGGCGACTTCGACAATCCGGAAGTTGTTGCCTTCGCCGTAGAGCCGGTGCCCGAGGGTGCCATCGTCGATCGTCAGATCAACGAGCCTGAAGCGCTGGCTGCCGCCATCCGCCGCGCGGTTCAGCGTGCACACACCAAGACGCGACGCGTCGCCATGGCCGTGCCGGGCGCTTCGGTCATTTCCAAAGTCATCCCGATGCCGGCCTCGATGAACGAGTCGGATATGGAGGAGCAGATCGCCGTCGAGGCCGATCAGTACATCCCCTATCCGATTTCGGAGGTGAGCCTCGACTTCGAAGTCATCGGCCCCAGCGCGTCGGATCCCGATGCCCTGGATGTGTTGCTGGCCGCCTGTCGCCGCGATCAGGTCGACAATCTGACCCGGGTACTGGAGTTGGCGGAACTGGTGCCCGCCGTGGTGGACGCCGAACCCTTCGCGCTGGAAAACGCCTGCACCTTCCTGCGCGGCCAGATGCCGAATCACGGCAAGGACTGCACGGTTGCGGTAGCCGATATCGGCAACACCACCATGCAGATCAATGTGCTGCACAACGGTGACAGCATTTTCTCGCGCGAACACAATATTGGCGGGCGCATGCTGACCGAGGAGATCGCGCGCGCCTATGACATGGACATCGCCGACGCGGCGCGCGCCAAGAAGGAAGGCGGTCTGCCCGAGGATTTCGAGACCACGATCCTGCAGCCCTTTCTGGATGAGCTGGCAGTGCAGATCGACCGCAGCTTCCAGATGTTCTTCTCGGGCGGCCAGGTCACCCATCAGATCGATCAGTTGCTGGTCGCCGGAGGCAGCGCCTATCTCAACGGCATGGCCGAGCGCTTTGCACTGAGGCTGCAGATTCCGGTGGAGCGCGCCCTGCCGCTGAGCACCATGAAGATGGCGCGCCAGTTGAAGAAGACGACCCTCGAGCAGAACGAGTGCGCGCTGTTGCTGGCACTGGGTCTGGCCTCCCGCACTTTCGACGCGCCGCGCTAAGGATTCGCCGTGGGAACGCATATCAATCTTCTGGACTGGCGAACCGCGCGTCGTGAACGCCGCCTCCAGGACTTCAAACGCCAGATGGTGGCCGCCGCCGCCGTCGGTATCGCCATCGTCCTGGTGTGGTACATGCAAGCCAGTGGCGTGCGCGAAGAGCAGGAAGGGCGCAATGATCTGCTGCGGAGCGAGATCAAGGCGCTCGACGAGCAGATCAAGGAAATCGCCGATCTGGAAAAGGTGCAGGACAATCTGCTGGCGCGCATGGAAGTCATCGAATCCCTGCAGGCGTCGCGCTCGGCCAGCGTGCATCTCTTCGATGAACTGGTCGCCACCTTGCCCGAGGGAGTGCATCTCAACCGCGCCAACCAGAACGAGGAGCAGGTTCAGCTCGAAGGTGTGGCCGAATCCAACGCGCGCGTTTCGCAGTACATGAAGAATCTCGAAGCTTCGCTGTGGTTCGAGAATCCGCGCCTGATCGTGATTCGCAGCCGCGAGCAGGGCCGCCTGCGCCTGTCAGAGTTCACGCTGCAGGTACGCGCGCTGCGCAAGCCGCCGGAAGACGGCGGCACGGGAGGCGGCAATGGCGATTGATCTACGTGCGCGCTTCCAGGAACTGCAGACCCTCGATGTGCAGAACCCGGGGGCCTGGCCGGACTGGGTGCGCGGCTTCACCGCGGTGCTGCTGGTCATCGCCATCATCGGTGGCAGCTACTGGTTCCTGATCAAGGATCAGTACGAGCGCGCGGCGCGCGCCGCGCAGACCGAGCAGGAGCTGCGCGCCAGCTTCGAGAAGAAGCAGCGCCGCGCCGCGGCCCTCGACGACTATCGCGCCCGCCTCAAGGTCATGGAGCGCGAGTTTGGTCAGATGCTGCGTCAGCTGCCCGGCCGGGCCGAGGTGGCCAATCTGCTGAACGACATTTCACAGACACGCAGCGCCAATAACCTGGAAGAAGAAATTTTCGAGCCGCAGAACGAGATCATCCGCGACTTCTACGCCGAACTGCCGAATCGCATCGTCGTGGTCGGCGATTTCCACGATATCGCCCGCTTCGTCTCCGACATCGCCTCGCTGTCCCGCATCGTCACGGTGGAGGACATCACGCTGGCACCGGTGGATGGTCGGGCGCCGGGCGAAGACGGCGCGCGCGATCTGCGCATGTCCGCCACGGCCAAGACCTACCGCTATCTCGACGATGAAGAGGTGTCGCGTAGTAGCAATCGGGGGCGGCGATGACATCCCCGTCTGCGACTTCCGTATGGCGTCTGCTCGCCGCCGTGCTGCTCGCCCTCGGCCTGAGCGCCTGCGACGACGGCCGCGATGATCTGCGTAGCTACATCGAGCGCATCAAGGCCCGACCGGCGCAGCCCCTGGAGCCGCTGCCAGAACCAAAAACCTACGAGCCCTACGCCTATCGCGAGCTGGGACGACGCAATCCCTTCATCCCGATCGAGCCCGAGCTCAACGCCGGCAATCGCAATGACGACTTGCGTCCCGACCAGAATCGGCCGCGCGAACCGCTCGAGGCCTACCCGCTCGACGCCTTGCGCATGGTGGGTGTCGTGACCAAGGCCGGCATACGCTACGCGCTGATCCGCGACCCCGAGGGCGTGATTCATCGTGTCCCCGCGGGAGCCTATGCCGGACAGAACTACGGCCGCATCACGGCCATTACATCCACCGAAGTGCAGCTGCTCGAAATCGTGCCCGACGGTTTTGGCGGCTGGACCGAACGGCCCGCCACCATTCCGCTGGCCGAGTGAACGAATTTTGCAGGAGACCGTAGCCATGTACCGACACCCTCACGCACAGCACCGGACCCGGTGGGCCATCGGCCTGCTGGCCGTGCTGCTGGCAGGTGCCGTCCAGGCGCAGGACACGCCCAGCGTGCAATCGGTCGAGCATGTCGCGCTCGGCACCAATGCCGTACGTATCACCGTGAACCTCGACGGGCCGGCGCCGGAGCCGCGCAGCTTCTTCGTGGAACAGCCGGCGCGCCTATCCATCGACCTGCCGCAGACCGGCATTGCTCCCGAAACCAAGCGGGTTCATCCGATCAACATCGGGGCGACCCGGTCGCTGGCGCTGGCCGAGGCGCAGGGTCGGACCCGTGCCGTGGTCGAGCTGACCGAGGCGCTGCCCTACCGTCTGCAGCGCGACGGCAATGCGCTGGTCATCCTGATCAATGCCGAAGGCGCGGGCGACGCCCCCGTGGCCAGCGCAGCGCGCCCGGACGCCTCAGCGCCAGCCGCGACCCAGCCCACCCGCATCCGCGCCGTCGATTTTCGCCGCAGCGAGGACGGCGGCGGCCGTGTCATCGTCGACCTGAACCGCGCCGACACCCGCATCTCGACGCGGGAATCCGGCGGCCGCGTCGTCGCCCTCTTCCGCGATGCCGGCGCCAAGGGAAGCCTGTATCAGCGGCTGGACGTGCTCGACTTCGCCACGCCGGTCAAATTCATCGACCTGCGACCCAAAGGCGATGACAGCGAGCTGGTCGTGATCCCGGTCGACGATGCGCGCTTCGAACAGGTCGCCTACCAGGCCGGTACGCAATACACGATCGAGCTCAAGCCGCTATCGATGCAGGCCGAGGCTGAGCGCGACGCCACAGAACCGAGTTTCGACGGGGAACGTGTCTCGCTGTCCTTCCAGGACGTGGAAGTGCGCGCCCTATTGCAGATCATCGCCGACGTCGCCGAGGTCAATCTGGTGGTCTCCGATACGGTCGACGGCAGCATGACCTTGCGGCTCGACAACGTGCCGTGGGATCAGGCGCTCGATATCGTGCTGCGCCAGCAGGGCCTGGGCATGGAGCAGCAAGGCAACGTCATGCTGGTGGCGCCCAACGAGGAAATTTCCGACCGCGCCGAGGAAGCGCGCGAAGCCCGGCAGGCGCGCGCGGAACTGGCGCCGCTGCGCACCGAAGTGATCCAGGTCAACTATTCCCGCGCCACGGAACTCGCCGCCATCATTCGCGAGGCCTCCCAGCAGACCGGGGGTGGGACGGCCAGCGGCGGCAATGTCGGCACCGAATCCGAGTTGCTCAGCCGGCGCGGCAAGATCACGGTGGATGAGCGCACCAATACGCTGATCGTGCAGGAGGCGCGCAGCAATCTGGACGCCATTCGCCGGCTGGTGAGCCGGCTCGACGTGCCGGTGCGCCAGGTCTTGATCGAATCCCGCATCGCCATCGTCAATGACGACTTCCAGAAAGAGCTTGGCGTGCAGGCGGGCTTCACCAGTATCGGCACCAGTGGCGACGTCACCATTGGAGCCAGCGGCTCTGCGGCCGGCGCCGATGCCGTGATCAACGGCGGCATCCCGACCCTGTCGGATCGCCTCGGCGTTCGTCTGCCGGTGCCCGACCCGACCGGTCGCTTCGGGCTTGCGGTGCTGGGCAGCGACTTCCTGGTCGACCTCGAATTGTCGGCGATGCAAAGCGAAGGGCGTGGCGAACTCGTTTCCACGCCGCGCGTGGTGACCGCCGACCGCAGCGAAGCCACCATCAAGCAGGGCCTGCAGGTGCCGATCACCACGCGCAGTCAGCAAGACGCCAATTCCACCACCACCGAGTTCGTGGATGCGCTGCTTGAACTGCGTGTGACCCCCGAGATCACGCCCGACGACGGCGTTTTCCTCAATCTCTTCGTGACCCGTAACGAACCCGATTTCACCCAGGTGAACGCCGACGGCAACCCCGCCATCGCCACCCGCGAGGTGTCCACCCGAGTGCTGGTGCGTACCGGCGAGACCCTCGTGCTGGGCGGCGCCTACCAGTCGGAAAAGACGGAAAACGTCTTCAAGGTGCCGCTGCTTGGCGACATCCCGATCATCGGTCGTCTGTTCCGTCGCGAAGCGAACATGCGCAGCCAGCGGGAATTGTTGGTTTTTGTCACGCCCAAGATCCTGGCCGAAGGTCTGAGCATCGGCGACACGAACGACTAGGCGCAACGCAAAGGGGCTTCAAGCGGGCAGCCGATATACTGCGGGTCTGATTGGTCCGCGCCATGATCGTGTCTGTCCGACCCCCATTCCGCCTCCTGCAGCGCCGCAAGCCGCGAGAGGAGCGGCCGCCTCGCGCCGCGCTCCACAGGCGCATCTTCCTCGTCGGGCCGATGGGCTCGGGCAAGACCACGCTGGGCCGCCGGCTGGCCGCGCTCAGTCGCATGGAATTCGTCGATAGCGATCACGAAATCGAGCGCCGCACCGGCGTCGATATTCCCTTCATCTTCGAGAAGGAGGGCGAGGCTGGCTTCCGCAGGCGCGAGCACGACGTCCTCGCGGAGCTCGCCGAGCGTGAAGGCGTGGTGGTGGCCACCGGCGGGGGCGCGGTGCTCAACGCCGACACGCGCCGCCGTCTGCACGACAAGGGCCTGGTGATCTACCTCCACGCTTCGGTGGATCAGCAGCTGCGGCGCACCGCGCGCAGCAGCCATCGCCCACTGCTGCGCTCGGGGGATCGCAGGGCCACGCTGGAGCGGCTGCTGGCCGAACGGGATCCGCTGTATCGTGAGATCGCCCATCGCATCGTGAAGACCGATGGACGCAACACCCGCGCCCTGGCGCAGGAGATTTTTCGCAATTTGCGCAAGGAGACTGCTGAATCGTGACTGCTTCCACGCGTCGTCACGGCACGCGCCAGCTGCAGGTCGAGCTGGGTGCCCGTTCCTATCCGATCCGCATTGGCAACGACCTGATTGCGGACGCCGCCGTGTGGCGCGAGGTCTGCGATCGGCCGCTGCGCCTGCTGTGTGATGAGAACGTGGCCCGCGACTGGCTCAAGCCGCTGGTGGCGCGCCTCGGCATCGCGCCCGAGCACGTGCGCATCGTCACGCCGGGCGAGGCGAGCAAATCAATGCACCAGGTGAGCGCCTGTCTCGATTGGCTGCTGGAGACGCACACTCCGCGCGACGCCGCCTTGGTGGCGCTTGGTGGCGGCGTCATTGGTGATCTGGCCGGATTCGTGGCGGCCATCTATCTGCGCGGCATCGATTTCGTGCAGGTGCCCACCACGCTGCTCGCCCAGGTCGATTCCAGTGTGGGCGGCAAGACCGGGGTCAATCACGCCCGCGGCAAGAATCTCATCGGCGCCTTCCATCAGCCGCGACTGGTGATCGCCGACAGCGACACCCTGTCCACCTTGCCGGCGCGTGAATTCCGTGCCGGCATCGCCGAGGTCATCAAGTACGGCATGCTCGGCGACACTGAGTTCTTTGCCTGGCTCGAGGGCAATATGCCGCGCCTGCTCGCCCTCGATGCCCAGCGCATCACCGACGTGGTGGAGCGCTGCTGCGGCATGAAGGCACAGATCGTGGCTGCCGACGAGCGCGAATCCGGCCGCCGCGCGCTGCTCAATCTGGGCCATACCTTTGCCCACGCCATCGAAACGCATACCGACTACGCACGTTACCTGCACGGCGAGGCGGTCGCCATCGGTCTGTACATGGCGGCGGATCTCTCGCAGCGCCTGGGCTGGCTGGCGCAAGCGGACCTGCAGCGGGTGCATGCACTCATCCGCGCCGCCGAGTTGCCCACCGAGGTGCCGGAAGGCATGACGCCGGAGGATTTCCTGCGCCACATGGCCCACGACAAGAAGGTGGCCGCCGGGCGGATTCGCTTCGTCCTGCTGCGGCGATTGGGGGAGGCGCTGGTCACCGCCGAAGTGGCGCCGGAGCAGCTCGACGAATTGCTGCAGGCCCACTGCGCCACTGACGCGGCCTGATGCAGCTCGCGCCCTGGGCTTCCGATTCCACCCACACGCGCGGTCGTCGCTACCCTGAGGACGCGCCGAGCGGGCGCAGTGACTACCAGCGGGATCGCGACCGCATCGTACACAGCGGCGCCTTCCGCCGGCTGGAATACAAGACGCAGGTCTTCCTCAACCACGAGGGTGACTGGTTCCGCACCCGGCTGACGCACTCCCTGGAAGTCGCGCAGATCGCGCGCAGCCTGGCGCGCTCGCTCTCGCTCAACGAGGATCTGGTGGAGGCCATCTGCCTCGCCCATGACCTCGGCCATACGCCCTTTGGGCATGCCGGTCAGGATGCGCTCAACCAGTGCATGCGCGACTACGGGGGTTTCGAGCACAACCTGCAGTCGCTGCGCGTGGTGGATGAACTGGAAGACAAGTACGCGGACTTCCGCGGCCTCAATCTCACCTTCGAGACTCGCGAAGGCATCCTCAAGCACTGCTCGAAGGCGCGTGCACGCGAGCTTGGGGACCTTGGTCGCCGCTTTCTCGACGGCACCCAGCCCAGCCTGGAAGCGCAGCTGGCCAATCTGGCCGACGAAATCGCCTACAACAATCACGACATCGACGACGGTATCCGCGCCGGCCTGATCAGCCTGGACGAGCTTGAGGCGCTGCCGTTGGTGGCCAAGCCGCTGGCGGCCGTGCGCAGCCGCCATCCCGATGCCACGCCCCGTCAGCGCCAGCACGAAGTCATCCGGCGGCTGATCACGCTGCTGGTGGACGACCTTCGTGCCGCCACCGAGGCGCGTCTGGCCGAAGTCGCGCCTGCCGATGCCGACGCCGCACGCGCCCAGTCCCGGCCCATCGTGGCCTTTTCCAACGAGATGCGGGCGCAGGCCACCGAGCTCAAGCGCTTCCTGTATCGGCGCGTCTATCGCCATCATCGCGTCTATCGCATGACACGCAAGGCGCAGCGCGTGGTGCGCGACCTGTTCGAGGTCCTGCTCGACGATCCGCTGCTGCTGCCGCCCGAGCATCAGGCACGCGCAGCGGCAGGGCGTGAAGCCGAGGGCGACGCCGGCAGCGCCCGCGCCGTGGCCGACTACATCGCCGGCATGACCGACCGCTACGCCCTCCATGCCCATGGATCCTTGTTCAACCTCAGGCAGGTGGACTGAGAAAAAGCGATAATGGGGGTCGTGTGCCTTCGGTAAGGGCACATCCGGCGAGTTGTCGACAGCGGCACAAGCCTTGACAGGCCCTGCCCACTGGTTGATAGTCGCCGGTCGCGCTGCGGCGAGTACCGACGTCTGATCCCGATTTGGGCGCCCATCTTGAGCCGATGGCGCGTCGCGGGTAAGTGTCGCCGCCGCGGCTTCCATGCGTCTCTTACATGGATTGGCTTATGTCGATGCAGACCCCCGCTCGCGGCCTTTACAACCCCGCCTTCGAGCACGACAACTGCGGTTTCGGCCTGATCGCGAACATGGATGGGCAGACCAGCCATTGGCTGGTCGAGACCGCCATCACCGCGCTGGCGAGAATGACCCATCGTGGCGCCATTGCCGCCGACGGCAAGACCGGCGACGGCTGCGGCCTGCTCATGCGCAAACCGGATTCCTTCCTGCGTGCCGAAGCCGAGCGACTCGGCATCACGCTGGGCAAGCAATACGCCGCCGGCAATGTCTTCCTCGCCACCGACGAGGCCACGCGCGCCACCCAGCGTCAGGTCATCGAGGAAGGGGCCGCACGCTACGGCCTGCAGGTTGCCGGTTGGCGTGAAGTCCCCACCGACCCGAGCGTGTGCGGCGAAGAGGCGCTGAACAGCCTGCCCGCCATCGAGCAGGTCTTCGTCGTGCCCGCCGAGGCGATGGAAGACCGCAGCTTCGAGGTGCGGCTGTTCAAGGCGCGGCGCAGCGCCGAGCGCCACATGGCCTCGCTCGGTGATGAGGATTTCTACATCACCCATCTGTCGGCCCACGCCCTGGTCTACAAGGGCCTGGTCATGCCGGAGCATCTGCCGGCCTTCTACCAGGACCTGTCGAATCCGAAGCTGGAAACCGCGATCTGCGTCTTCCATCAGCGCTTCTCGACCAACACCATGCCGCGCTGGAAGCTGGCGCAGCCCTTCCGCTTCCTCGCCCACAACGGCGAAATCAACACCATTCAGGGCAACCGCAAGTGGGCGGTGGCGCGCGCCAAGAAATTCGCCTGCGAAGCGCTGGGCGAGGTCGACGACATCACGCCGCTGGTCGGTCAGACCGGTTCGGATTCCGAATCGCTCGACAACATGCTGGAAGTGCTGCTGGCCGGTGGCAAGGATGTCTTCGCCGCCATGCGCGCGCTGATCCCGCCGGCATGGCAGAACGTCGAGCACCTCGACCCGAATGTCCGCGCCTTCTTCGAATACAGCTCGATGAACCTCGAGCCCTGGGACGGCCCAGCCGGCGTGGTGCTGACCGACGGTCGCTATGCGGCCTGCTGCCTGGACCGCAACGGTCTGCGCCCGGCGCGCTACGTCATCACCCGGGATCGCCACATCACACTGGCCTCGGAAGTCGGCGTCTGGGACTACCAGCCCGAAGACGTGGTCGAGAAGGGCCGTCTGCGCCCTGGCCAGATGATCGCGGTCGACACCACCAACGGCGAGATCCTCCAGCCCGAGGATATCGACGCCAAGCTGGCCCAGCGTGCGCCCTACAAGGACTGGCTGCGCAACAACGTGCAGCGGTTGCAGGCGCGCCTGGCCGACAGCCCGGAACTGCTCGATCGCATCAGCTCCGAATCGGTGGCCATCTATCAGAAGCTGTTCAACCTGACCTACGAGGAGCGCGAACAGGTGGTGCGCGTGCTGGCCGAAGCCGGCGCCGAGGCCATCGGCTCCATGGGCGACGACACCCCGATGGCGGTGCTCTCCGAGCGCCAGCGCTCGCTGTACGACTACTTCCGCCAGGTCTTCGCGCAGGTCACCAACCCGCCCATCGACCCGCTGCGCGAGCAGATCGTGATGTCGCTGGAATGCCAGCTGGGCGTCGAGAGTGGCGTTTTCGACGAGACCGCCGAGGGCGCCTCGCGCCTGCTGGTGGATTCGCCAGTGCTGTCCGAAGGCAAGTTCAAGCAGATGCTCGCTCTCGGCGCGGACAATGCGGACTACGCGCATCAGATCATCGATCTGAACTTCGACCCCAAGACCACCGATCTGTCGAGCGCTATCGCCGATGTCTGTGAGCGTGCGGTGGAAGCCGTACGCAAGGGCAAGGTGATTCTGGTGCTGTCCGACCGCGGCGTCGGCCGCGAGAAGTTGCCCATTCATGCCATGTTGGCCACGGGGGCTGTGCACAACCGCCTCATCCAGGAAGGCCTGCGCACCGACTGCAACCTGATCGTGGAAACCGCCACCGCGCGCGATCCGCATCACTTCGCCTGCCTGCTCGGCTACGGCGCCTCCTGCATCTATCCGTACCTGGCCTACGCCTCGCTCTACGACCTGCGCGCGCGCGGTGAAATCCAGGGACGCGAAGACGTCGACCTGGCGCGCGCCTACCGCAAGGGCATCAACAAGGGCCTGTACAAGATCATGTCGAAGATGGGCATTTCGACGGTCGCGAGCTATCGCGGTGCCCAGTTGTTCGAGATCGTGGGCCTGTCGAGCGAGGTCGTCGAGCAGTGCTTCGCGGGCTCGATCTCCCGCATCGAGGGCACGCGCTTCGTCGATATCCAGAACGACACGGCGGCGCTGGCCTGGCGCGCCTGGAATCCGCGCAAGCGCATCGACCAGGGTGGCCAGTACAAGTACGTCCACGATTCCGAGTACCACGCCTACAATCCGGACGTCATCGGCGTGCTGCACCAGGCCGTGCAGAACAGTGATGTCGAGAAGTACCGCGAGTACGCCGAGCTGGTAAACAACCGCCCTGTCGCCACGGTGCGCGACCTGTTCAAGCTCAAGCTGGCCGACAAGCCGCTGGCGCTGGACGAAGTCGAGCCGCTGGAGCGCATCTTCACCCGCTTCGACTCCGCCGGCATGAGCCTGGGCGCGCTGTCGCCGGAGGCGCATGAAGCGCTGGCCATCGCCATGAACCGCATCGGCGGTCGCAGCAACTCGGGCGAAGGCGGTGAGGATCCGGAACGCTACGGCACCGAGCGCACCTCCAAGATCAAGCAGGTGGCCTCAGGCCGCTTCGGCGTCACACCGCACTATCTGGTCAATGCCGAAGTCATCCAGATCAAGATCGCGCAGGGCGCCAAGCCCGGCGAAGGGGGTCAGCTGCCTGGCGACAAGGTGGATGCGCGCATCGCAAAGCTGCGCTTTTCCATGCCCGGCGTGGCGCTGATCAGCCCGCCGCCGCACCACGACATCTACTCCATCGAAGACCTCGCCCAGCTGATCTTCGACCTCAAGCAGGTCAATCCCGAGGCGATGGTGTCGGTGAAGCTGGTATCGGGCCCTGGCGTGGGCACGATCGCGGCCGGTGTGGCCAAGGCCTATGCCGACTTCATCACCATTTCCGGCTACGACGGCGGCACCGGCGCCAGCCCGCTGACCTCGGTCAAGTACGCCGGCACGCCGTGGGAGCTGGGTCTGGCCGAAACGCACCAGACCCTGCGCATGA
>JALEHA010000232.1 GCA_022763315.1 Algiphilus sp.
CAATCGACCGTTTGTAAATGAATGCAAGGGCGCGCTCTGTGGCGCTGTTCATCAGAAAGCCCTTGGTTTCCATACGCAGAGCGCGATCAGGGAGGTCTCGCGGACCATCGCGCGCGCGTGCTATGTAAGGTGTACAAACGCACTCTGATAAAACCCTTGGGTAAAGCTCAAAATAGCTGTATTTTGCGCATATGAGGCCTGGAACCCCCGCATTGTATGATGAATCCGACGCGCTCGGCATTTATGCTGAGGAGGTCGAACAGGCGTCTGAGGACGACCTGTGGTTTCTGCCCGGTCCGATGGACGACGAGCCGGACTATTTGCCGCCGGGACCACGGGCCGAACCGCGTGAAACCGAGGTCCTCGACGAATGGCGGAAGGCAGAGGGCGGGCAGGCCGCGCGTCTTGCCCGTGTGGCCGGTCGCGTCGGCGCGCTGGACGACCGGTTGAAGCGCGGACCGGAAGGATGGCGGCATCGGCTTGCGCTGATGGAGGCCGCAGATTTGAGCTGGCACACCGGTGACCGCATCAGCCAAGACCGGCTGGCGCTCTGGATCTCGCTGCGCCTGTCCGGTGTCCAGGACGACACGGCGGCGCTGGCGCGAGTCGGATGGGCGATTCGGCGACTGACGGGTGGACCGGGACCGGAGCAGGACCTTTCCGCCTTCCTCGACCGTCGCGACCCCGAGAACATCAGTGATGAGACCGAGCCGTTCGTGGATCGCGCGAGCGGTTGGCTGGATCTGATGGGGCAGGCCACGGACCTGCACCCGATCACTCGCGCTTGCGCGGGCTTTCACCTCTGGCGCCTCGCGGGGCTCGGGCAGCACGACGACCGTATGGAAGCGGCTGTCGCAGCTGCGCGGATCGCGGCCAGCGATGGAAGAGGCGCAGTCTTCACGCCTCTGGCCATGGGCGGGGCAGGGGGACTACGAGCCGGTGGTTCACCGTTCGAACGTCTGGAACGCTGGCTATACGGGATGGAAGCCGCGTGCCTGACCGCGGTGCGGCACCTTGACGATATCGAGGCATGGTCGGCGCGGGCGGAAGCCGAAATGACATTGCTCTCGGGCAGGACGCCGCCGGCCTTGCGCGCAGTGCTGACCGAATGGCCGCTCGTCTCTGCGCCAATGGCCCAGGCCCTGACGAGTGCCAGTCGCGCCGCTGTTCAGCGCAACCTTGCATGGATGCAAGAGCGGGGTCTGATCCGCGAGGTGACAGGACAGGGGCGGTTCAGGATGTGGAAGGCGACAAACTGAAGGTTAGCGTGGGTCTCACCCGCTCACTCGACAGCAGCGATAACCGCGAGCACGCGGCAGGGCGCGCAGAAACTCACCAACACTTAATGCATTTGTTGCACTTATTTCATATATGGTGGTAGAGAACAGAAACCGGAGAGGAGACCACCATGAACATGCTGGCACACCGACATCTTCCGCCCACGCCGCAGGACGCAGCGATTGCGCGCGTCTCTGGCCAGGCATTGTCACGCTTCGCCCAGGCGCGCGCGCCGTTGAAACTTCGTGTGACGGACTCCGAGCAGATGGAGCCGATCGAGCTTCCTGCGGGCGCCGTATCGCTGCTCATGGAGATCCTCGAGGCGATGGCAGCGGGGCGGGGGGTCACCATCATCCCCGAGAACGCCGAACTCTCGACCGTACAGGCCGCTGAGGTTCTGAACGTCTCGCGTCCGTTCCTGATCAAGCTGCTCGAGGATGGTGCCATACCGCATCGGAAGGTCGGCAAGCATCGCCGCGTCCGCATGGAAGACGTGATGTCCTACAAGGCCGCGATCGATACCGAGCGTGAAGCTGCGCTCGATCAACTGGCCGCCGACGCTCAAGAGCAGGACATGGGCTACCGCTCGAAATGAGCCAGTACACGGTCCTGTTCGATGCGAACGTCCTTTATCCCGCGCCGATGCGCGATGCACTGATGCAGTTGGCGGTCACAGACCTTTTCAAGGCCAAGTGGACGGCCGATATCCATCGGGAGTGGATTGATGCGCTTCTGCGCAATGAACCTCATCGGGAGCGCGCCGCGCTGGAACGAACTCGCGACTTGATGGACAGGGCCACACGCGACTGTCTGGTCACCGGCTACGAGGCATTGGTGCCGGCCCTAACACTGCCGGACCCTGACGATCGGCACGTTCTGGCGGCGGCAATCGTTGGGCGCTGTGACGCGATCGTCACGCAGAACCTGAAGGACTTCCCACCAGCGGCACTTGCGCCCTTTGGCATCGAGACCCAACACCCTGACGACTTTTTCCGGAACCAACTGTCTCTCGCGCCCGGTCTGGTCTGTTCCGCGCTGCGGAAAGTTCGCGCGCGCCTCAAGAATCCGCTCAAAAGCGTCGACGAGTATCTCGCGATCCTGACACAGCAGGGGTTGGTCGCCACGGTTGCCGACCTGGAGCAATTCGCCGACCTGCTTTGATCCCAGAACTGCCCTGACTGAATACGTTCTGGCCAGAGTTGTGGCACCCGATCCATCATCACCGCGAGATTTCGCCCGCCAGGACTGCACGCCCGTGGACTGCAAGCGTAGCAGTGAACCTCGGGCAACCGAACTGCCGGATCACGGCGACAATGCGCGCATCGTACGCCGCTTGCCCTATGACGCGACACAGGTCTGACGCGTGAAACTGGCGGTTCGAGCTTGGCGCAGCCTTGATCTGTTCGTGCAGCTCGCGCTCTCGTGGCTCTTGAACCGGCTGTGGTGCGGGGAGAGCCGGTGGGCGCGTCGCTTCTCCAAGCGAGGTGCGCCACCGGCGCATGAAGCCGAGCAGGAAACCGGCCGGAACCTTGCTGTTCCCACGGGCCCGGTTGAAGGCAAGGAAGCGTTCCCAGATCACTTGCGTATCGACGTTCCAGCAGGGTAGGGCGCTCTTCGCGGCCTTGATCAGCTCGGCCCAGCATGTTCGGAACACGTTCGAGCAACCGTCAATGTTGATCTGTCCTGTGAATATAGTTTTGTTAGATTCTTCTCTAGATAGTGATGTGTCGTCTCCGTCTGACACGAGATCGTGGGTCTGTTCGCCGTCGTCAAAGGCCGCGAAGCGGAAGAGCCAGGGGGCGAACTTGCCGTTCGACTTCTCGCGCTCAAGCTTCAGTTCAGAAGTTTCAAGCTCACTCAGCAGAACGCTCAGGTACTGGCGCGAGACGCCCATCTTCGCTGCCAGAGAGGACAGGGTGAAGGCAGCCGTGCCGCGGGGCAGGCCGTTATACCCGTCCTTCCACGCAATTCCGTCGAGGATGAGCGTGGCCAGTTTGTGCGCCGAAACAGAGAGGTCTGTCTGCGTGATCCGCCTTAGGATCAGGCCAGTCGTTGGTTCCATGGTCGTATCTCCTGAGAGAGACGATGCCATGTCGAGAGCAAACAACATTCTTGCCAGCAAAAACACTTTGCTGGTTGCAGGGGTTCGGACACTGCGCTAGAAGAACCGTGTTCAGGGGTTTTTTTCTAGCGCGGCGTCAGGCTTCTCGGTCTGGCGTCGTTTCCCTTTTTTTGGGTGATGCACTGGGCGTTGTTGCAGAACTCAGTCGGTGAAGGATTCACATCGGGAATCCATGCGGTTAGACGATCTGCATGAGCAAGCCCAAGCCCGCCCGCTACCGCACGACGAACTGGTCCAGCTACAACGATGCGCTCAGGAAGCGCGGATCGCTGCTGATCTGGCTGGACAAGGAGATGACCTGGCACGCGCCGCATGAGGGACGCCCAGGGCGCCCGCCGGTCTTTTCGAATGCCGCGATCCAGTTTTGCCTGTCGCTCAAGGTTCTGTTCAAGCTACCGCTCAGGCAGACAGCCGGAATGGTCGCGAGCCTCCTGCGCCTGGCAGGGCTAGACTGGCCCGTTCCGGACTACTCGACGCTGTGCCGCAGACAGAAGACCCTCAAGGTGCAGATCCCCTATCGCCGTGCCGAAGGGCCGCTGAATCTTCTGGTGGACAGCACCGGCATCAAGTTTCTTGGCGACGGCGAATGGCAGGCCCGCAAGCATGGCGTTCAGGGCCGCCGCCAATGGCGCAAGGTGCATCTGGCGATGGATATCGCCACCTCGGATATCCGGGCCGTCGAGTTCACCCCTAGCCGGGAAGGCGACAGCCCAGTCCTGCCGGACCTGTTGGGCCAGATCCCCGAGGACGAGGACATCGGCACCGTGACCGCGGATGGTGCCTACGATACCCGCCGCTGCCACGGCGCCGTCATCGCACGCGGTGGCACGGCAATCATACCGACCCGAAGGAACGGTCGAGCTTGGAAAGAGGACTGCCCGGCTGCCAAGGCGCGCAACGAAACCCTGCGCGCCACGCGTCACTACGGTCGGGCATTCTGGAAGCGGTGGACCGGATACCACGCCCGTAGCCGAGTGGAGGCCAAGATGCGATGCCTGAAGGCCTTCGGTGAGCGCATCGCCGCGCGGGATCCAGATCGCCAAACCGCCGAAATCCACATCCGGGTCGCCCTTGTCAATCGCTTCAACGCGCTCGGCACCGCCCACGTCGTCCGCGTGGCATGAAACTGAATGGGAAAGGGGCACTCACAACTCAGGCCGACTTTCTGCAACAACGCCCATCGCGCCCCATGTTCAAGGTGGAGCGCTGGTGAATTGAGGGCAGAAACTGAAGACGACGGCCGCATCGCCCTCATTCAATCGGACATCTGGATCGGCTTTCCCCGAGCGGAGCAAGTGCTGGACCGGCTGCATGGTCTGATTGAGATGTCGCGGCAGACCCGCATGCCTGGCCTTCTGGTGCATGGGGCGTCCGGCATCGGCAAAACAATGATCGCCCGCAACCTGTCGCGACGCTATGCGCCGGAGTATGATCCGGAGTCGGGCGTCACCCACACCCCGTTACTTCTGTTGCAGGCGCCACCCGCTCCTGATGAGCGGCGGTTCTATATGCACATCCTCGCAGCCGTCGGAGCCCCGTCGTCGACGCTGAGCCTGAAGGCGCAGAGTGTTGCCTCGCTGGAAGTTCGGGTCGTGGGCCTTTTGCGCGACCTCGGGCTGCGGATGATCATGATCGACGAAGTCCACAACCTTCTTGCGGGCACGCATAGGGAACAGCGCCGGTTCCTCAATGTCTTGAGGTATCTCAGCAACGAGCTGGAGGCATCTTTGGTCTGCTACGGTGTCAGCGAAGCCGTCGATGCCATTCGCGGCGATGTCCAACTGGCCCGTCGGCTTGATGAACACCACCTGCCGAATTGGCGCGATGATGCCGAGTTTTCGGATATGATCCAGACATTGATCGCGGCCATGCCGCTGGAGAAGAAATCCAATCTGCAAGTGCGGTCGCTCAAGCAGATCCTCGCATTAACTGGCGGGGTGACGTCCCGCATCTTTGCCTTGGTCAAGGATCTGTCCATCGACGCGATCATCAGCGGTGACGAGTGCGTCACTGATGATGCCATCGCAAAATGGACACCGGTCTGGTCGCGCCATGCAAACGCTCAGCGACGGCTCGAGAAATCTGGGGCGTGACGTGTATCCCGCTGCCGATATCGGTGACGCCAGTGCCGGACGAGTTGCTTTCTGGTTGGTTATCGCGACTGGCCGCTTCCAATCATTGCGAGGTAGCAGACCTGCTCGCCCATATCGGGATCGACGCAAAATATGCTGCAGCCCTTGATTTTGATCTCGACATGCTGGCCGCGGATAGGATTTCCGTTGCGGCGCGCTTCGATCCAGCGTTCGTGTCGTCGATGACTTTCGCGGCGATGCCGGAAGCAGAGATGCGGTTGACCGCACAGGTGCCGTTCCAGGCTTGCACAAGCTGCGCTGATGGCGGCCTTGAGCTCAGGCACTGGCGTAGGGCCTGGGCGTTCGACTGCCAGATTTGTGGTGCCCGGCTTCTTCCAAAGGCCGACAGGCAAAATGGCGCAGCGGTCTCCGAAAAGCTGGTTGATCGTGCCCGCCGGGGGGCACGGATCCTGGAGCGTGTCGCGGTGTCGGGCAGCGCGCGTCAACTACGCCGAGCCATGCGGGCGGTCACCTTCGCGATGGGACTCAAAGCTTTATGTGGAGACCCTTTCTTCGCGCTTCAAAGCCCCCGCCCGAACATAAGGCTCTTCTGCCTTGCCGCCATTGCCTCCGCCCAATCACGTCCACTGGTAAAGGCTGCGTTGTGCAGCATGGACATCGACGTCTACGCACGAGTTGCCCTGCTTCGCGCCTACGATAAGGAGCCCCGACTGCTTGCAACCGTCGACCAGATTGCTCAGCGGATGCGACTACGCGTCGGCGGTTCAGCCACCTCATCTCAAATTTAAGGGCAAGAAAGGCCGGAAAACGCGCCGTGTCTCGGATTTAAGGGCAAGGCGACACCCACTTCCGAGAGAACCAGGAACGGTTGCCTGACCATGCTGCGGCTGCCATCCATGCGTTGATCTGCCAAGCGGAGGCGATTGCCGATCAGGCTGAGGCCCTGGAGAAACGGATCCTCGAGTGGCACCGGACGCACGAGACGAGCCGGCGACTGGCGACCATTCCCGGTATCGGACCGATCACCGCCAGCGCAATTGCTGCAAATGTTCCGGATCCGAGCCTGTTCCGCTCGGCACGACAGTTCGCGGCCTGGCTAGGCCTGACGCCACGGGCGAACTCAAGCAGTGGCAAGGATCGACAGACCGGGATCAGCAAGCAGGGTGATGGATATATCCGGCGACTGCTCGTTTCCGGCGCGACTGCGGTGCTTCGCTTTGCAAGGCAGGGCGATGCCGGCAAGGCTTGGATGCTTGGGCTTAAAGCACGCAAGCGACCGAAAGTCGTTGCGGTCGCGCTCGCCAACAAGACTGCCCGGATCGCTTGGGCGCTCCTGCGCCGCAACGAGATCTACGCGGCCCCTGTCTCCTGAGCGCGGAACCGCTGACGGAATGCGTGAAGCTGAGAAGAGATGACAAACCGGTCGAACCGGGGATCGGGACACCCCAGGGGGTCAAGGCGCAGAAAGCGCGCAATTTTGATTGGGACCCGATCCGCGGACTTCATCTGGGCCAGCGGCTAGACCGCACCACAAAGGCCGTAGACATGACTGCTTTCGGCATAGGCGCGTCAATTCCCAGCTTGCGCAGCAGGGGTCGTCCAGACATGGGAACACTTGCCCTCGCCAGAGATGCCCACTGCGCGTTGGCGACGGTCCACCAATGACTTGCGCCACCGGACCTGTGGGGGAACCGGCGCAGCGCCAGTTCCCCATCGGCTCATTCTGCCGGAACCCAGGGCCGGTTATAGGCTGCCACGCGCCAATCACCGTGTTCGATGAACCGGGGGGCGCTCCCGGTTTCCAGCGCCTCGGCTGCGGCGTTCAGCGCCTCGGGCGATGTCTCGGGCCAGGCGCCCGTTTCGATCCGTTCGACCAGGGTCTCGACGATGGCCGTGCTTTCGGCAGCCGTGAACTCGCAATGGCCCGTGCCCTGGACCAGCGACTGCCGATACAGATCGCCGGTACCCTGCTCCTGCACCAGCGCGCCGTAGCCTTCCATCAGCGTGTAGGGAATGGCCCAGTCGCCCAGCATGTGGATGCGGATCGCCGGAACCTGCAGATCGCCGGTCGTCGTGCGCCCGTCTGCGGCCCAGAAATCGCGCGCATAATCCGAGGCCGCGATGCGGGGGGCGGCGTCGATCCTGGCAATGTCGGCCTGAAGGTCCAAACCGGCCTGTTCGTAGAGCGCCTCAACCGTCCGCGCCATCGCGGGTGCGGCATTCTGGTAGAAGGCGGCATAGTCGACCCCCTCGTTCCCGGAAAGTTGCTGCCCCGATGCGGCGTTTTCGAACAGAAGCCGCGAGGACCCGCCAACATTACCGCCGATGCGCAGCGCCGAGGCCACGATCATGTCGGCCATGGCGCCGGCATCCGCGGTGTCGGGTAGTTCGGTCCCCTCGACCATCCACGGCGACCACTGTCCGATGGCGAAGGCAAGCGCCAGCCGCGCGCGGCCCTCCGGGCTTTCGCCCGCCGTTTCGATGGCGGCCATCCAGGACGCACGGATCGCGTCAAGGCTGCGCTCGCCACCCGCTCCGGCATTGGGCAGGCCGACGATGGCGAGATCGCTGGCCGGACCGTGCCCAGCGGCCTCATAGCTTTCGCCCAGCAGGGTCTGCATGGCGAACCAGCCATCCAGGAAACTGCTCATGATCCAGACCGGCGTATGGGCGGCAAGCACGGCGGCACCGTCGATCCTGTCCGGGTAATCCTCGGCCGAAGCGAGGCTGTCGAGCCCTCCGCCAGAACAGCCGTATTGCAGCACCATGTCAGGAGCGCGCTCCAGGTCCGTGAAAATGTCCTGAACAGCTTGTAGATTCAGGATTTCACGCTGCGGATCGTATTGCCACAGGCGCAGCGGGTGCCGGGCGAGCCCGGCGAAGGCATAGCCACGACCGAGCAGGTCGTCATACCGCTGGACCGCTGACGCGACCGAAACGTTGCTGGCGAAATCCAGATCCCTGAGTAGTCGACCATTCCAGTTCTCGGGCACGCGGATCAGCCATGCCGTCCCGTCCGGCAGGGTTCCCGCATGTTCGTTGAAGGCGGGCTGCTCCTGCGCCGACGCGAGCGGGGCGAAGCCCGCGGTCAGAGCGAGGCAAAGCACCACCATTCCGGTCCGCGAACGCGGGCCGACCAAATTGGCTGTCCGTGACATGAATTTCCTCCAGTTTGATGCAGCGATGAAATCCGGCTCCTCTTCCGGGGAACCATCGCCGGGAAAAACATAGATAGCTAATTATTAGTGTCAAGGGCTCTGATGCACAAATCGGCTTAAGGCCGAGG
>JALEHA010000034.1 GCA_022763315.1 Algiphilus sp.
AATCCTCCTGACCCCGCCGAATGCGGAGCTGCGCGCCGACCTGGACATTCTTGCTGACCTTGGGGCGCTGCTCGTCATAGCGCACGTGCCCCGCCTCAATGGCGGTGCGGGCGAGACTGCGGGTGCGGAAGAAGCGCGCCGCCCAGAGCCACTTGTCCAGGCGGACGCCGGCGGATTCTTCATTCATACGCGCATAGCGTACAAATTAGAGGTGCAGCCCGCACTCCGTCTTCGGCTTGCCCTGCCAACGTCCAGCACGACCGTCACCCTTGACCGTGCAGTGCACGCAGCCGATCGAGGAGTAGCCTTCCTGCACCAGCGGATGGAAGGGCAGATCGTGCTCGCGGATGTAGGCGTCCCGCGCGTCGCGGCTGACGTCGATCATCGGGTTGAACTTGAGAATGCCGCGCCGCCATTCGAAGATTTCCATGTCGGCACGGTGGTTCGTCTGCCAGCGCATCAGGCTGGAAACCCAGACGTCATAGCCGGGTTTGGCCGCTTCCAGGGGCTCGACCTTGTTCACTGCGCAGCAGAAATCGGGGTCGCGTTCGTAGGTCTTGTCTTCGCGCGTGAACTGATGCTTCCACTCTTCCGCACCCAGCGAGAAGACGGTCAGACCGAAGAGTTCGGTCAGATAGTCGCGGTAGGCGATGGTCTCCGGAAAGTGATAGCCGGTATCGATGAAGGCGATCGCTTGGTCCGGTCGCACGCTATGGATGATGTGCAGGAAATAGGCCGAGGTGGCGGCGAAGGAGGAGGTCACCAACACCCGTGACGGCGAAAAATCCTCGTACAGACGGTGCAGCCGCTGCTTGAAGTCCAGCGGCGCGTAGTCGGCGTTGAGCTGTGCGATGCGCGCATCCGAGGGCGCGGCACGGCCGCGCGTCGGGGTGGGCGCTGCGGCTGTCGGCGCCAGCTCGGCGGCGGCAGAGTCAGTCATGGGTGTGGCCTCAAGATCCATGCCCGCATGATACGGGCGGACCAGGGTTTTTAAAACCTTTTGTGTGAAAGGTCTTTAATCATATGCCATTGAGGCCTAATGATTCCGCTCCTCATCGCGGTCGATCTGCCGGTCCCGACGCACTTCCACGAACTCGCCTTCGATGATGGTGGGTTCGTGAAAATGCGGCCGGGCGCGGCGCACGCCAGCATCGGCGGCGCTTAGTGCCGGTGCGCGGATCTGCGGGATCAGCAGCAACAGCGCCATGGTGTCGGAGAGCGGCCCGGGAAGGATGAGCAGCAGGCCCGCAAGGAAATGGAATAGGGCATTCAGCAGGGTGCGGGCGGGGATTTCTTCGCGCGCCAGCGCCGCCTGCAACTCCTGCACGACCTGGAAGCCAGTACGCCGAATGATGATCACACCGAGTGCGATGCTGCCCAGCATCCACAACAGGACGCCGCCGCCGCCGATGGCGTCGGCAATGCGGGCGCTGAGCAGGATTTCGAGCACCATCCAGAGAATGAATACAACAAGCGGCATGGGCGCTCCGGGCAGTCAACGGTGGAATCGGTGGGGTGCAGGTGCACGCGCCACCCGCCTTGAGGATAGCGTGCCCGTGGCGCCGATGCCTTCGTGAAGAGCCTGCGCGGCGCCACGCGCGCTGGTTGCGCCTGGCGGCGCTGCGGCGGTGCCGTGCGCCCGCGCAGCACGCCCGACCACTGCCTCTACCCCCGAGCCGGCCGTGATGAGGGCGCACGGGTGCCAGGGAGCGAAGGCTGGTCGCGGTTCAGACAGCCTGTCCCCCAACCTGGCAGCCTTGATAGCGTCGATCGCTCGAATCAAGGGAGCCATTTCATGATGCAAGGATCAAGCCTCTTCCCTGCGGTCGGCCTCGCGCTGGCCCTCAGCCTCAGTGCTTGCGGTGACGGCAGTTCAACCGGCGGGACAGGCAAGCGCCTTGCCGCGCCGTCGGAGACGCAGCCGCTGATCGTCGCCACGCGCAATGCCGCTACCGCCTATGTCTTCGATCGCGACGGCAAAGCCTCCGGTCCTGAGTACGACCTGGTGACCGCCTTTGCTGCCGCACGTGGCTTGAAGGTCGAGTGGAAGGTCATGGACACCACCGCTGCGGTGCTGCAGGCACTGGAGAAGGGCAAGGCGCATCTCGCTGCCGCGGGTCTCAGCCGCACCGAAGCGCGGGACAGCCGCTTCCTCGCCGGTGGCAGCTATCGCGAGGTGCAGGAGGAGCTGGTCTGCCAACGTGGGCAGGTGCGCGCTAAGGGGCTGGAGGACCTGCCTGTGGGCACGCGCATCCGCGTCGGTATGGGCACCAGTTACGCCGATTCATTGCGCGATCGCGAGGGCGAAGCGACCCCGCCCTTTTCTCTCGAAACCACGGACACGATGGGTACAGAACGCCTGCTCGCCGAAGTCGCGAAGGAAGGGGACTTCTGCACGGTGGCGGATTCCACCATCGTGGCGATGAATCGGCGCATCTTTCCGAATCTCGACGTGGTGCTCGACATCGGCGCGCCGCGCCGCCTCCTCTGGTACGTCGCGCCGGCGCATGCATCCTTGGCAGTGCAGTCCGCGCAGTGGATGCAGGGCGACGGCGGACAGCAGGCCATCGCGGCGATGGGCAACCGCTACTACGACTACATCTCGGAGTTCGATTTCGTCGACCTGCGCGCGCTGAACCGGAAGATGGAGAGCGAACTGCCGGCCTACAAGCCGTTGTTTCTGGAGGCGGCCGAACGCACCGAACTCGCGCCGGATCTGCTCGCAGCGCAGGCCTATCAGGAGTCGCATTGGGACCCGACGGCGCGCAGCCCGACGGGCGTGCGCGGCATCATGATGCTGACGCAGAACACGGCCAAATCGCTCGGCGTGGACGACCGCCTCGATCCGGAGCAGGCCATCGATGGGGGCGCCCGCTATCTGGCCGATCAGCGCGCGCGCCTGCCCGATACCATTCCTGAACCGGATCGCAGCTTCCTGGCCTTGGCTGCCTACAACGTGGGCCGCGCGCATCTGCTCGACGCCCGCACGCTCGCGCGCGAACTCGGGCGGGACCCGGATTCCTGGGCCGATATGCGGGAGGTGCTGCCGCTGCTCAGTGAGCCGGAGTACTACAAGAATCTGAAGTACGGCTACGCACGCGGCCATGAACCGGTGCAGTACGTGCAGCGCATCCGGAACTACCGCGATGTCATCGCCAATGATTTCTGACCGGGTGCCGGTCCTGCGTTACGCGCGCGGATCGCGATGGCGTAGGGCCGCAGCTTCACCGCGCTGGGTGTCGACCACCATGGTCGCGCCCAGCGCGGCGGCAAAGAGGAGCACGCAGAAGACAATGGCGTCGGCCAGACCGAAGAGGGCTTGAATCAGGCCGAGTCCGAGCATGCCGAAGACGGCGGCAAGCTTGGAGACCATGCCCCAGACACCGAACATTTCCGCCGCCTTGGTGCGCGGCGTAAGGACGCCAACCAGCGCGCGGCCGGCGGATTGGCTCGATCCCAGGCTGAGGCCCGACAGCACACCGGCGAAAAGGAAAAGGTGCTGCGCCTCCCAGTCGAGGCCAAAGCGCGCGTTGAGCCACTGCGTCAGGGCAGGGGTCTGCCAGATCGCGAGGATGGCGGCGATCCAGAGACTGAGCGTAACCAGATAGACCCGCTTGGCGCCCACGCGGCTCTGCATGAAGCCGAAGGTGAAGGCGCCGATGGTAGCGGTGATCTGCACCGTGACGAACATGGCCACTCGCGTCGATTCGTCCCAGCCGATGACCTGTGCGCCATAGATGAAGGCAAAGCTGATGACAATGTAGATGCCGGCCATCACGAAGAAGATCGACACCATCAGCCAGCCCAGATCGCGCAGCCCGGAGATGC
>JALEHA010000035.1 GCA_022763315.1 Algiphilus sp.
TGACTACCATCCTGCGGCTTCGGAAGCCGGCCGGCATCGACTGCGCGCAAGCTCGTGCTGGACGCCTGTTCATTCCGAGATTGCGCCATGGCAGCAGATACCCCGCTCACCGCTTCGGCTAGTCCGGAGCACTCTGCAGATACCGCTGCTTCCGAAGCCACGCTGCGCTATCGCGATGTTTTCAACGCCGCCTTCTCCTTCATGGCGGTGCTGCACCGCGATGGTTGGGTGCTCAGTGTCAATGACATCGCGCTGCGCTTTGCTGAAATACCAAGTGAGGATGCCATCGGGCGCCCGATCTGGGAGACCCCTTGGTTCGCCCATGACGAAGCGGCCCAGCAGCGGCTGCAAGCGGCAGTGGAGCAGGCCGCACGCGGTGCGATGGCGCGCTACGAGGAATGCATTGCCGGCGCCAACAGCGCGCATGCCGATGTCGACCTCTCCATCAAGGCCGCAACTGCGCCGGGGCACCCCAGCAGTCTGCTCGTGCTGGAGGCGAGGGACACCACGCAGATGAAGCTGATACAGACCGCCTTGCGCGACTCCGAAGAGCGCTTTCGGACCAGCTTTGACGAAGCCCCCATCGGCAAAGCGCTGCTCGATCTAGATGGCAGCTTCATACGCGTCAATCGCGCGCTGTGCGACATCCTGGGCTTTGGCGAAACCCAACTGGAGCACACCCATTGGGCCAGCCTCACCCATCCCGACGATATCGACGCCGACATGGGTGTGATCACTGACACGCTGGCGGGGCAGCGCCCGGGCTACCGCATCTTCAAGCGCTGTTTCCATCAGTCGGGCCGTCTGGTCCATGTGCAGCTCGATGTCGCGCTGGTGCGCGATCAGGAGGGCGAACCGCTGTATTTCATTGCGCAGGTGCAGGACATCAGCAAGCGCAAGAAGTACGAGGATTGGCTCTTCGAAGCCAATGAAATGGCGCATATCACGCTGGCCGCCATCGGTGACGGCGTCATCCGCACGGATGCGCGCGGGACGATCACCTATGCCAACGACGCGGCCTGCTGGCATCTGGCGCGCTCGCAGAAGCGCCTGATCGGCCACCGCTTTTCGGATTGCGTGACGCTGTTCAACCCAGGGCGCGACATGCCGCTGCCCGATCCGGTGGATGCGCTGCTGCGCATGGGCGTCACGGTGGAGCACGAGCCCTTTCCCCGACTCAGGAACGGAGACGGTGATTTCAACGCCATCGCCTACACGCTGACGCCGATGTATGCCCGCGACGGTGAAGTGCTGGGTTGCGTCTTCGTGTTCCAGGACATCTCGGACGCCAAGCGCGCGGCCGAGGGCTGGGCCTTTCAGGCCAGCCACGATCCGATGACCGGTCTGCTCAACCGCCGCGCCTTTGAAGCCGCACTGACCGAGTTGTGCGCCCGTGTCGGCGACACGCGTCGCGATATGCCGGTGCAGCACACGCTGATCTATTTCGATTTGGATCACTTCAAGGTGGTCAATGACACTTGTGGCCACCAGGCCGGCGACAAGCTGCTCATCGAAATGGGGCGACTGCTCCGGACCCGGCTTCGCAGTGGTGATCGACTGGCGCGCATTGGCGGCGACGAGTTCGCGGCGCTGCTGCCGGAATGTGGATTGGACGACGCCCAGCGCATCGCCCAGTCACTGCTTGAGGCCGCGGCGGACTACAGCTTTGTCGCCGATGGTCGCCGCTTTCGTGTGACATTGAGTCTGGGCGTGGCTCCGGTGACCGGCAGCGCCACTGAAACCCTGGCGCGTGCCGATACCGCGTGCTATGTCGCCAAGCGTGCCGGTCGCAACCGGGTCCACACCTTCTCGGTGACCGACGCAGATGTGTCGCGTGCCCGCCAGGAACTGGACTGGGCGCAGCAGCTGCAGGCGGCCCTCGACAGCGATAGCTTCGAGCTGCACCAGCAAGCCATCGTACAGCTCGACAGTGGTGACGTTGTCGGGCACGAGATTCTCCTGCGATTCCGCGGAGAGGATGGCCGGCTGATTGCGCCGGGTGCCTTCATGCCCGCCGCGCAGCGGCTCGGGCTGATGCGTCTCATTGATCTGCGCGTGCTGCGCGATGTGGTTGCGGCCATCCAGGAGGACGCGGTGGGCGAGGGCTTCGTTTCCGTGAATCTGTCGGCGCAGTCGGTGGGCGACCCCATCTTCACGCGGGAGTGTCTGGCGGTATTGGATGCCGCCGCGATTCCGGCGGGGCGCATCCAGTTTGAAGTCAACGACGGGGAGCTTGCTCTGGGCAGCGACGCCACGCCGCTGATCGACGGCCTGCGTCAGCGCGGCCACGCCATCTGGCTGGACAATTTCGGGACCGGCTTCAACTCCTTCGACAGCCTGAGCCGGCTCAAGCCGGACGGTATCAAGATCGCGCGCGCCACCGTGCAGCGGTTGGAGGACGATATCGCCTACCGCCACCTGGTGGAGGCAGCCTGTCGGGTCATGGAAGACATGGGCGGCATGGTGATCGCCGAAGGTCTGGAAAACGGCGAGATGCAGCGCGCTGTCGCTGCACACGGCATTGTCTGGGGGCAGGGTTTTCACCTTGGCGTGGTCGCTGAGGTGGCGGCGCAAGCGGCCTGATGCCGCTTGTCGGTCGCGGCCTACCACTCAGGCTGCTACCCGGCATGAGCGGCTCAATGGCGGCGGGGTAGGGCCGATATCGGGATCGAAGGCGCACTGAGCGCCAGACCATCGCCCGGCTTGGCCGGGCTTGCAAACCGGCCTCAAGCCCGAACTAGGAGTCTTCGCCATGCTTTCGATCAACACCAACGTGATGTCCCTGACGGCGCAGCGCAACATCGGCGCCACGCAGAGCTCGCTCGCCACTTCCATGGAGCGCCTGTCTTCGGGGCTGCGCATCAACAGCGCCAAGGACGACGCCGCCGGCCTCGCGATTTCCGAGCGTTTCACCTCGCAGATCCGCGGCATGAACCAGGCCGTGCGTAACGCCAACGACGGCATCTCCCTCGCCCAGACCGCCGAAGGCGCGCTGACCGAGGTCACCAACAACCTGCAGCGCATCCGTGAGCTGGCGGTGCAGTCCTCGAACGCCACCAACTCGCAGTCCGATCGCGACGCCCTGCAGGCGGAAGTCAACCAGCTCGTCTCCGAGATCGACCGTGTCGCCAACCAGACCACCTTCAACGGTGTGAATCTGCTCGATGGCTCCTTCGCCGGTGCGCAGTTCCAGGTCGGCGCCAACGCCGGCGAGACCATCACCGTGTCTTCGATCGCCGACACCAACGCCGCGGCCCTGGGTTCGGTTGATCAGAACACCTCGGCTGGCCTGAGTGTCGCTGCCTCTGGCATCACGGGCTTCGCCAGTGCCATCGCCGCGGGTGGTGTGACCATCAACGGTACCGACATCGGCGCCATCGCCGGTGCCAGCAGCGCCGCCGAGCGTGCCGGTCAGCTGGCAGACGCGATCAACGAGGTGTCCCAGCAGACGGGCGTAGGCGCCTCCTACGACGCCGCCACCGGTCAGCTCACGCTGAACAGTGAAGCCGCCATCACGGTGGCAGGTACCGTCGACGATGCCACGATCGCTGGCTACGCCAACGGCGCCTTCAGCACCATCACCACCGCCAGCGGCATCGACACGGCCACGGTGGCCAACTTTGCCGGCGCCCAGACCGCGATCAAGCTGATGGACGACGCGCTGACCACGGTGAACAGCGCTCGCGCCGACCTGGGTGCGCTGCAGAGCCGCTTCGAGACCGTCGTGGCCAACCTGCAGACCAA
>JALEHA010000233.1 GCA_022763315.1 Algiphilus sp.
GATCTGATCTATGGCCTGCCCTGGCAGACCGTGGCCGGTTTCCGGCGCACGCTGCGCGTGGTCAAACAGCTTCGGCCGGACCGCGTCTCGATCTATGGCTACGCCCACATGCCGGATCGCTTTCGCCTGCAATCGCTGATCCCCAATGCGGCGCTGCCCGATGCCGCTACCCGCCTGCAGCTGATGGCCGCCTGCCATCACGAGCTGGCGGAGGCTGGCTATGTGCACGTCGGCATGGATCACTTTGCGCTCGCCCACGATCCGCTGGTGCAGGCGCAGCGCGACGGCAGCCTGCAACGCAATTTCCAGGGTTACAGCACTTTGGGCGGCTGTGATCTCATCGGCATGGGCGCCAGCGCCATTTCGCAGGTCGGTGGCGTCTACGGGCAGAACGCCAGTGCTATTGCCGATTGGGAGCAGCGTGTGGCCGATGGCCGCAGGGCGGTCGCGCGCGGCTACGCGATGACCGCCGACGACCAGCTGCGTTCGGACATCATCCAGTCCCTGATGTGTCATGGTCGGGTCGATCTCGTCGCCATCGAAGGCCGCCACGGCATCGATTTCGCGGACTATTTCGCGTCCCTGCAACCCACCCTGGCGCGTATGGCCGATGACGGACTGTTGCACCTGGGCCGCCGGGTGCTCGCGCTGACCGAGCGCGGGCGCTTCCTGATGCGCAGTGTGGCCGTGCTATTCGACGCGCATCGTGGCGCGGAGTCCGCCACGCGCTTTTCTCGCGCGATCTGAAGCGGCGCGGGCTGTCTCGCCGCCGCGCAGTGCCGGCGGCGAGTCGCTATGATGCGCAGCTTTCGCGTCGCCGGCGGCTCCCGCCGCGCCGCACGACCGGCTTTTTCTGCTCCGTATCGCCATGGCCTCTGCCGCACCCTTCGAGTTACTGCAGCAATCCGCCGGTGCCCGGCGTGGCCGCCTGCATCTGCAGCATGGCACCGTGGAAACCCCCATCTTCATGCCGGTGGGGACCTACGGCACGGTGAAGGCGATGACGCCGGAAGAACTGGAAGCCATCGGCGCCCAGATCGTGCTCGGCAATACCTTTCACCTCATGTTGCGGCCGGGCGAGGAGGTCATCGCCGAACTGGGCGGGCTGCATCGCTTCATGCACTGGCAGCGTCCCATCCTGACGGATTCGGGGGGCTTCCAGGTATGGAGTCTGTCGGCGCTGCGCAAGCTCACCGAGGAGGGGGTGACCTTTGCCTCGCCCATCGACGGCAGCCGGCATTTTCTGAGCCCTGAACGGGCCGTGGCGGTCCAGCACGCGCTGGGATCGGACATCGTCATGCAATTCGACGAATGCACCAACTACCCGGCCACCGTGGATGAGGCGCGTGCCTCGATGGCGCTGTCCACACGCTGGGCGCAACGCTGCAAGGCCGCCCACGGCGACAATCCCAATCTGCTCTTCGGTATCGTCCAGGGCGGCATGTATACCGAGCTGCGCCGGGAATCGGTGCAGGCGCTGGAGGCTATCGGCTTCCCGGGCTACGCCATCGGCGGGCTGTCCGTGGGCGAGCCCGAGGACGAGCGCATTGCCGTGCTCGACGCGCTGCAGCCGCTCATGCCGGTGCATGCGCCGCGCTATCTGATGGGGGTGGGGACCCCGCGCGACTTGGTGATGGCGGTGGCGCGCGGGGTCGACATGTTCGACTGCGTGATGCCGACGCGCAACGCGCGGACGGGCCATCTGTTCACCAGCCAGGGGCCGGTCAATATCCGCAATGCCCGGCACAAGCGCGACCCAGCGCCGCTCGATCCGGAATGCGATTGCGCTGCCTGCACGCAGTATTCGCGCGCCTATCTGCACCATCTCGACAAGTGCAAGGAAATTCTCGGCGCGCGACTCAATACACTGCACAACCTGCGCTACTACCTGCGGCTGATGCAGCGTATCCGGGAAGCCATCGAGGCCGACACCTTCACCGCCTTCGCCGAGAACTTTCTCGCGGGCCCGATGGGCCAGCGCAAATCCCCCAAGGCCTGAGCCACACCGCCTCAGGCGGCGAGGGCAGCCTCGATGTCGCCGCGCAGCTTCTCGGGCTTGTCGGTGGGCGCATAGCGCTTGAGCACCTTGCCATCCTTGCCGACCAGGAACTTGGTGAAGTTCCACTTGATGGCGCCGGTGCCGAGCAATCCGGACTTCTCGTTCTTGAGGTACTGGAACAGCGGATGCGCCTTGTCGCCGTTGACATCGACCTTCGCGAACATCGGGAAGCTGACGTCATAGGTGGTGCTGCAGAAGCTGGCAATGTCCTCCGCGTCGCCCGGTTCCTGATTGGCGAACTGGTTGCAGGGGAAGCCGAGCACTTCGAAACCCCGCGCGTGATAGTCGCGATAGAGCGCTTCCAGCCCGGTGTACTGCGGCGTGAAGCCGCACTTGGAGGCGACGTTGACGATCAGCAGCACCTTGCCGCGGAAGGCCTCCAGCGTGGTAGGTGTGCCGTCCAGGCGCTGTGCCTCGATGTTGAATAATTCCATGCGCTGCTCCATGTTGATCCCGCGACAGCCTAGCACCGGGCCCGTCCGCGGCGTCCGGCGCAGCGCGCGATGTTCATCCATCGTGTCGAGAAGGAGGGGGAATGCACAGCCTGCATTGGCTGGATTACGTGGTGCTGGGGGGCTATCTGGCGATATTGGTGGTGGTCTGCCTGCGCGTGGCGAGGCGCAGCCCTACTGCCGATGACCTGTTTCTGGCGGGGCGCAGCCTCGGCGTGGGCGTGGTCGGCCTTTCGCTGTTCGCCTCGAACATTTCCTCCACCACATTGATCGGCCTGCCCGGCGCCGCCTGGCAGTCGGGCATCGCGGTGGCGAACTATGAATGGATGGCCGCGCTGGTGCTGATTTTTTCAGCCCTGTTTGTTGTGCCCCGGCTGCTGCGGGCGCGGGTCACCACCATCCCACAATGGCTGGAGCGCCGCTTCGACGCGCGGCTGCGCAAGTATCTTTCCGCGGTCACGGTCTTCCTGAGCATCATGCTGGATACCGCCGGCAGCCTCTATGCGGGCGCGCTGGTGCTGCTGCTGTTCTTTCCGAGCCTCTCGCTTGCCCCCACGATCGCCGTGATCGCGTTGTTGGCGGGGCTCTACACCGCTGCCGGCGGCCTGCGCGCGGTGGCCTACACCGATGTGCTGCAAACCATCGTGCTACTCGCCGGTTCGCTCCTGCTCACGGTGATGGTCTTTGGAGAATTCGACTATTCCTGGGCTGCGGTCAAGGCGGCGCTGCCGCCGGAGCAACTGTCGCTGATTCGGCCATTGGATGACCCGCAGCTGCCCTGGTTGGGTACCTTGATCGGTCTTCCGGTGCTGGGCTTCTACTACTGGACGATGAACCAGTACGTGTCGCAACGCCTGCTCGGCGCGCGCAATCAGGCCACAGCCGGGCGGGGGGCGATGCTGGCGGCCGCGCTCAAGCTGCTGCCCCTGTTCATCATGGTGCTGCCGGGCGCGATGGCGGCGGCCCTGTTCACCGATCTGGAACGGGCCGACATGGTTTTTCCGACGCTGATCGCAGAATACGCCCCGGTGGGCGTCGCCGGTCTGATCCTGGCCGGTTTGCTCGCCGCCATCATGTCGAGCGTGGACTCGGCGCTGAACTCCTCATCCACCCTGATCTCGGTGGATTTCATCGCGCCGCGCAAGCCAGATTGGGATGCCCAGGCCATGGCGCGCACCGGCCGCGGCATCACGCTGCTGCTGATGCTGGTGGCGGCGGTGTGGGCGCCGATGATCGACCGCTTCCCGGGCCTCTTCGCCTACCTGCAGCAGGGCTTCGCCTACGTCACGCCGCCGCTGGTGG
Source organism: Algiphilus sp. (assembly GCA_022763315.1). Classification (GTDB taxonomy): domain Bacteria; phylum Pseudomonadota; class Gammaproteobacteria; order Nevskiales; family Nevskiaceae; genus Algiphilus. The sequence goes on from JALEHA010000233.1 coordinate 3,814, forward strand.
CGGTGTTTCTGCTGGGCAGCTTCTCGCATTGGCTGAGCGCGCGCGCGGCGCTGCGCACGGTCATCACGGGCCATGTCGTCAGCAGCCTCTGCTTCGTCGCCAGCCAGGCTGGCTGGATCGATCTGCACTTCACCATCGTCGCCGGCTTGCTGCTGGGCTTCAGTCTGGTCGCGGCCTGTCTGTGGCACCGCGTCGAAGGCGGCGTGGCCGCGCTGCAACGGGATGAGGCGGTTGCAGCCGAGATCCGCGCCGGGCTGCAGGGCCTGCCCAAGGACGTCCTTGCCGCCGCTATCGCGCTGGTGGCCCTTACTGCGGCATTAGTGTGGTGTTTTCGCTGACCGGATCCGGACCGGGGAGCCTGACCGCTTCGAGGAAGTCGTCCCCCCAGCGGCGCAGGTCGTAGTACTCCACGATCTCGTAGAGCTGGCGCAGCCGCCCCTCGGCCTCGGCGCGGCCCATGTTAAGCGCGACATAGAGGCCCGAGGCGAGGTCATCGGTGTCATGGGGGTTGGTCAGAAGCGCACCCTTGAGCTCGGCCGCGGCGCCGGCGAACTCGGATAGCACCAGCACGCCGCGACCACCGATGGCGCCCTGTACCGCGACGTACTCCTTGGCCACCAGGTTGAGGCCATCGCGCAAAGGCGTGATCCACATCACATCCGCCATTGCGTAATAGGCGACCAAGTCGGCGAAGGGCACCGGGCGGAAGAAGAACTGCACCGGCGTCCAGCCGACCTGCGAGAAATGGCCATTGATGCGGCCCACGGCCTGCTCGATCTGGTTCTGCAGTTCCGCATAGACGCGCATCTCGCGCGCCGCTGGCACGCAGATCACCATCAGGGTGACCTTGCCGAGCAACTCGGGCTGATCCTCGAGCAGTTGCTCAAAGGCGAGCAGCTTTTCGAGGGTGCCCTTGGTGTAGTCGAGCCGCTCGACCGAGAGGATCATCTTGACGCCGCGCACTTCCTGGCGCAGCGCTTCGACCTTGCCAGCGGCCTCCGCTTCGCGGAAGGCCGTCTGCACGCGCGTCACATCGAGCCCCACCGGGTGTGCGCCCAGTCGCACCACGCGGTCGTTGACCTGCAGCGCGGTGGTGACGTTTTCCAGCCCCATGGCGCAGCCGTAGGTCAGGAAGCGGGGCGCACAGTGTTCGCGCTCCAGCACGATGGAGGGCGCCGATCCGCGCACCACATCGACAAAATTCTCCACCTGCCGCGGAATGTGGAACCCGACGTAATCGCACTGCAGCAGACTGCCCACGATCTGTCGTCGCCAGGGAATGACGTTGAAGACGTCGGCGGAAGGGAAGTAGGTGTGGTGGAAGAAGGCGATCTTGACGTCCGGCCGCAGCTCGCGCAGATAGGCTGGCACCAGCCACAGGTTGTAGTCGTGGATCCAGACCACCGCATTGGGCGCGGCCTCGCGTGCGGCGGCCTCGGCAAAAATCCGGTTGACGCGCGCGAAGACCTCCCAGTGCTCCTTGCGGAAGACAGCGCGTTCCCAGAAGGTGTGCAAGGTCGGCCAGAAGGCCTCCTTGGAAAAGCGCTTGTAGAAGATGTCGACGTCCTGCTTGCTGAGCAGGACCCGCGAGCACACAAGATTCGGATAGGCGTCATCGTCGACGCTGGTGTGTGCTTCGAAGTCGCCCTTGCGTGGTTCGTAAGTGGTCCAGGCCACCCAGGCGCCCTTCTTGCCGTCGGCGAAGAAGCTGAGCAGGGTCGGGATGATGCCGTTGGGCGACTGATGCGCACGCCGCTTGAGCACGCCGTTGTCGACGTATTCCTCGTAGGGCAGGCGGTGATAGACCACCACCAATTCGGCTTTGCCGGTATCGGCTTCGCGGGTATCAATCTCGGCGACGCCCTTCTCGCCGAGAAAACCGAAGTGGGCGATGGCCTCGAGAATGCCGCCGCAGCCCGGCTTCTTGGCATGCAGCACATGGGCGTTGTTGCGCGTGGCTTCCAGCAGGCCGGGCTCGCTCTGACCGACTGCGACCGATTTGAAGCCCTCCTGCAGCATCGACAGGTCGTTGAGCGTATCGCCCGCGGTGAGAACCTGCTCCGGGTCCAGCTCGAGATGGCGGATGAGCGCACGCAGGCTGCTGCCCTTGTTGACGCCGCGCGGCAGCACGTCGAGGTAGAGGTCGGCCGAATACAGCAGGTCGCAGCCCAGAGCCTCCACTTCTGCGCGCACTGCATCGGTGACCGCGTCGTAGTCGCAGAAATAGGAGCAGCGGCGCTCCTGCGGCAGGGCCTGACGCTCAAGCCCCTCGAATTGCGCCATGACTTCGACGATGGCCTGTTCGCCCGGCCAGCGCTTTTCGATGTGCGCCTGCAACGGCTGAATCGGTTGCCGCGTGTGGCCGTGGACCACCGTTGCGCCGACGTCACAGACCACGTAGTCGGGGGTGGGGAGCGCAGGATCGTCGAGCAGGGGCATGACCGCCTCCAGGCCGCGTCCGGTGACGTAGCAGAGCTGGATATGCGGATGACGATCGATGAGGTAATACAGGCGGTGACGGTCCTCGGCTGTACCAGCAAGGAAGGTCCCGTCCAGATCAGTGGCTAGCAGCATGCAATCTATCTGAACACAAAGCGAAGGCGCACGGGGAGCTTAGCGCCCCGGCGGCATGCTGTCCGGAGGCCCCGGCTCGGTCGCCGCTTCCGGCGAGTAGCTGCCCAGGTCCTCGATGAAGCCTTCCTCGACATCGAGCTCGGCGTCAGGGTCGATGAAGCCACCCTCCGGCTCCTCCTCCTCGGCGAGCAATTCCAGCACCACGGGCGATGTGCGCACCATCGGCACGAAGCTGCTGGATTGATCCTCGAGCAATTCCTCGTCGAGGCGACGCGGCAAGGCGTGCCATGCCGCGAACAGGGCCAGCGGCAACAGCACGATGCCGAAGAACAGCGGGAGGCTGCCTTCCCCGGCGCGGCCGATGAACAGGCCGGCGGCCAGTGGCCCCAGCGCGGCGCCTGCGCCGTGCATCAACAGCAGCCAGCCGCTGCCGTCCACAAGCTGGTCTGCCTCCAGCCAGTCGGACAAATGCGCCGCGCAGAGTGGATAGATCGAGAAGGCGAAGCCGCCGTAAAGGAACATCATCGGAAACAGGGCATGCTGGTAGTAGCCGAGCAGCAGGGACGTTCCCGCGGCGAGGAGCGCGCCCCAGGCTGCGGTCAGCCCGATCACGCGCCGACGGTCGTGTCGATCGGAGTAGTGTCCGATGGGCAACTGCATGACCGCGCCGCCAATGATGGTCAGGCTCATCAGCAGCGCGACGCCCGCCTGTTCCAGGCCGACACGCTGCGCGAACAGCGGCCCCATGCCCCAGAAGCCACCCATGACGATACCCGACAGGAAGGCGCCCCCAATCGCAACTGGCGCCACTGTCCATACCGTGCGGAAAGGCACGGCTGTCACCGTGGTCACATCCGGTTGCCCGAGTCGGGTGAGGGCCACCGGGACCAGCGATAGCGCGAACAGCACGGTGATGATCGAGAACAGCTCGAAGCTCTCCACCGGCGAGGCCAGGATCAGCCACTGACCGGCCGCCATCGCCACCAGATTGACGATCATATAAACCGCGAACAGGCCGCCACGACTGGCCGGGTCGGCCTGCACCGTGAGCCAGCTCTCAATGACGTTGAACAGGCCGACGATGGAGATTCCGGTGACCACGCGCAGCAAGGCCCAGCTCCATACGCTGATGGATAGCGGATGCAGCACCGAGGTGCAGGCGGCAACGGCGGCAAAGATCGCAAAGCTGCGGATGTGTCCGACGCGCTCAATCACTTCGGGCGCAATACGCGTGCCGAGCAGAAAGCCGGCGAAGTAGGCGGACATGACAAGACCGATGGAGGTGGTCGAGAACCCCTCCAGGCCCGCGCGCACCGAGAGCAGGGTGCCAAGCAGGCCGCTGCCCAGCAGGAGCAGCGCCACACCGGCGAGCAAGGCTGAGACAGGGAGAATGCGACTTGCCATCAGTCAGAAATCGGCAGCAAAAAGGCGGACGCGATTCTATCGCGTCCGCCTGCGCGCCTTGTGGGCGCGGTCACGGCGAGGGTATGTCCCTAGAAGTAGTAGCCGACGTTGATGTTGAAGCGGCTGTTCCAGTCGTCGGTATCGCCTTCCAGCGTGCCGCCGATGAAGGGCTGGTTCTGCGCCACGATGAAGTCGAAGTAGGCGAAAACACCACCCGCGACCACCGAGAAGCCGGTGACATTCATCTGCGTGTCCTCTGTGTCCGGAGTCTTTTCGGTCATCAGGCTGTAGTCGTTGTACAGCTGGATGGCGGTGATCGGACCGAGCTGCATATCGATGTTGTAAGCGAAGTTCGCCGTGTAGATCAGCGCTTCGGATGGAATGGTGTCAAAGAAGGAGTAGGCGCCGACTGCGAGCCGTTCTGCGCCGGAATCGAGGTCATACTCATAGTCGGCTACCTGCAGCATGACGTTGACCGGTCCGAAATTGCCATTCATGTGCGCGGCGTATGCCTGGTAATCCCCGGCCGAGCGCGTGGGCCCCTTCAGCCCGCCGTAGAGACCGGAGAGACCGAATTCGGTGCCAGCCACATCGACGGTCGCACGCAGACTGCCGGTGTTGGATTCGGCGATGGGGTTGGTCGGGTCGGCGAAGGTCCCTTCGCCCGGCGCGCGAAAGCCGACGACGTCGTAGGAGTAGCGGTCGGAACGATTGTCGACAAAGCCATCGATGCCGCCCTGTTCGTCATTCTTGAAGAAGCCGAGCTGTACGCCGATTGGGCCCAGGTCGCCGTCGGCGACGAGGCCGAAATCGTAGTCGTCCTCCAGGCCCACGTAGTAGGCGGTGCTGAAGAAGAAATTGTGCGAGTTGAAGGGGCGCACGCCAAAGGGCACCTGCTGGATGCCCGCGCGCAGCTGCCATGCCTCGCTGAAGTCATAGCCGACCCAGGCGTGGTGAATGACCTGCATGTACTGGTAGTAACGCCATTCCGCGGACAGAATCACATTGCCGATGGAACCATCCAGATTGATGCGGAAGGTATCGAGATCGATGTCCCCGCCACGGGTGCGGTTGTCGCGGTCGTAGTCTTCAAAGCTGTACTGGAAGCGGACGGCGCCGCCAACGTGGATGCCATCTTCATCCTCCGCGTGTACAAGCCCCAGTGGTGCGGCGGCGATGGCAGACGCCAACAGAAAACCTGCTGCATATCGCATGATGAGTCCCCTTTTCTTCTGCTTGCTGAGCGAGACGGGGCGCTTCCGCGCCGCGCCGCACGTGTCGTGCTCCTTCGACCACATGCACGCCGCGCCACAACACTCCCCGGTATGCATCGGCGCGCAGTCGATGCGGTTAACCTTACCCGCCCCGTGGCGGCGGTGCAAAACTGTCTCACTGCGCATGGGACGTGCGACGCGGCTCGCCCGCTTGCGCGGCCTTGGTGCGAGCAAGGTGCACAAAAAAGGCGGCCCCAGGGGCCGCCTCGTGATGTCACGGATGCGGTGCTTATGCCGCGTCGAGCAGCGCCGCCGGCTTGCCCATGATCGGCTCTGCCGGCGCCAGCGCTGTCTTGCACAGGGTGACGGCGTGTGGCAGCAGACGCGTGGCGAAGTGGTGCGCCGTGACGACCTTGGCCTCCGCAAAGCCGGCGTCCTTGTGGCCTTCCGCCGCGCGGACAGAGCGCAGCCACGCTTCGCCCAACGCGACCAGCGAGAAGGCGCGCAGGTAGTCGCAGCAGCCGTAGGCGGCGTCGTTGGGGTTGTCCCGGAAGCCGGCCTGGATTTCTTTGGTGGCCGTCTCCAGCGCGCCCAGCGCCTCTTCCAGCGGCGCCACCAGCCAGTCCGGGCCGCCTTCCGCCAGATGCTTGCGCACCCGTTCAAAATAGCGCTGCGGCAGTCGGCCGCCGTGCAGCTGCAGTTTGCGGCGGACCAGATCCATGGCCTGGATGCCGTTGGTGCCTTCATACAGCGCCAGGATCTTGCTGTCGCGGATGATCTGCTCGATGCCATGCTCGCGAATGAAGCCGTGGCCGCCGTAGACCTGCACGGCGAGGGAGCCGAGTTCGAAGGCGGCGTCGGTAAGGAATGCCTTGACCAGCGGGGTCATCAGTTCGACATGGTCCTGCGCGGATTCGCGTGCGGCCTCGTCGGTGGCGCGGTGGGCAAGATCGACGTGCATGGAGGTGTCCAGCGCCATGACGCGGCCGGCCTCGGTGTAGGCGCGCATGGTCAGCAGCATGCGGCGTACGTCAGGGTGGTCGATGATCTGCTCGCTGCCGCTGAAGCTCTTGCCCTGCTTGCGATCCATGGCGTAAGCGAGCGCGTTCTGGGTCGCCAGCTCGCACTGACCCAGGCCCTGGAATCCGACCATGATGCGGGCCAAGTTCATCATGATGAACATGTTCTGGATGCCGTGGTTCGGTGCGCCCACGAGCCAGCCCTTGGCGCCATCGAAGCCCATGGTGCAGGTGCAGGAGGCGTGGATACCCATCTTGTGCTCGATGGAAATGCAGCGCAGCGCGTTGCGCTCGCCGATGCTGCCGTCCGCGTTCACCAGATACTTGGGCACGACGAAGGTGGACAGCCCCTTGATGCCCGCCGGGGCGTCGGGTAGGCGCGCCAGCACCAGGTGCACGATGTTGTCAGCCATCTGGTGCTCGCCGCCGGTGATGAAGATCTTCATCCCTTCCAGGCTGTAGCTGCCATCGTCGTTCGGCGTGGCCTTGGTCTTGACTGCCGCGAGATCCGAGCCGGCCTGCGGCTCGGTGAGGCACATGGTGCCCGTCCATTCGCCGGTGCCAAGCTTGGGCAGGTAGCGATCCTTGATCTCGTCCGAGCCTACCGCCTCGATGGCTTCGAAGCAGCTGCTGGTCAGACCCGGATAGAGGGCGAAGGAGACGTTGGCACCGCACAGCATCTCTTCCACCACCTTGGACAGGACATAGGGCAGGCCCTGGCCACCGTATTCGCCAGGGCTGGCCAGGCCGACCCAGCCGGCTTCGTAGAATTGCTGGTAGGCCTCCTTCATGCCCTCGGGCAGGATCACTTCGCCGTCCTGCCACTGTGCCCCAACGGCATCCGCACTCTCGCGCAGCGGTGCGACCACGCCTTCGACGAACTTGGCCGCCTCATCCACCACGCCATCGACGATTTCGGCAGAGGCATCCTCAAAGCCGGGCAGCGCCGACAGCTGGGAAACGTCAAGCACGTCGTGCAGTGCGAACAGGATGTCTTTCTGGGGAACCTTGTATGTGGCCATGGCGAGTCCTCTAACCGGCGTCAAAAGATGTAGCGAAGGTAGCACGCGGGCGGAGGCCCACGGGCTGCGTCGAGCTTTTATGAATGATAGTTCATTAGTTTTTTGGGCGCAGCAGCGCGTCGCGCGTCATGCTGTGCCGACGCGGTTGGGGTCTGTGGGCGAAGGCGGGCCATCGTCCTCGGTCTGGCATACTCCGTGCTTTGACGGTCGGGCGCTCCCCGGCCACCCATGATATGGAGTTCTACACGTGTTGGATCTATTGATCAGTCCCGCGTTCGCGCAGACCCAGGCGCAGGCGGAAGTCAGCCCGCTGATGCAGTTCCTCCCGCTCATCCTGCTCGTGGTGGTGTTCTATTTCCTGCTGATCCGTCCGCAGATGAAGCGCAACAAGGAGCACCGCAATATGATCGCCAGCCTTTCGGTCGGTGATGAAGTGGTGACCGGTGGCGGCGTGGCCGGGCGCATCTCGAACCTCGGCGAACACTTCGTATCGGTGGAAATCGCCGAAGGCGTGGTCACCAAGGTGCAGAAGCAGTCGATTGCGAGCGTCCTCCCCAAGGGAACCCTCAAGGAAAGTTGATCCGGTTCCCCGCGCCAGTCGGACCGTTGCGGGCCCAGGCGCGCACCGGCCCGCCGGCCGAATTCCTCTAAGCGTTCACGCTCATGAAACCCTTTGCCCTGTGGAAATACGCTGTACTCGCGATCGCCGTGGTCGTGGGTATTCTCTATGCGCTGCCGAATCTCTTCGGCGATGATCCCGCCGTGCAGATATCGCACAGTGACGGCGATCCGATCAGCGCACGCACCCAGGAGCGCGTGGTGGAGTGGCTGGAAGACGCCGGCATCAACGTGCAGGCGGCACGCGCCACTGACGGACAGCAGATCGTGCGGCTGCCGTCCAACGAGGCGCAGTTGCAGGCCGCCGAGATTCTGCGGCCCCGGCTGGATCGCGACCATGTCGTCGCGCTGAGCCGGGAGCCGCGGACGCCGCAGTGGCTGCTCGACATCGGCGCGCGTCCGATGAATCTCGGCCTGGACTTGCGCGGCGGCGTGCACTTCCTGCTGGAAGTGGATATCCCGACCGCGCTGGAGCGGGCATCGGAACGCTATCTCACCGATCTTCCGGCCTTCCTGCGTACAGAGAATATCCGCTACACCGGCCGCACCCTCGACGATGGTTCGGTGTCGCTGGAGTTCGCTGACGTCGAACGGCGCGACCGCGCGCGCGACGTGCTCGCGGATGAATTTCCGGAGTTGCGCTTCGAGGCCAGCGACAATCCGCCCAGCCTGACCGCAGCCCTCAGCGAGGAGGAGCAGGCCCGCATTGCGGATTTCGCGGTCCGCCAGAATCTCACCACCCTGCGCAATCGTGTCAACCAGCTGGGCGTGGCGGAGCCGCTGGTGCAGCGCCAAGGCGAAGACCGCATCGTGGTGCAGCTGCCGGGCGTGCAGGACACCACCCGCGTCAAGGATCTGCTGGGCGCAACCGCGACACTGGAATACCGCGCCGTGGACGAAGACGGCGACGCGCAGCGCGCCGCCCGCACCGGCTCCGTTCCCTTTGGCAGCGAGTTGTTCTACAGCCGCGACGGTCGTCCCGTCCTGCTCAAGCGGGAGGTCATCGCTAGCGGTGATCAGCTGGTGGACGCTCAGGCCACGATCGATCAGGAAAGCGGTACGCCGGCCGTGTCGGTGACGCTGGATGGTACCGGCGCCAAGCGCATGTTCGAGTTCACGCAGAACAATGTCGGCCGGCCGATGGCAGTGCTCTATCGCGAAACCGAAGTCACCACCACCTACAACGCCAAGGGCGAGCCCATCCGCGAGATGAACGAGATCGAGGAAGTGATCTCGGTGGCGACCATCCGCGGCGTCTTCGGCAAACGCTTCCAGACCACCGGTCTGACCAGCAACGAAGCCCGCGATCTGGCGCTCCTGCTGCGCGCCGGTGCGCTGGCCGCGCCCATCGTCATTGTCGAGGAACGCACCGTTGGCCCAAGCCTCGGCGCGGACAACATCCAACAGGGGCAGATGGCAGCGCTGGCCGGTCTGATCGCCGTGCTGATCTTCATGGCGATCTATTACAAGGTCTTCGGGCTGATCAGCAATGTGGCGCTGCTGCTCAATCTGACGCTCATCATCGCGGCCATGTCGATGATCCAGGCCACCCTCACCATGCCCGGCATTGCCGGCATCGTCCTGACCCTGGGCATGGCGGTGGACGCCAATGTGCTGATCTATGAGCGCATCCGCGAGGAAATCAAGCAGGGCATCGCGCCGCTGCCGGCGATTGATGCCGGCTACGACCGGGCGCTGCTGACTATTGCCGATTCCCAGATCACCACCCTGATCGCCGCCGTGGTGCTGTTCGCTCTCGGCTCCGGCCCCGTGAAGGGCTTTGCCGTCACACTCTCTATCGGTATCGCCACCTCGATGTTCACGGCCATCATTGGTACCCGGGCCATCGTGCACATGATCTATGGGCGGCGCGCGCGCATGGCCTATCTGCCCATCTAGCCGTCGAGGCGCTTCATGCAACTGTTTGCGACCAATCCGAACATCGATTTCATGCGGGTGCGACGGCCCGCGGGCATCTTCTCCATTCTTTTGCTCGTCGCCAGCATTGTGCTGCTCGCGACGCGCGGGCTGAATCCAGGCATCGACTTCAAGGGCGGCGTGCTGGTCGAGCTCGGTTACGAACAGCCGGTGGAGCTGTCATCGGTACGCCAGGCCCTCAGTGACGCGCAATTGGGCTCGGCCAGCGTGCAGTACTTCGGTACCCAGACCGATGTCCTGGTGCGTATGGCTCCCGACGAAACCGCCGACGCTGCAGCGATCAGCGACCGCATTCTGGCGGCGCTGCGCACGGTGGGGCAGTCACCCGAGATGCGGCGCGTCGAATTCGTCGGCGCCGCAGTCGGCGACGAGCTGGCGATCGATGGCGCATTGGCGGCACTGTTCGCCCTCATCGGCATCCTGATCTATGTGGCTTTCCGCTTCGAGTGGAAATTCGCGGTGGGCGCTATCGCGGCGACCAGCCATGACGCGATCATCGTGCTGGGCTGGTTCTCGCTCCTCGGGCTGGAGTTCGACCTGACCGTGCTGGCCGCGGTGCTGGCGACCATCGGCTATTCACTCAACGACACCATCGTGGTGTACGACCGCGTCCGTGAGCGCTTTCTGGACCTGCGACGCAGCGAACCGGTAGAGGTCATCAACTCCGCCGTCAACCAGACACTGGCCCGCACCATCGTCACCAGTGGCACGACGCTGTTCGTATTGCTCGCGCTGTTCTTCCTGGGCGGGACGGTGGTGCACAACTTCAGCACCGCACTGATCGTGGGCATCCTGGTGGGGACCTATTCCTCCATCTTCGTCGCCAGCGGCCTGTTGCCGATGCTGGGCGTGAAGCATGAGGATCTGCTGCCGCCGCAGGACGAAGACGAGGTCGACGAACTGCCGTGAAGCCGTCGCCGGCAGGCGCCAAAGGCGGCGCTGGCCAACGCGATACGGTGGTGCTCGCCGTTCTGGCAGTGGTCCTGCTCACGGCCCTGGCATGGCGGGAAGGTCTCGATGAAGCAGCTGCGGCACTGACGGCCGCCCTGCGCCTGCTGTTCGCGGTAGGGCCCCTGTTCCTGCTCGGCATCGCCATTGGCGGCTGCCTCTCCGCCTTGGTGTCGACCCAGGCCGTGACCCGTCATCTTGGTAGCAGCGTCAGCTGGCGCGCCTACGGGGTGGTCGTCATTGGTGGCATGGTCACGCCCGC
>JALEHA010000234.1 GCA_022763315.1 Algiphilus sp.
AACGCCAGGCCTATCAGGCCTCGGTCGAACTGGCGAAGGAGAAGGGCGCCTTTCCCGCTTTCGATGCGGACAAATACCTGCAATCGGGCTTCATGCAACGCATGCCGGCCGAACTGCGCGAGGCCATTGCCAAGCACGGCATCCGCAACTCGCACGTGCTGTCCATTGCCCCCACCGGCACCATCTCGCTGGCCTTCGGGCGCAATGTGTCGAACGGCATCGAGCCGCCCTTCGCCTGGGCCTATACGCGCTACAAGCGCCAACAGGATGGCGAGCGGCAGGCTTACGAGGTCCAGGACCGTGGCTATCGTCTGTTCCTCGAACAGGGCGGCGACCCGGAGCAGCTGCCCGAGTATTTCGTCAATGCGCAGACCCTGCCAGTCGCCGCGCACCTCGCCACGCAGGCGGCGGTACAGAAGCACGTTGACTCCTCGATTTCCAAGACCATTAACGTGCCGGCGGACTATGACTTCGAGACCTTCAAGCAGGTCTATGCCGATGCCTTCGCGGCGGGGTGCAAGGGCTGCACGACCTACCGGCCGAACGACAGCACCGGCGCCGTGCTGCGCGTGACCGCGCCCACGGCCCGCCAGACCCCGGCCTCCTTCGTCGACGAATCCGACCGGCGCATCCGACTGGATCAGGTGCCCGCACCCGCATTGTCCAGCCTGCGCTGGCCCGGCCGACCGGAAATCGCGGAAGGCAACCCGTCCTGGACTTACTTTGTCGACGGCGATACCGCGCGCTTTGCCGTGGTCATCGGCCACACCGAAAACGGTACGTCGACGCCCTTTGAGGTCTGGGTCAATGGCGTCGAACAGCCACCGGGTCTGGGGGCCACCGCCAAGCTGCTGTCGATGGACATGCGCAGCCAGGACCGCAGCTGGCTGGAAAAGAAGCTGGATGCGCTGCTCAAGACGCGCGGTGCGCCCATTCGCGCGGTCATGCCCGGCCAGGGCGAGGTCGTGATGGCCTCCGCGACGGCCATCGTGGCGCGGCTGGTCAAGCTCCGCTGCGAGCAACTCGGCACCTTCGGCGCCGATGGCCCGACGCCTGTCCTCGACGCCTTGATGTCGGACAAGGAGCCCAAGGCCGATACCGACGGCACGATGAGCTGGACGGTGGATGTGGCCAACGCGCAGACGGGCGACGACTTCGTGCTCGGGCTCAAGGAACTCGTCATGCCCGACGGCAACCGCCGGCCCTACAGCGTGTGGCTGTCCGGCGATTATCCACGCGACCTGGATGGACTCTGCAAGCTGCTGTCACTGGACATGCGCGTCATCGACCCGGCCTGGATCGGCGAGAAACTGCGCAAGCTGCTCAACTACGCAGAGCCGCACGGCGATTTCCTTGCGCGTCGACCCGGCAGCAAGAAGATGCTGCGCTATCCCTCGACCGTCGCCTATATCGCGGCACTGATGCTGCACCGCTACGGGATGCTCGGTCTGCTGGACGCGGAGGGACGCCCACTCAACCCGATGGGGGTACTGGCGGCGCGCGAAGCGCAATCGGGTGCTACTTCGCAGAACGATCCCGCCAAGCCCAAACCGGTGCCCGGCGCGCCTTGCCCGGATTGCGGCACCCATGCCGTGATCAAGCGCGACGGCTGCGATGCCTGTACCGCCTGTGGCTGGGTGGGGGCCTGCGGCTAGCTCGCTAGGGGGACTGTTCCACCTGGCCGCCCGAGACCGCCAGATCACAGATGATCGGCACATGGTCGAAGGCGGTCTCCTCGGTTGGCACGCCCGTAAAGCAACGGCCTACATGGCGGTCGCTGGCCACGTGGTCAATATTCAGCAGATTCGCGTAGGTGGGCGGAGCCAGCAAGCCGGTCTCCGTGATCTGGGTGAAGGCACGGCCCTCGCCGACATAGCTATTCCAGGTGCGCGCACTGGGGTCGACCAGCGCCAGGCGGCCGGGGTCGGTGTTGAGGTCACCCAGCACGATGTTGCCCGTTTGGCCATTAGCGGCCGGGATGCCGGAGCCGTCCTGCATGTCGACAAAGACCTGCTCGAACTGCTTGACCCGGCAGTCCTGGTCTTCCTGCGTGACTCCGGAGGTGCCGTGGATATTCACGACGGTGAGCACGCCGCCGCTGGCCAGCGCGATGACACCGCGGCCGATGCGCGTACCGCCGCCACAGTCCGCCGTGTTGCCACCGGCAAGCAGATCCTCACAGAAGGCCGCTTCACCGCAGCCACGGAATTGCCCGAAGCTGCGTCTTACGGCCAGACATTTATCAGGCCGCCCTCGGTGGCACGCCACCTGATAGTCGGGCCCCAGCACCCGGCTGATGACGGTGTCATCGGCCGGCTGCCATTGCTCGCAGATGAAGCCGGCATGGTGGGCTTCGGGGATATCTGCACAGTTCGGCGCGTGGAAGACCTCCTGAATGGCGACAATGTCCGCATCCAGGCCGTCGAAGAAGGCGCGCACATCTGCCATCAGCCCCAGATGCGCCAGCCCCGTCCCATACCACGCGCTGGCCGTTTCCGCGTCATCGCAGGTGTAGTCCGCGTCCGGCGCGCGCGCGCATTCCGGCGTGCCCGTGTTGAAGGTCACCACGCGCGGATTCTCTCCGTGAGTCACAGTGCGCTCCGCGGATGGGGGGCTACCGCTGCAGCCCGTCAGTGCCAGAGCGATCAGCATGTTGCGGGCATGGCGGGGAACCCACGTTCCTAAGGTGTCGGACACGCGCTTGCTCCAATGGGATGGTGCCGAGACTAGCGCAGCCAGATGACAAAGTGCGCCTTCATCGGCGCACGAATGCCCCGCCCGCTGCCGAATGCCCCCTCCGCCCCCCCCCGGCGATTGGAGGCGCAGTCATATCCAAGACACACTTCAAGCGGCGGCGGCGCTTGGCTATCATTAGGTTTCGCGCACGTAAAGAGCGCACGCATTCAGCCCAACCGCAAGTCAAATCCATGCAGCCTGGAGACGGACTCGAACGGCGCGCCCTGCACGCGCTCTTCTGTGATCTGGTCAATTCCACCGGCGGCGCTGCCGCCATGGACCCCGAAGAGTGGTTCGAGGCGCAGCTTGCCTTCCAGCGCTGTGTCGTTACTGCCGTGGAGGAGCGCGGCGGAACGGTCGCACAGTATCGCGGCGATGCCGTGGTTGCCTATTTCGGGTATCCGACGGCGCGGGAGTTTGACGCCCGCCTCGCCATCAGTGCCGCACTCGAGGCCGTTGAACGGGTCGCCGCATTGCCGCCCCATAACGGCTATCAGTTGCAATGCCGAGTGGGACTGCATTGCGGCACCGTCGTCGTTGGCGAGGAAGGCGCCGGGCTGCACCGCGAGCGCCTGGCCAGTGGGCACACCCTGAATGTCGCGGCGCGTATTCAGGGGCAGGCAGCCCCGGGAGAAGTCCTCGTCAGCGACGTCGTGCTGCACCGCATTGAAGAGGATTTCGAAATCGAAGCAATCGGCCCGACCGCGCTCAAGGGCATCGACGAAGCGGTCACGCTCTATCGCGTCATTGGACGGCAGCGCAAGGCACACTGGATTCGAGACCGTATCGGTCTGCACGGACGGGCAGCGGAGTTGGCGGCGCTCAAGGCGCACTGGCAGGACAGCGCCTCCGGAGGCTTTCGCGCAGCCCTGGTGACAGGCGATGCGGGTATTGGCAAATCACGTCTCCTTCGAGCCTTGCGTGACGACATCGCCGCGCACGAGGCGCAGGCAACGTGGTTGGCCGCAAGTTGCAACCCTTTCGAGATGCAACGCGACTTTGCCGTGTTTCGCGATCTCCTCGGTCGCTACACCTCAGTGTTCGCGCGCAGTGCACTCCCGTCCCACCACCGTCAATGGATGCGGGCTTTCGTCGCTGGCAACGAGTTTGCCCTTGGTCGACAGTTGGGGCTCACGCCGGAACAGAGCCGCGCACGCAATTTCGTCCTCATCCAGGAGGGATGGGAGGCGGTCGCGGAGCGCGCCACGGTCGCCGGCGTCTTTGAAAACCTGCACTGGGCGGACGATTCCAGCCTGGAGGCCCTGGAACGGTTGATCCGCGCCACCCCACGCCGTGTCGCATTGTTCATGAACAGCCGCCAGCCCATCGATCACCTGCTGTCGACGGGATCCGTCCAGCATCTCGTGCTCAATGAGCTTGATGGTGACGCCGCTGGTGCTTTGCTCCAAGCGCATGCCCAAGCCCTCGGTTACCTGCTGGACGACGAAGAACGCGAGCGCATCATGGCGATTGCCGACGGCATTCCACTCTTCATCGAGCAGCTGGCCTACACGGGCCGAGAGGCAAAGCACCATGGCATCGCGCCACACACCCCGCTGACATTGCAGGCCGCCATGCTGGCCCGTCTCGACCAACTGCCGCAGGAGCGTTTTGTTGCGCAGGCCGCTTCGGTCATCGGACGCCGCTTCTCACTCGCAGCCGTCCAGCTTCTTTCTGACCGTGATGGCAACGAAGTCCGCGCCGCCCTTGAAGCATTGGAACGCGCCGCCATCATCGAGCGCGACCCTGACGCCGATACCCGTTTCGCCTTCCGCCACGCGCTACTGCAAGGGACCGCATACGAAACACTGGCCCGTAGAAGCCGGCTGAAGCTGCATGGCCGCTATGCCGCATGGCTGGAAAGCATTCATGCTGACCCTGCCGTCATCGCCCAACACTTCGAGTTCGCGGAGCAGCACAAGCGTTCCGCGGATTACTACAAGCGGGCCGGCGAGGCGGCCGTCGCACGTTCCGCGCACAAGGAGGCCATCGTGCAACTCCAGGGCGCAATTCGGGAACTCGATCGCGCTTCAGAGCTTTCACCAGAAGCCGAACTGGAGCTTCAACTCACCCTCGCCAGCTCCATGCTGGCGGTGCGCTTCTATACCGACCCCTCCCTGAACGAGGTGTGGTGCCGGGTTCAAGATCTGGCACACCGGAGCGAGAACCCGGATCTGCATGTCCTTGCGGCCTATAACGCATCGATGTACTGGCAGACCCGTGGGGACTGGCAACAGAGCCTTGCACGCGCACAGGATATTGCCGAAATCGCGGAGGGCTCCGGCTCCAAGGCGCACCTGCTGATGGCGCATCTGGCGCGCGTGCTGACCTACATCGCCCTCGGTAGAAACGAGGAAGCCTACAACGCGGCCCGTGCGGCGCGCGCGCAGCACGACCCTGCACACCAGGACTTCTTCATCGATCATCACGGCAGTGATCTGGGCATCATTTCGGCCGTGTGGGTCGCCATCACCGCAGCCATTCGCAATCATCCGGAAATTGCACAGCAGCACGCGGAGTTGGCGCTCAAGGAAGCACGTGCCAGCCAGCATCCCTTCACACTGCTGTACGTTCTGTCCAGCCTCGCCTACATGGCCATTGTTCAGGGGCGACGCGCCGAAGCGCTCGCATGGGCCGAAGAAAGCCTTTCACTGGGCGCGCACTATCAACTGCCCGCACTGGTGGTCGTTGCCACGGCCTTCGCCGTCGTTGCGGATGATGGTCGACGCTATGACTACGAAACCAGCTGTGCCGCACTCGATAAGCTGCAGGAAGCGGCCATGCTTGCCACCGTCCCCGGCTTGTGGGCAACGCTGGCCGAACGCGAACTGCTGGCGGGCCGCCCGCACAATGCCTTCACGGCCGTTGAACGCGCGAAGCAGGTCTCGAGCCTATGCGAACAGCCGGGCTTTCAGCCCCCGATCATGGCCATCGAGGCAGTGCTGGCCCTCCTGAGTGGCGACACGGCGCAAGGGCTGGCGCGCATCGAACAGGCGCGCGCCCTTGCGCAGGCACAGGGTGCCGAGATGTTGCTCAGCCACATCGACCGCACCCTGATGGGCCTGGGCATTTCCCTGCCCGCGGCCTAGGCAATCTCGTCGGGGAGGTCGTCCGGTTTCCCTTCTACCGGGGGTAGTGGGAGAGGGTCGGCCACACTCTGAGTGAAGGCCGCGGCGTCAGGAATGCGCGCGTGGCGTCCCTCGCGGACCAACAGCCCCGCCCGCTCCAAGGCAACGAGATGGCGGCTGATGGCTTCCCGTTGAGTGCCCACCCGGGCGGCAAGCTGCGCTTGCGTAGGCATGCGGGCGATGCTCAGCGTATTCGGGTTTTCTGGATCCTTGTCCGCCAGGCGGATCAACTCAGCGCGCAATCGCGCGTCGCTTGCCAGTACCGAGAGCTCGTAGACACGCTGTGTGAGCGTGCGGATTGCGCGAACCAGTTGACGCATTTCCTCGGTCGCGACTTCGGGACAGCGTTCCAACAAGGCAAGGAAGTCCTCCGCAGGGAGCGAAACCACCTCGGCTTCTGTGATGGCCCGAATGGATGCCGCCCGGGTCCCACCATCAATCGCGGAGTAGTCCCCAAAGGTTTCGCCCGCATGGAACTCGCGGTAGAACACCTCTTTTCCTTCGGGTGAGTAGAGGATCACGGCGAGGGTGCCACTGAGAACGAAGAAGACCTGGTCGCCGCGATCGTCCTGCACCAGCGCGTATTCCTTGGGGGCCAATCGCTTGCGTATCAGACGATCAAACACGCGTTCCAGCTCGTGCGCCGGCGCATCCCTGAGGACACGAATACGCGACAGCAAACTCTCTGCAGTGTCCATTGAAGTGAGCCTTCAAGACGATGCACGGACCATAGCCGAAGCCGTTGGCAATCACCGCTGATGTGAAGCGCCGTGCAGCAGTGGCAGGACGCTACAGCGTCATTGCATTACGGCGACTCCGGTGGCTGGCGCATGGATTGGGCGCGAGTGTCCCGCTCGCCGACAGCGCCGCAGCCACGACACCGCAAGCGCCCCACTAACGGCAAGAGTCGGCCGGAGGGCGCTGCAAAAAAGCCCGCGGAATGGGCATCACCGTCTGCTTGGGAATATGCCCTGATCGCAAATGAACCACGTCATCCCATTGGGTGTAATGGGGCGCATGTCAGGTATCGCGAAGGTGTGGGTTCCATTCCCCCCGTACCTTGTGAACAACAAGGAAAATAGCGCGGTATTGTCAGCGATCCTCAACTCTCGACCATCCGCAACGAGTCCCACTCCGTCAAACCCATTAGCAAACAATCGCATTTCGCCGAGCACACAGTCGGGGCTGCTGCGTGAATCGAAAGCACCGCCCACGTCCTCACCGAAGCGCCCTGCCAATACGGCATCTCCCGCTTCCCCTTTGGGCCCTGGCGGCCCCTGTGGCCCCTGTGGTCCCTGCGGGCCAGGCGCGCCTTCAGGGCCTTCCGGCCCCGGTGGCCCCACGGGGCCTGCTGGCCCGGTGGCCCCCACTGGTCCGGCCGGGCCGGGTTCACCTTGTGCGCCAGCGGGCCCCATCGGCCCAGGCTCACCCATCGGGCCTTGTGGCCCTATAGCGCCTGCAACGCCCTTAGGACCGGGGGCACCCGCGGGACCTTCCGGCCCCGGAGGGCCCATCGGACCTGCTGGGCCAGTGGCTCCCATTGGTCCGGCCGGACCGGGTTCACCCGGTGCTCCACGCGGACCGATCTCGCCGCGCGCGCCAACCGGCCCCATCGGCCCAGGCTCGCCCACCGGGCCTTGCAGCCCAACTGGGCCCGCAACCCCTTGAGGACCAGCGGCACCTACAGGGCCTTCCGGCCCCGGTGGGCCC
>JALEHA010000036.1 GCA_022763315.1 Algiphilus sp.
ACAGTGGCGAAGGCATCGAGGGCACCATGAAGTCGGTGGAGCCGTCGGATGCCGCCATCTCCATGTACTACGGCTCGAAGGTCATCATCGTGCCGGGCTACGGTCTGGCGGTGGCGCAGGCACAGCACAAGCTCTATGAGTTCGTGAAGTTACTGCAGAAGAACGGTGTCGATGTCAGCTTCGCGATCCACCCGGTGGCGGGCCGTATGCCGGGCCACATGAACGTGCTGCTCGCCGAGGCCGGTGTGCCTTACGACATCATTCACGACCTCGAAGACATCAATGAAGAGTTCGCGCAGGCCGATGCCGCCATCGTGATCGGTGCCAACGACGTCGTGAACCCGGCGGCGCGCACCAACAAGAGCAGCCCGATCTACGGTATGCCCATCCTCAACGTCGACATGGCGCAGCAGGCCTATGTCGTCAAGCGTGGACAGGGCAAGGGCTACAGTGGTGTCGAGAACGAACTGTTCTATGCCGATAACACCCAGATGGTCTACGGCGACGCGCAGAAGGTCATGGTGCAGATGATCGAAGCGGTCAAGTCGCTCGGCTAGACCCGGCAGCGGACCGGCATCGTCTGGATGTCGGTTCCGTCGCGCGGCGCGAAGGCGGTGGGCCGTATGGGTCCGCCGCCTTCGCTTTTATGGGGCCTTGTTCGCGAGCATGATGCGCACCGACAGCCGCTCGCAGCCTTGCCTCTTGATCAGCCGGCGGTCGCATCCCCGCGCAGGCTGCGCAGGAACTTGCAGCGCACGTACTCGGCTTCGAGTTGATCGCTCATTGTCACTGCCTTTTCGGCCTGCTCGGGGAAGTCGTACAGATTCTCTCCGGACAGCACGGCGATGGAGTGCAGATGGTCCTGCAGATTGCGGTGCCAGGTGGTGAGCGATGCCCATTCGTCTTCAAGCATCGCGGCTTCGATCTGTCCGCCCAGGAAGCGCCAATGGTCGCGCGCGGATTCAATGCTGGCCTCGGATTCGCCGGCTGCGCGATAGAGTTGGTAGAACTGTTCCATGGCCGTGCCCGAGACGCGGTTGTAGGTCGTCAGGTATTGATCGCAGGCACCTTCGAGTGCGGCGGCCGACACGGATAGACCTTCGGAGCGTTCTGGAGCGTCGCCCTGGTTGGGCGAACAGGCGGCGAGCCACACGCCCACGGCAAGCAGGGCGCTGCGCGGTGCATAGCGGGGAAGGGTCATAGCGTACTCCCGCCCGTCTCGGGCTTCGGTCTCCTCGCAAGAGCTTACGCCTGGGCGGTGCCATGCGGTCAAGTTCCCGCCGCCTTCCGCCGCGGCGTGGGTTTGCCTGCGACGGCCTTGCGGCTCCCACCGGAGTGGCGGACACTGCGGTCATGACAAAGGGCAGCAAGACCACGGGCGATACGCGCGGCTGCGCTGGCTGCGCTACCGGCAGTGGGCACGATATCGATTTCACTATGGCCTTTCAGCCAATCATCGATATCACGACCGGGACCGTCTTCGCTCAGGAGGCATTGGTCCGTGGTCCTGGCGGCTCGGGCGCCCGGGGGGTGCTTGCCCAAGTCAACGACGGTAATCGCTATCGCTTTGACCAGAACTGCCGGGTGAAGGCGGTGGAATGGGCGGCCCGGCTGGGCTTCGACAGCCATCTCAGCATCAATTTCATGCCCAACGCGGTCTATCAGCCGGAACGCTGCATTCAGACCACCCTCGAAGCGGCCCATCGCGTCGGCTTTCCCGTCGAGCGCATCATCCTGGAGTTCAACGAGGGCGAGCAGGTGCTTGACCACCAGCATCTTCGCAACATCATTGATCACTATCAGGCCATCGGCATGAAGACGGCGATCGATGATTTCGGGGCAGGCTTTTCGGGGCTCAACCTGCTGGCCGATGTGCAACCGGACTACGTCAAACTGGATATGGCGCTGATCCGCGCCATCGATAGCAGCCGGGCGCGACGCGCCATCGTCGATGGCGTGATGCGCATGTGTCAGGCGCTCGACATCACCGTCATCGCCGAGGGGGTGGAAACCGAGGGGGAATTGCGTGTTCTCCGCGACATCGGCATCCACCTCTTTCAGGGATGGTATTTCGCCGCCGCAGCGGTGGAGGCCGCCGCCTCCATCCCCCTCGATCGGTTGCGCATCACCCCTCGCTGATCCGCTTCGTCGCCCGGGAAGGCGCTCGGCGGTACTTGGTTGTCGGCGATGCCACTGGTACCTTTAGGCACAGCGGCAATCGCATCCCACGGAGCACACACGGCCATGTTTCTGAAGTCCGCTGCACCCATGCATCATCGTCCTTTCGGTGGTTTGTCCGCCGTGCTGGGCGCCGGATTCCTGCTGATGCTCTGCACGCCAGTACAGGCGGTCAGCGAGCAGGATGTGGATGCTGCGATTGCAGCCTCGCAGCAGTTGGCGGAGCGCGCGCAGCTGTCGGCTGCGGGATCCGCTTCGGCGCGACGCGCTGAGGTCCGCTGCATCCTGACCGTGATCGAAGACGAGGCCGGTGCAGGGGCGGTGGATGACTACATCAAGATGCTGCAGGCGCAGGCCGCGGGGGGCGACCACAACCATCCCGCCATCGCCAAGGCCATGCGGCAGCATGGGGCGGTGATGTCGCAGGCCGCGACCACCTGCCGCGGCAAGGACTGAGGCCTGTATCCCACGCTCCGGTGGGCCTGCCGGGGGCAATGGCGAGGGCATGCAGTCTCTTCCGGTCATTCCGATGCAGGCGCTGTCGACTTTCCCAGTACCAGGCAGCGCGGTCAGGGATGCGCCACCATGCGCCCCGCGGTGGGTGATTACGACGAGGAGACCAACGATGTGTCAACGACGGCGAGCATGGGCGACAGGGTTGGGCCTGGCGCTGGTGGTAGGGACGGCAACGGCGCAGCCGCCGACGGAGACACCGCTGTCCGCGCAGGCGCTGGCGCGTTGCGCCAGCGAAGTCCACCGACTGCGCAGCGAATCGCCGCGGCTGCATCAACAGGCACAGCGGCACGACGTCCAGCGCGCCTCACTGGCGGAGCAGCGACGGGCCTTGTCCGGTGATGCGGCGTCGCGCGCGCAGTACAACGCGCGCGCCGAGGCCTTCAATACGGAAATGGAGCGTTTTCGCGTTGACGTGCGGGCACTGAATGCACTGAAGGCGCACTATGACCAGCACTGCGCGCAACGCCCCTATCGCCGCGCCGACCTGGAGGCGCTGCCCAAGGCGCATCGGTACGCCATGCGCCAAGGCCTGGGCGATGTGCGCGTGCCCTTCTTTGAAGCGGACGCTGCAAAGGCGCCACGCGCACCCTGAGACGCCCGCTGCGCGCAGCGCAATCCTCTGCCGCCGGCCACGATGAGCGCCTGTTTTTTGCGCTGTGGCCTGATGCGCCGCTGCGCGACGCACTGTGCCGCTATCAGCGCCACCCGGACGCCGGGGGCCGTCCGATAGCGAATTGCCAACTGCACCTGACGCTGGCCTTCGCCGGGAGGGTGTCGCCGGCGCAGGGGCAAGGGCTGCGCGATGCGGCGGCGACGGTGACGGAACGTCGCTTCTTCTTGTCTCTGGATTGGCTCGACCACTTTCGCGCCACGCGCGTCCAGTGGCTTGGGCCGCGTCGGCCTCCCGATGCCCTGCTGCGGCTGGCGGCGGTGTTGCGAGGTCATTGCAGGGCAGCCGGCATCGCGCAACCGGAAGCCAATTTCCAACCGCATGTCACGCTGCAACGGCAGATCCGCCGGCCGTTGCGCGGTGCCGTGGCTCCGGCGCTGGGCTGGTGGGTGGATCACTTCGTGCTGGTCGAATCCGGCGCGCAGGGGCGAGCCGGAGACTATCGCGTGGTGTCGCGCTGGCCCTTGCGCTAGGCGCGCAAAGCCCGCAGCGGCGGGCTTGCGCAGAATTGTTACAGCATTGTCACGAAACCGTCATCTCGCGGCGGTAGGGTGCGCCCACTTTCGCGGAGTTGGACGCATAACCATGACTCGGATCCATCGCGGGCGCGCGTTTTCTGCGCTGCTCATCGGTGTTGGTGTGTGTATCGCCTCGCCTGCCATCGCGCAGAACGAGGATATCGATACCCTCACCGACAATCTTGTAAGCCTGCGCAGCGACGTGGAGTCGCTCAACAGCCGGCTCAATCAGGAGCAGGAAACGCACAAGCAGGAGATGCGTAGCCTGCTGTCGCGCAAGGGCCAGCTGACCAACGAGATCCGTCGCCAGGAGCTGGAGATCGAGCGCCTGCGCAAGGCGCTGGATGAGGCCCGCACCGAGGCGCAGAGCGCCACGGCGGACGCCCAGGATCTGCTGCCAATGCTGGACGCCGCCATCACGCAGATGCGCGCCTACATCGAAGCGGAACTGCCCTTCAAGCGGGCCGAGCGTCTGGCGGCGCTGGATGAAATCCAGACCCAGCTCGACACCGGTGTCGTGACCGGGCCCAAGGGCGTCAACCGCCTGTGGAGCTTCTACGAAGACGAACTGCGTCTGGCCCGCGAGACCGGACTGTTCCGCCAGTCGGTGGAACTGGGCGGCGAGCGGCAGCTGGCCGACGTGGCGCGCCTGGGCATGGTTGGTCTGTACTTCCGTACCGAGGACGGTCAGGTCGGCATGGCACTGGAGGAAGGCGGTCAGTGGCGCTACCAGGCCGTCAGCGACGGTGCGCAGCAGGACCAGATCGTGGCTCTGTTTGACGCCCTCGACAAGAACATCCGCTCTGGCTACTACCAGCTTCCGAATCCGCTCGCGGAGGACTCGCAGTGATCCGTCTAACCGCATTCATCGCCGCCCTTTGCCTCAGCACCGCTGTCTGGGCGCAGGCCGAGTCGCCGCAGACCGAGGGCGGGGCAGCGGCTGCCGCGCCCGGTACCAGCCAGCAGGCATCGTCCTCCGCCAATGCCGAGCACGAGCTGCGCAAGGCCTATCAGCGTGAGTACGCCTTCCTGGTTGCGCAGAAGCGTGAGCTGGAACAGCGTCTGCGCAGCTTCCGAAACGAGGCCCAGAACGAGGTCTCGCAACTCCAGCAGGAAACCGATCAGCTGGAAAGCCAGCTGCTGAGCCTGGAGTCGACGGCCGATCGCGTCAACGATCAGCTCAGCGTCGCACGCCAGTCGCTGGAATCCCGTACCGGTGACGAGGGTATCCTCGACGCCACACTGGAACAGGCGCGCGCCAGCCTCAAGGACGCCGGTTTCGCGCCGGACGAGCAGCCGGACAAGGCTGTACCGGAACGCGCCCAGATGCGTTTCGACGCCGCGATGGATGCGCTGGCCGCGTTCAGCACGGTGCGCGTCGAGGACGGCGATTTCTTCCTCGCCGATGGCACTGAGGTCAGCGGCAAGCTCGTGCACTTCGGCCAGGTCGCCAGCTTCGGCGTGAGCGGCCAGGGGAGCGGCGCACTCGCGCCCGCTGGTGGTGGCGCGCTCAAGCTCTGGCCTGACTCCAGCGCAGCCGACGCCAAGGCCCTCGCCGCCGGTGAGCAACCGAATAGCCTGGGCCTGTTCCTGATTGAAAACCGGAACCGCGCGGTGGCCGACAGTGGCGACAAGACCGTGCTCGAGGTGATCGAGAGCGGTGGCGCCATCGCCTGGATCATCGTCGCACTGGGCGCCGTGGCGGCCCTGCTCGCGCTGTTGCGCTTCATCTTCCTGACCCGTGCCGGCGCCAACACCCAGACCATCTCCGAGAAGGTGGGGGATCTGGTGGCGAGCGGCAAGCCGCAGGAAGCGCTGGAAGTGTGCGAAAAGACCGGCGGCGCCACCGCCAAGGTCGTTGCCGCGGCGCTGCGCAATCTCGACCGCGATCCCAAGCACCTCGACGACATCATTTCCGAGACCACGCTGGGCGAGTCGGATTATCTGGATCGCTACGGCACCTTGCTGCTGGTCATCGCCGCCATCTCGCCGCTGCTCGGCCTGCTTGGCACGGTCACCGGCATGATCTCGACCTTCGACGTCATCACGGAGTTCGGCACCGGCGATCCCAAGCTGCTCTCGGGCGGTATTTCCACGGCACTCGTGACCACCGAACTGGGCCTGATCGTCGCCATCCCGACGCTGCTGCTGGGCAACGTGCTGTCGGGCTGGGCTGAGCGCATCAAGGACGGCATGGAGCAGGCCGCCCTCAACGTGGTCAACAAGTATCGGGAGCTCGGAGCCCGGGCATGAGCTTCGGCGACTTTGTCGGCGACCTGATGTTCTATTACCGGTCGGGCGGTTTTGTCATGCCGCCGCTGGTGATTGCCACGGTCCTCATGTGGTACGGCCTCGGCTACCGCATCGCGGTCATCAAGCGCGGCAGCGATGACCCGGTGCGGCTGCTCGTCGACCGCGTGCGCGACAAGGGCGCGGACAGCCTCCCCAGACGCGGCATCGTGCCGAACGCGGTGCTACTCGGTCTGGAGGCGCAGGGGCGCCGTCTGCCGAACCTGCGTGATCATCTCGACGTCGCCTTCGGTCGCTATCGCCAGATGATGAAGGGCTTCTCGATCATGACGCAGTCGATCATCGCCATCGCCCCGCTGCTGGGCCTGCTCGGCACTGTGGTCGGCATGGTCGAAACCTTCGATTCACTGCAGGACATGCAGTTGTTTTCCCAATCCGGCGGCATTGCCGGCGGCATCTCACAAGCGCTGATCACCACGCAGTTCGGCCTCGCGATCGCCATTCCCGGGCTGGTCGTGCAGGGCTTTCTGACACGGCGCGCCCAACGTATCGAAGTCGACTTGGCACAGCTGACGGATCTGCTGTGCGCGGAAGACGCCGAGCACAAGACACAGGAGTTGCGGGCATGAGCAGTCGCTTCCGCAAGAGTCGCGAACCCAGCGGCATCGATATCTCGCCGTTGATCGACATGGTCTTCATTCTGTTGATCTTCTTTATGGTCAGCACGACCTTCGTCAAGGACATGGACCTGGACATCAACCGGCCCAGCGCGCAGACCGCGCAGCAGTCCTCGACCAAGGCCATTCGCGTCTACATCGATAACCAGGGCAACACCTACCTCGATGGCCAGCCGGTGCGGGTCTGGGTCATTCAGAGCCGCCTCCGCGACATGCTCGCCGCAGCCGGCAACCCCGGTGTGCTCGTCGTCACCGATTCCGAGGTGCCTTCCGGGCGGCTCGTGGAAGTGGTCGATCAATGCCGGCTGGCGGGCGCTGAGGACGTGGGCGTCGCCACGGAGCAGGAAGCGGGGTCTGGCGTATGAACCATATGAATCGCTTGCGCTTGCATTCGCGCGCCCTGAGCTGGGCCGTGATCGGAACGGTTGGCGTCTTCGCTGGCGTAACCCTGGTCAATCAGCTCGCCTCGGCGCCCGCCCCGGATGAGCAGGACGCGGGACGGCAGATCGAGATGGTCCGCCGGCAGCCGCCGCCGCCACCGCCAAAGCCTCAGAAGCAGCCGGAACCGCCCCCGCAGCAGGCGAAAGCGCCGCCGCCGCCCCCGCTGTCGGGGTTGTCGCAGGGCTTGTCGGGCGTTGATCTGGGCCTGAATTTCGGCGCCTGGGAATTTGGCGCGGTGGATGAGTCGCTGCTCGGCCAGAACGATGACGTGGTGATGACCGGCGACACTGTGGATGTGGCGCCGCGGCCGCAGTCGCGCGGCCCCATGCCGTACCCGCCGGAAGCGCGCGCCAAGGGCGTCGAAGGCTACGTGCTCGTCAGCCTGCTGATCAACAAGCGGGGAGAGGTGGCCGACGCCCGCATTGTCGAGGCGCAGCCCAGTGGCGTCTTCGACGAGGTGGTGTTGAGCGCCATCCGTCAATGGCAGTTCACGCCGGCGGAGTACAAGGGCGAGAAGGTCAAGGTGTGGGCGAACCAGCGCGTGCGCTTCGACCTGAGCTGATCCGATGATGCTCCGCCGACTACTCATGCTCTGCCTGCTCGCAGCGCTTCCTGCCGTCGCCCCGCTGCAGGCCAGCGACGAGGTCGACTACGTCGGGCTCGCCTCGCTGCTGCTCAAGGACGGACACTACGACCGCGCCGAGGGGGCCTTGGCCAATGTGGACGAGTCCGACGAGGACCTGGACCGCGTGCGCTACTTCACCCTCAAGGGGCTCATCAAGCTGCGCAATCAGCTGCACGCCGAGGCCAAGGAGGCGCTGAACACGGCCATCGCCGCCGGACAGGAAGATCCGGTCGTCTATCTGTATCTGGCGCAGGCGCATTTCGGTCTCAATGAATACCGTGAGACCCTGCAGGCGCTGCAGAAGGCCGGCGCGGAGACACAGGGCCGCCCGGAGATCGTGGTCTTTCGCGCGCAGGCGCACTGGCAGCTGGGCGAGAAATTCAAGGCCTGGGATGTGCTGGCGGACGCCTCCGAGCAATTCCCGGAAACCGGCGAGTTCCTGCGTCGTCGCGTGTTCATGCTGATCGACCTCGGCATGTATCGCGCGGCCGCGGAGCTGGGTCTGGAATACATCCAGCGCTTCGGCGCCGAAGAGCCGGATCTGCTCGCCATCGGTCGCGCCCTGCGCCAAAGCGGCGAGCCGGAGCGCGCGCTGGCCTTTCTGGAACAGGCCTATCTGCGCTATCCGGGCAGCAAGTCGGCCATGCTCGAACTTGCCCATACCTACCTGGAGACGCGGCGCACCCTGGCGGCGGCGCGTCTCTTCGAGCAAGCCGCTGCTTTCTACCCGGAGCTGACCTCCGAGGCCTCCGAACTGTATCGGGACGCCGGCCACACCATGCACGCGCTCAACCTCAATGCGCGCACGGCGGATTCGCAGAAGAAATTCAAGCAGCGTCTTGCCTTGCTGGTGCAGCTGGAACAGTTCGAGCAGGTGGCGGCGATGGAGCGCGACCTGAAGCGCGTCGGCCTCACCGAGGAAGGATCGGTGCGCTATGCACTGGCCTATGCCTTCTTCAAGACGGGCCGCTTTGAAAAGGCCGAGTCCTATCTCGCTGGCCTGTCGGATCCGGATCTCTTCAAGCAGGCCACCAATCTCCGAAGCGCGATGAGCAGCTGTGAGGAAAGCCCGTGGGCATGTCTTTGAAACCCTTCTTCCTACGGCTGTTCGCGGTAGCGGCCTGTTTGTTCTCGGCCGCGCTGTACGCCAGCGAGGCCCAGGTCAGCATCTTCGTCTTGCAGGAAGGGAGCGCCGTGGAGGGCATGACGCTCAGCCTGGATGGAAAGCGCCTGGGCAAAACGGACGCCGACGGAGCCGCCTTCGTCGATATCCCGAGCGGTGAGCATCTTCTGGAGCTGACCGCGCCAGGCGCCAGCACGCCGATCTACTCGCAGCGCATCAAGGCCGAGGCCAACGATTTCATCCAGCTCATCGTGACGCTGGAACCCACCGGCCAGGCCGATGCCGACATCGAAGGCGGCAGCGGTGCGCAGCCGGTACAGCAGGAAATCGAGGGCGTGCCGGGCACGCTGACCGGGCGCATCGTGTCGGCCGAAGACGAAAGTCCGATCGAGAACGCGCAAGTCTTCGTGAGCGGATCCCGCGAATCGGCACGCACCGATGCGGACGGCCGCTTCAGCATTCAGGTGCCGGAGGGCAATTACGCCATCTCCATCGTCCACCCCCGGTACACGACACGGACGATCACCGACATCGCGGTTGTAGCCGAAGAAGCGGTGGAGCAGATGGTGTCGCTGACGCCCAGCGGGCTGGAACTGCGCGAATTCGTGGTGACTGCACCCTATATCGAGGGTTCGGTGGCGTCGGTGCTGTCAGAACAGCGCGAATCCAGCGCCGTGGTCGACGTGCTGGGCGCCGAGCAGATGTCGCGCTCGGGCGACTCCAACGCCGCCGACGCGTTGGCGCGTGTCACCGGTCTGACCATCGAGGACGGCAAGTTCGTGGTGGTGCGAGGCGCGCCTTCGCGCTACACCAAGACGCTGTTCAACGGCTCGCCGCTGCCCAGCCCGGACCCGATCAAGCGCATCGTGCCGCTGGACCTGTTCCCCACCGGCGTGCTTTCCAGCATTTCCGTGTCAAAGAGCTATGACGCCGCGCAGCCGGGATCCTTCGGTGCCGGCCTGATCAATCTGGAAACCGTGGGCATTCCCGAGTCGCCTTTCCTTAATGTCTCGGTGAAGACCGGCGTCAATTCGGAATCCACCGGCCAGGACGGACTCGACCACGAGGGCGGCGGCACCGATTTCCTGGGTATCGACGACGGCACCCGCGAGCTGCCGGCGCAGCTCGATGCGGCGTTGGGTGGCAATGGGTCCGGTGACGATCTGGTGGAGGGTGCGCGCCAGCTCAGCAACATCTGGGAAGTACGCGATTACCAGCCGCCGGCCGATCTGGGCCTTGGTCTCGGCGCGGGTACCAATGCCTCTCTGCTGGGTGGCACCTTTGGCGCCATTGGCTCTGTGAGCTGGTCGCAGAAGTACCGCACGCAGGAACGCGTTCGCCGCACCTATTCCCTGGGCGGTGATGGCAACCTCGCCTTGCGTGACGACAAGACCGAATTCCGCACCGATATGAATGTTGATCTGGGCGGACTCGTTGGCCTCGGCCTGGAATGGGACCGGCACGCGCTGCGCAGCAATACCTTCGTCATCCGCAAGACCCAGCAGCGCTCCGAGATCGTCGAGGGCTTTGACGCCACTAGTGATGACCGCTTCGCCCGCGAATTCCTGCTCGACTGGAACGAGCGCGAACTGATCCTGCAGCAGTTCACCGGCGAGCATGACTTCGCGCTGGCCAAAGTCGACTGGCGCACGATGGTGGCGGAAAGCTCGCGCGATGCGCCGGACCGTCGCGATTACATTTACCGCCGTCGAGAGAACGAGGAAGGCAACTTCATCTTCTTCCGCCAGAACGGTGCGGCACGCCGCTGGGACAACAGTGAAGACAGTGTCGTCAGCCTGGAGCTGGACGTGACCGTCCCCGTGCTGCAGACCGAACGCACCCTGCTGAACATCGGCACGGGCGTGTCGACCTATGCGCAGGAGCGAGAATCGCGGACACAGCGGCTCGAGCTCGATGTGGCCCCTGATGACGATCTGCGCCAGCCGCCCGAGGTCTTGCTGGATCCGTCGCGCACCGGCAACGGCTTGGCGCCCACCGACCAGACTCAGGACAACGACAACTACTTTGGTGATGCCGACGTCAACGCGGCCTACCTGAAGTTCGATTTCGACTGGCTGGATGTATTGCGCGTGGTCGGCGGCGTGCGCTTCGAGCAGGCAGAATTCCTGGTGGAAACCTTCGTCGCCGGCGGCAGTGCGGGTGGTCAGTCGGTGACGGGTTCGTTCGATACCGACGACGTCCTGGCCTCGCTTGGCCTGACCTGGCGCATTCGCGACGATCTGCAGCTGCGCGGCAATTTCGGCCAGAGCGTGTCCCGCCCCGTGCTCAATGAGCTGTCGCCGGCACGCTACTTCGATCCCGATTCGGGCGACGAGTTCTTGGGCAACCCGGATCTGGAACCGACCGAAATCGATGCCTTCGATCTTCGCCTGGAGTGGTATCCAAGCAACGAGGAAGTGCTGTCGGTTGGCGCCTTCTTGAAGGACTACACCAACCCCATCGAGCAGGCCTTTACCGGCGTCGGCGGATCGGACCCGTTGCGGACCAACCAGAACGCCGAAAGCGCGGAAGTGACCGGCTTCGAGTTCTCGGCGCGCACCACCATGACGCGGCTGCTCAGCTTCGTCGACCGCGACTGGGCGTGGACCGACAAAGTCTATGTGCAGGCCAATGCTTCCCTCATGGATTCCAGCGTCACGCTGTCGGCGCAAAACCTGGAAACCAATGTCAACCGCACCCTGCAGGGACAGGCGGACCAGACCCTCAACGTTCAGTTCGGTTACCAGGGGGAGCGTCAGGACTGGACGGTATCGCTCAACCGCGTTGGTGAGCGCTTGCGTCTCACCGGCCGTCAGGGCCAGCCGGACGTCTTCCAAAGCCCCATCACCGTGGTGGATTTCAAATACACCGTCACCCTGTTCGAGGATTGGAAGGTCGAAGCCAGCGTGGGCAACCTGCTCAACGAGGAAGTGGAATGGCTGCAGGGTGGGCGCGTCTTCCGCGCCTATGAAAGCGGTATCGATGCCGGCCTGGGCTTGAAGTACAACTTCTGAACAGGCTGCCAGCCAGCGGCAACCACGTCCGTTGTCCCGAGTTTTGACAGAAGGCCCGGCTCTTTCAAGGAGCCGGGCCTTCGTCGTTCATGACTCCGAGAACGAGGCCCCGGATTGTCATTTTTCTGTCACGCAACTGTCGTCTTCGTGCAATGGGACTCCCGTAGCTTCCGCACCACATTTGTCGGTCCTCATGCGACTTCCTATGGAGAGCACTATGCAGAATGCGAAGAGCGCGATTGCGCTTGCTATTGTTGCTGGCTTCGGCCTCGCCGCCTGTGGCGGCGGTGGCGGTGGCGGTAACAGCGGCGGTAACGGTGGCAACGGCGGTAATGGCGGTAACGGTGGTAATGGTGGTAACGGCGGTAACGGCGGCGAGCCCATCGTCTTCCAGCAGCAGTTCAGCCAGAGCGACCGTTACGACGTATCGGTCGAGAACTTCACCATCGACGCCAACACGCTGGCCATTTCCTCCAGCCAGACGCCGAGCAGCGACTTCAACGGCCCGTTCTCGACGCCGGCCGGCAACTCGGTCTCCCCGGAGAACTACTTCGGCGCGGTCGCCCCGAGCGGTACGCCCTTCTGGGCCAATTGGACGATCCGTCAGTCCAGCATTGACGGCAATCTGCCTGGTGGCGATTTCCACCCGCTGCAGGCCGAAATCACTGGTGGCACGCTGACCCCGGCGGCCGCCAGCAACTGCGCCAACATCGCCGCCGGTCTGGCTGATGGTGGCACCACCGACGTGTTCGGCGTGACCTTCCCCGTTTGCGTCATTACGGATGGCGATCTCGACGGTGATTTCACGCTCACCAACGACCACATCTACGTGCTCGACGGCACCGTGCAGGTCGGTAACGGCGATGTGGAGCCTGCCTTTGATCCCAGCACCGTCCGTAACGACGTGCTGACCATCGAAGCCGGTACGCAGATCATGGCTGATACCGGAACCACGCCGTCGCTGGTCATCACGCGTGGCTCGACGATCAGCGCGAATGGCACGGAAGCGCTGCCGATCATCTTCGGTGCGGTGGAGTTCGAAAGCGGTGCCATCCAGAACGACGTCACCGATCTCGACGGCCGCGGTCTCTGGGGCAGCCTCGTGCTCTCCGGCTACGGTGAGATCAACAACGGTGACGACAACGACCAGACCACCACCGAAGCGGTTCCGGATGGTGTGACGCGTTGGTTCGGTGGTACCGACAACAGCGATTCCAGCGGTACGCTGCGCTACGTCGTCCTGGCCGAAACCGGCGAAGCCTTCCGTCCGGACGAGGAAGTGCAGGGTCTGACCATCGAAGCCTCCGGCTCGGGTACGACCATCGAGTACGTCCAGATCACGAACTCCGACGACGACGGTATCGAGTGGTTCGGCGGCGCCGCCAACGTGCGCTACGCTGTCATCCAGGGCGTCACCGACGACTCCCTCGATATGGACCTCGGCTACCAGGGTATCGTCCAGAACGTGCTCGTCATCCAGGGCGCCAACTTCGGTGACCGCGGTATCGAGTCCGACAGCAACGGCGACAACTTCGGCGTGCTGCCGAAGACCCAGCCGATCCTGGCCAACATCACCATCCTGGGCAACAACGGCAACGAAGGCGGTACGGAAGCCGCCCTGCACCGCGAAGGCTTTGGTGGTCAGGTCTATCGCTCGGCCTATGGCGACGACACCGTCATCAACAACGGTGCCTTCGGTGACGGCTGCCTCGACGTTGACGACGAGCTCGACGAAACGCTGCTCTACGGCGACGTGCTGTTCAACTGCAGCGCTGGTGCGCTGGTTGACGACATCGACGTCGAAGCTACCGAGTAAGCACGGCTACACAGCGGTAGGTAGTAAGAGGGGCGCCTTCGGGCGCCCCTTTTTTGTGGATGGCGACCTGCGTTGTCCGCTGCGCAAGAGTGATCGCGCTCTGAAATGCAGGGCGGACGATCCCGCCTCGGGGCGGATCAAGTCAACCGGTGCGGTCCTCTCGGCAATGACATGCGGTGTTTTGGCCAAGCGCGATCCAGTACCGTAGCGGTCGATCCGCGTCCACATGCCCGCGGGCTTTTTCCCGCTCAGGTGGTGGCTAGCTCCAACTGCGGCGCGAGCGCATTCCAGATTTTCTCCCGCTTTGCACCGTCGCGCAGCGCGGCTACCTCGGCGTCGCTACGTCGGCGCAGCACGCGACCGGCATCCTCCAGCGCAGCGCCATCCAGCTGGGCGATGATGCACGCGACCGTCCCCCAGCGTTCATGCAGGCCGCCGGCCAGGTCGAGCAGATGTTCGAGCAGTGCGCCGCCTTCGGCAGCGAGGATGTGCGCCACCGTGCGCTGGGCGTCCTCATCCATGCGCCCGACCATGTCGAGCAGCATGTCGGCAGCGGCGTCGCTGTTGAGGGCTTCGAGCAGCGCCTCCATGGCCTCCGGCCGACGCAACACGCGCAGTGTGGCGAGCAGGGCGCGCTCGCTTTCGTCCGCGTAGCGGGCGAGGTCGAGCAGGGTGCTCCATTCGCCGGCGCTGTGGGCGGCCTCCAGCGCGGCTTCGGCGACTTCTGGACCCTGCTTGAGGGCGGCGTGGGCGACCACGCGCTTGTAGTCCGGGCGCATGACGCGGGCCAGCGGTAATGCCACCGCCAGCAGACCTTCTTCATAAGCAGCGCGGACGAGATCGCCGAGCAACTGTTCGTCCTTCACGTTGGGCAGGTTGACGATCTTGCGCCGATAGCGCGGGTGAATATGCGACAGGCCGCGCAGGATCGGACCCCACAGCCGTTGCTCTTCCGCCACGGACACCAGCGTGTTGAGCGTGTCCTCGCTCTGCTCACCCATGATGTCGGCGAGCCGGCCCTTCAATTCATCGGTGACGTGGTCGATGATGAACAGCGCCTGCGGCAGCATGTTCGCTTCGG
>JALEHA010000235.1 GCA_022763315.1 Algiphilus sp.
AGCCAGCTTGGCCTGAAGCGCGAAGTCGCGCGCGTACCGGTACCGGATCTGGAGAGCCTGCTCAATAAGGCGGGTGAGATTTCCGTGCTGCGCGCGCGCCTCGACGAACAGAACACCGGCATCGCCCACCAGCTCGAGGAGGTGGTCGAGACGGTCAACCGTCTTCGCGATCAGCTGCGACAGCTCGATGGCGAAACCGAGGCACAGATCGAGGCCCGTGGTCTGCAGGGCGGCGCCAGCGAGGCGGTCCCGGACCGCTACGGCAAGGATTTCGACCCACTGGAAATGGACCGCTACTCGCGCATGCAGGAGCTGTCGCGCGCCTTGGCGGAGACGGTGGGCGATATCGACGTGCTGCAGGAGTCGATGCGCGCCAGCTCCGGCGAGGCCGAAGCCCTGTTGCTGCAGCAGCAGCGCATCAACAGCGATCTGCAACAGGGCTTGATGGGGACGCTGATGGTGCCCTTCGCGCGCCAGACGCAGCGTCTGCAGCGCGTGGTCCGGCAGACTGCGCATGACAGCGAAAAGGAGGTGCGGGCGCACTTCGAGGGCGAAGCCATCGAAGTCGACCGCAATGTGCTGGAACGCATGACCGCGCCGCTGGAACACACCTTGCGCAACGCCGTGGTTCATGGCATCGAAGCTCCGGCGCTGCGCACCCAGCGCGGCAAGCCGACCACCGGGACGGTCTCGGTCAAGCTGTCGCGCGAAGGCCAGCAGTTGCGCCTGGAAATCGCTGACGATGGCGGTGGCCTCGACTTCGAGGCGATCCGGCGCGCGGCGGTGGATCGCGGTCTGATGGGTGCCCAGGCGCAGCTGACCCCGCGTCAGCTCGCCCTGTTTATCCTCGAACCAGGGTTCTCGACCGCACCCAAGCTGACCCAGACGGCGGGGCGCGGGGTGGGCATGGATGTGGTTGCCGCCGAGGTACGTCAGCTCGGCGGCTCGCTGGAGATCGAGTCCGAGCCGGAGCAGGGCACCCGCTTCATCATCCGCCTGCCGATTACGCTGGGCCTGACCCAGGCGTTGATGTTCGAGGCGGGTGGAGAAACCTTCGCCGTGCCGCTGACCAATATCGAAGGCATCGCCCGCATCAGCCGCTCGCAGGCGCTTCCGGCCGACGGCAGCGAAGGCGTCATGCAGTACGGCGATACCGAATACCGTGTCGGCTTCGCCGCGGATTTCCTGGGCTTGCCGCGCGCCACCGACAGCGATGCGCGCGCGCTACCGGTGGTGTTGCTGCGGTTGCCAGAGGGTGTGACCGAGGGTTCGCGCCACCTTGCGCTGGTCATGGACCACATCATCGGCAACAGGGAAGTGGTGTCGAAGACCATCGGGCCCGTCGTCGCCGCGCTGCCGGGCATGACCGGCGCCACGGTACTGCCGGATGGCCGCATCGTGCTGCTGCTCGATCTGCTCACCCTGGTGCAGGATCGCATCCGACGCGAACGCATCCGCGAGGCGCCCACCGACACCGTGGATACGCAGTCGATGACGCCACTGGTCATGGTCGTGGATGACTCCATCACCATGCGTCGCGTTGCCGAGCGCCTGCTGGTGCGTAACGGCTATGAGGTGCTGTTGGCGCGCGATGGCGTGGATGCCATGGCGCAGCTCGCCACGGCGCGGCCGCAGGTGGTCCTGCTCGACATCGAGATGCCACGCGCCGACGGGTTTGAGGTGGCTAGCTATATGCGGAATTCCGACGCGCTGCGCGCGGTGCCGATCATCATGATTACCTCGCGTTCGGGCGACAAACACCGTGAACGCGCCAAGGCCTTCGGCGTGCAGCGCTATCTGATCAAGCCTTATCAGGAGGCGGATTTGCTGAATGAGATCCGCAGCGTCCGCGCCGAGGCCGAAGCATGAACGCGCAAGCGGAGAGCGGCGGAACGCCGCAGAGCATCTTTGCCGTGCTGCTCACCCAGGAGAACGGCGACCATCTGCTGTTGCCCAACGTGGCGGTGCTGGAGGTGGGCAACATCTACCACGCACCGGCGGGAGCGGAGCCGGCGCGCTGGCTGCGTGGCACGGTGGATCATGACGGCATCGCGGTGCCTGCCTTGGACCTGGAGCAACTCAACGCCGGTGGGTCCTCCGAGGCGCGGCGGGCGCGCCCGGTCTTCGTGCAGACCTACGGACGGCTGTTGCAGCACCCGGTCATCGCCTTGCTCTGTCGCGGTCATCCGCATCTGGTCGACGTCGAGTCCACCGCGCTCTCGCCTGAGCCGCTGGGCTCCCGCGACCGCGACGACCTCGTGCTCAGTCGCGTCCGGCTTGGCAACACGGTGGCCATGATTCCAGATTTGCATACCATCGAAGCCGAACTGGCGCGCGCCGGAGTGGCTGCGCGCTGATTGTCTACCGACGTAGGAGAAGGACATCGCATGAGTCAGGATCGCGTTCAGGAACTGCTGCGCCAGCTGCGCGAGGAGCTCGAGGATTCCGAGCGCGGTGCCGATGCGGAGACGCGTGAGCGGATCCGCGCCTTGGAGGCCGATATCCAGGCCCTGCTGGCGGAGCATTCGGATGCTCCCGACGCGCAGTCGATCATGGAACGGGCGCGCGCCGCCGAAGTCGAATTCGCCAATCGTCATCCCGTGGCGGAGGGTTTCGTGCGTCAGCTCATCGATACCCTGTCGCGCATGGGGGTCTGACAGCCCCACGCACCCCATCTGGCGGAGCCGCAATGAAGTTTGTCTTCGAGGTGCGCGTCAAGCCCGGTTACAGCGTCGAGCAGTACGCCGATGCCTGGATGGAAGCCAGCCGCATCATTCAGCAGACGCCCGGTGCGCGCGGCACCTTTCTGCATCGCAAGCTCGGCGAGCCCGATACCGTGCTCGCCATCGCGCACTGGGATTCCAAGGCCGCGCGCGACGCCAAGGACGACCGTCGCGACGCGCGCGTGCGCGAGATCCTCGAACGTCATGCCCGCACCTGCGATATCACGGTCATCGGCGAATTCGAGGATCCCGAGTGGGAAGTGCTGCCGCCGCGCGCGGACGACTGAGGCCGTCATCGGCTCGTCAATCCGCTGCGCTATAAGCCCCGCTCTGCCGCTCATTTCGGCGTTGTGAGGCCTTTGCATGACCCGCGCAGTCGCGCAAGATTCGCTGACTTCCCAGCCGCCGCAGGGCTGCGCTCGCCTACGTCAGATGCTCGCGGTTCAGGGCTACCGCATCGCTGCCAGCGGCGCTTTGCCCGCGCACTGGTTCGGGCCGCCACCGCCGCTGCTTGAACCGGCGCCGGTCGCCAAGCAGCTTGAGATTGTCAGCCATTGCTGGGGCTACCATCACCTGCTGGCCTGCCAGCTGAGGTCGCTCGCCGAGCATCCACCGCAACGTCTCCAGGTCACGTTGACGGTGTTCTATGCCGAGGAAGACGCCGCCACGGCGGCGCTGCTCCAGCGCTTCGCCTGTCAGGACATCGCCAACGTCCGGTTGCGGCCCTGGCCGTTGGCGCCCGCTCAGCTGTTCCGCCGCAGCATCGGGCGCAATCTGGCGGCGCGCGCGACCCAGGCCGACTGGATCTGGTTTACCGACTGCGATGTGCTGTTCGGGGCCGCTGCTCTGGACACCCTCGCCGAGGCCGTCGCGGGGCAGCGGGCTGCGTTGGTCTTTCCCGCCATCGAATACGCCACGCCGGTTCTTGATGCGCAGGCGCTGCGCGCGTTGGAGGCGGGAACGGCGTTGCCGCAGTGGGATCCGGCGTCGTGTGTCCACCGCCACTTGACCCGCGCCACCGGCCCGCTGCAAATCACCCGCGGCGAAGTGGCACGCGCATTGGGCTACTGCGCCACCCTCGGCGCTTTTCAGCAGCCGGCACGGCGCTGGTGCAAGGCGCATGAAGACCGCGCCTTCCGCTGGCAGTTGCGCACAGCGGGGGAAGCGCTCGACATCCCCCAGGTCTTTCGGGTGCGCCATGCCGACAAGGGCCGGGATGCCGGTCGTCGCCGCATTGGGCGCACGCAGCTACGTCGGCTGCGTACCCGTTGGCAGGACTGGCGTCGTCGCTGATCGGGGTTGCGGCGTCACAGCGCCGTCATCGCAGCGCGAAAAAGCCGTCATGCGGCCGCTCCATACTGACGTCATGCGGATCCAGTTCTTCTACAACAGTCCCAAGGCGCGGCGCTATTTTCGCGCGCTACGCGACGGCCTGACACAGGACTCGGTAGCGTTGGCGCCCATCGGACTGGCCAGCGCGCCGCCGCTGGCCGATACCGAAGTAGCGTGGATGACGCATTACAGCCTTGCGCGCAAGGCGGCACGACCGCATCTGTCCGAGGCGCGCATCCGCCAGCACACACAGGTGCTGCGACGTTTTGCGCGCTGGCACTATGGTGCGGTGCTCCAACGCATGCAGGCCATGCGCCCCGAGGTGGTGGGCGTTTGGGGCGGGCAGGGGGTGGACACGCGCGCGGTGCGCGCGGCCGCCGCCGCACTGGGCATCCCTTGCGTGCTGTTCGAAACCGGATTGCTGCCGTCGACCACGACGGCCGATGCCCGCGGCGTCAACTTCGAGAATGCGGTGCCGCGTGACCCGCGCTTCTATGCACGCTATACCGCAACCGCCGCGCTGCCGCAGCAGTTCGTCCCGCGTCGGCAGCCCGAGGGAGAGGCAGAGCCTCTGCCGGAGCGCTATGTCTTTGTTCCCTTTCAGGTCGCGCTCGACAGTCAGGTACTGCTGTATTCTCCGTGGATTCGCAGCATGGCGCAGTTGTATTGGCTGATGGAGAGCTGTCTGCGCGAGGTGCCCGAGCCGCTGCACCTGGTGTGCAAGCCCCATCCCAGCTGCAATCTGGCGCATACCGAGTTGCGCCGCCACGCGCACGGGCATGCACGCATCCATATGGTCGACAACCACAGCTCGGAGGCCCTCATCCGGGGCGCCGAGGGCGTGGTCACTCTGAATTCCAGTGTCGGCATCGAGGCGCTGCTGCTGGATCGCCCCGTGCTGTGTCTGGGCGATGCCTGCTACGCCGTCCCTGGTGTGGCTGCGCGTGCGCGCGCCCCGGAGCCGATCCGGCAATGGCTGACAGATGTGGCAGCGGGGCACGCGCCGGAGGCGCCCCTGCGTCTCCCCTTCCTGCACTGGCTGGCGAACGAGTACGTGATCCCGGACAGTCACAAGGCGCCGGGGGCGGCGCATTTCGTGCGTCTGCGCGCGCGCTTGGCTGCGGCCGCGGAACGCACGCGCTACGGCTACCCGCACTGGGCCGCTGCGGCCTGAACGGGGCACGTCGCCGGCCACGCGGACGCAGTCAGCAAGCCGCATCCTTCCAGCACCGCTTTACGGCTGCACCGAGATTGCGTCGTCGCTGAAACAGGGCTGGTGTCGCGCGGGGCGGATACCCTACTGTGCACGCAAGGGATCTGAGACCGCAGGGGGCAACGGTCGGTATGAAAGCGATGAAGCGGAATCGCGGGGGAAGACGATGACGGGCGGGCGCCTAGAACACGCGCGACAGCGGTTGCGCCGCCTGCTGCACGAGCCCGAATCGCGGCCCGGACGCATTTTCGATGGCGTGTTGCAGATACTGATCCTGCTGTCGCTGTCGGCGCTCACCATCGCCTCGCTGGAGGGGTTGGCGGCGTGGGCGGTGTCGCTCCTATTCGTCATCGAAGTGGTGACGATGGGCATCTTCACGGTCGAATATCTGCTGCGCGTGGCCACCGCCCCCAGTGCGCGGCGCTACATCTTCAGTTTCTGGGGGGTGGTCGACTTTCTCGCGGTGTTTCCGTACTACATCTTCAACGACTCGCAGTGGGTGCGCGCGCTGCGCTTCCTGCGCATCTTCCGCCTGCTGCGCTTCAATCGTTCCCTTGGCCGTTTTGCGGCGGCTTTTCGTGCCTCCAAGCACGAGCTCATCGTCTTCGGCACCACCGCCGTGATCATGCTGTTCGTCGCCGCGGCCGGGATTTACCAGTTCGAGCACAAGGCGCAGCCCGAAGCCTTCGGGTCGATTCCCGAGAGCTTGTGGTGGGCGATCGTTACGCTGACTACCGTGGGCTATGGCGATGTCTACCCGATTACGCCGATGGGACGCATTTTTACCGGCTTCATCATGATCATCGGACTCGGGGTGGTGGCGGGCTTCACTGGCGTGATCGCCAGCGCTTTGTCGCGTATCCGCGACGATCAATAGATTTTCACGCCGTGTTCATCAGCGCCGTGCTGCCCTATCCTTCCTTCAGTCAAGCGTGATGAGGTGAGCCATGAAGCGACATCGAGTAGCAGCCATGATTTTGGCGGGTACCTTCTTGGGTATGTCCGGCGTTGTACAGGCGGAATCGGAGCAAGCGGGTTCCGAACAGGGCACGCTGAAGCAATCGGTGGAAGGCGCAGCCGAACGGGCAGCCGACTTCCTGTCGGACACCGCCCTGACCGCGCGCGTGAAAACGGCGTTGACCACCGAGTCCGCGCTGAGTCCCTTCAGCGTCGGTGTGGAGTCCACGCGCGGGGTGGTGACACTCACCGGTGACGTGGCCAGCCGTGCGGAGCGCAGACTGGCCGAACGCGTGGCTGCGGATGTGGAAGGCGTCATCGCGGTACACAACGCGCTGCGCGTCAGCGAGACAGCGGGCACGCAGCCCTGAGCGGGCGCACACGCTGAGGTATGGGGTGGGGAGAGGCCGCAGCGGCCACGACGGATGACATTCTGCTGGTTACGCCCACTTGGGCGGCGGACCGGGCGCACTTCGCATTGATGCGCCATTCGATAGAGGCGTCGGCGCTGGGCGCCCTGCGGCATGAGGTGATCGTGCAAAGCGAGGATGTGGATGTCTTCGCGGACTTCGCGCGCGGTCCGGTGCGTGTGCGGGCGACCGCCGACCTGCTGCCGGCCGTTGTAGAGGAGAGGCGCGTCCAAGCCTTGCGCCGAGCCCAGCGGCTGGGCCACCGCGGGACGCAGTGGGCTGGCAGTCTGGCGCTGCGCACGGGTGGTTTCCCGCAGTGGGTGGGCTACACCGGATGGCATGTGCAGCAGATCAGCAAACTTGCGGTGGCGGCGGAGAGCCGCTGTGACACGGTGGTGGTGGTCGACTGCGACGTGGTCGTCCTGCCGCATGCCACCGCCGCGCATCTGCGTGACGATCAAGACCGCATTCTCTGCCTCCATGACCCCTGTCGGCCGGATCGCATTGGTACCAAGGCCGCGCGCTGGAACCGCCAGGCGCATCGGCTGTTCCAGCAGCCCTTCGACCCGCGTCGCGACTACGACGGCGCCTTCGATACGCCCTTCGTGTTTCACGCGCCCACCGTGCGTCGCATGCTGCGGCATCTGGAACAGCGCTTTCGCCAACCGTGGTGGCAGGTGTTGCTCAACCAGCCGGTGCGCCGCTGGTCGGAATTCGCCACCTACCGTGCCTACATTAAGCATTTCCTCCCCCAGGACGCCGTGCGCTGGCAACAGGGGCCTGGCGTCACCACAACCTCCATTCACCGTGCGCCCGCGGCTAAAGCCATTCGTGCGGCCTTGTGGGAGATGATGCGCAACACGGCCGGCCCGCCCTTCGTCACCGTGCACAGTGTGCAGGCGGGGCAGCGGCGGTTTCAGCCCTGCGACTACGCGCCCTGGTGGTTTGAAGCGCCGGCGCGCGCTGGCTGAATGGGTGGCATGCCAGGGACGGGCGATCGCGGCATCCCCACCCCGCGTTGTGGAATCTGGCAGGCTCCGGGCTGGTTCGCTCCGCCCTGTTCACCCACGCCATGCCGTCTGCACCCTCCCTCTGCCTGCTGACTCCGACCTGGTCGGGCGATCGCCAGCACTTTGATGTCCTGAGCGCCTCACTGGCCCAGTCCCCACTGGCCGAGGTGCCTCACTTCGCAGTGGTGCAGAGCGAGGATATCGACGCCTTCTCCGGGGCGGGCGGTCCTTCTACCCGATTGCTGGCGTCCAGCGAGGTGCTGCCGGCTGCGATCGATATCCGTCGCCAACAGGCGCGCCGCTGGGCCTCACGGCTGGGCCGGGCCGGTACGCGACTGAGCGGCAGCCTGGCCTTGCGTACTGGCGGATGGCCACGCTGGGTGCACTACACCGGATGGCATACCCAGCAGATCACCAAACTCGCCTTCGCCGCGCAGAGCGATTTCGACACGGTGGTGGTGATGGATTCCGATGTGGTCGTGCTACCCCACGCCGACGTCGGCGATTTCATTGCCGAGGATGGTCGCGTGCTCTGCTACGAGGCGGATCAGGCGGCGACCGCGTTCGGTGGCAAACGCGGCAACTGGAATCGTCAGGCCCATGCACTGCTCGACGTGCCCTATGACCCGCAGCAGTACTTCGATACCTCCTTTGAGACTCCCTTTGTGCTGCACACGGAAAGCCTGCGGGCGCTGCTGCGCTGGCTGGAAAACCGCTATGGCGCGCCGTGGTGGAAGGTGCTGCTGGCGCAGCCCGTACGGCGCTGGTCGGAGTTCGCAACCTACCGTCTCTTTCTCAAACGGCATCTGCCCGTCGATGCCGTGGAATGGCGCAGCGATGCGCTGATCCGCTATCTCTTCGACGCCGCCGACCCGGAGGCCGTGGGCCGAGAGGTCCACGCGCTGACGCAAGACCCTTCGGCGCACTTCGTAACGATTCACTCGCAAAGTTCCGGCCGGCAGCTGTGGGGCGCGGAAGGCTACGCGCCGTATGTGGTGGCGGCGCTGCAGAGAGGCGACGCGGCGCTGCGCTGAACGCGCTCGGGGATTTCTTCGACGCAGCGTTTGCGTGTCGCCCGCCCTGTTCGCATCATGGCGGCATCCTTCGGCAAGGGAGTACCGGCATGCAGCCCAAGGCAGCCCTGGCGACGATCGAATGTGTCCGCGGCGATATCACGTGCCAGCCGGATATGGATGCGGTGGTCAACGCCGCCAATGCCGAGTTGCGCCCTGGTGGCGGCGTGGCAGGCGCCATCCATCGCGCCGCCGGCCCCGAACTGGATGCCGCCTGCCGCGCCCACGCACCCATTGCTCCGGGGCAGGCGGTCATCACCGACGCTTTTGGCCTGCCCAATCGCCATGTGATTCATTGCCTTGGGCCCGTCTATGGCCGTGACCATCCGGCGGAGACCCTGCTGGGGGACTGCCACCGCAACGCGATCGCTCTGGCGGGTGATGCCGGATTGGCGTCGATCGCCTTTCCGGCGTTGTCCACCGGCATCTTCGGTTATCCGATTGCAGAGGCAGCCGAGGTGGCTGTTCAGGCTGTGGTCGCAGCGCTGGCGGATGCCGGGTCATTGCAGCGGCTGCGCTTCGTGCTGTTCAGCCCGGATGATCTGGCGGTCTTTGACGCTGCGCTGCGCAGCCATCAGCCGTAGTCCAGGACGCAGCATCGCGTGCGCGCCGTAACCTGCGCGCAGAGGGAGGCCCGCCGAGCCATGCAGATCGAAACCGATTCCCGCCGCCATCAAGACGCCAGCGCCGCATGGCGTGGCGACGGTCTGTTCACCGACCTCTACGAACTCACGATGCTGCAGGCCTACCACGCCGAAGGCATGGATCGGGATGCGGTCTTCAGCCTGTCCGTGCGCAGCCTCCCACCGCAGCGGAGTTATCTGATCGCATGCGGCCTGGAAACCGTGCTTCAGCACCTGCAGCAGCTGCGCTTTAGCAACGCCGATATCGCCTATCTGCGAAGCCTCGGCCATTTCTCGGAAGACTTTCTGGCGTGGCTGCAGGGCTTCCGTTTCCGGGGGCGCGTGCGCGCGGTCCCGGAAGGCACACCGGTCTTCGCGCATGAACCGATCCTGGAGGTCGAGGCACCGCTGCCCGATGCCCAACTGGTCGAGACCCTGGTGATGAACCAGATCCAGTTGCAGACCGTGCTGGCCAGCAAGGCGGAGCGGGTGGTGCGTGCCGCACAGGGGCGGCGCGTGCTGGACTTTGCCGCGCGGCGCATGCATGGCATCGACGCCGCGGTGCAAGGGGCGCGCGCCTTCTTCATCGGGGGCGTGGACGCCACCTCGAATCTGCGCGCCGGGCAGCGCTACGGCATCCCGGTGGCGGGCACCATGGCGCACAGTTACGTGCAGGCGCACGCCAGCGAGCGCGCGGCCTTCGAAGCCTTTCTGGCGACCTACCCGGATACCGTATTGCTGGTCGATACCTACGATACCGGCGCTGCCGT
This sequence comes from Algiphilus sp., assembly GCA_022763315.1. GTDB lineage: Bacteria > Pseudomonadota > Gammaproteobacteria > Nevskiales > Nevskiaceae > Algiphilus. The sequence goes on from JALEHA010000235.1 coordinate 10,112, forward strand.
GGACTGCATCATCGACCTCGCCCACACCATGGGCGCGGACTTTCGGGTGCGTGCCCTGCGACTGGACTCGGGCGATCTGGTCGCGGAATCGCGACGCGTGCGGCAACGGCTCGACGCCGCCGGCCTGGATCATGTGCAACTGCTGGCCAGTGGCGGACTCGATGAAAACGCCATTGCGCGTCTGCTCGACGCGGGCGCCGCTCTGGACGGCTTTGGTGTCGGGACGTCCATGGCCGTCTCGGAGGATGCCCCGAGTCTGGATATCGTCTACAAACTGTGCGCCTACGGCGGCATGGGACGCATGAAGCTTTCCACCGGCAAGACGGTGCTGCCCGGCCCCAAGCAGGTTTTTCGCGCCGCGTCCGGAAGCCGCGACACGCACGACACCATCGCGCGCGCGCATGAATCGCTGCCAGGACGGCCATTGCTCCAGACCGTAATGGAAGCGGGGCAACGCCTGGGCGAGGCGCCCACGCTGGCCGCCGTGCGTGAGCACGCACGGGCCGAGCGGGCGCGTCTGCCAGCTGCGTTGCAGGCGCTGCCGGCGTCCGAAACGCCCTATCCCGTGCATGTCAGCGCGGCCCTCGCGGCCTATCGTCGCGACATTGCAGGAAACATCGCCTAGGCAGCGGCGTCCCATTCGGTAGGAAAGTCACCGCAGCAGGAGGTCTGTCATGACCGATCCCACCAAGGCGCTGCAACAGGGCGACGCCCTGATCGTGGTCGACGTGCAGCGGGATTTCTGTCCCGGAGGAGCCTTGCCCATCGAGAACGGCGACTGCGTCGTGCCTGTGCTCAACGCGTGGCTGGCAGCGGCCGAGGCGCGTGGCGTACCGATCTTTGCCTCGCGCGACTGGCATCCGCCGGAACACATCAGCTTTGAGACGCGCGGCGGACCCTGGCCGCCGCACTGTGTGCAGGACACGGAAGGCGCCGCTTTTCATCCGGAGCTGCGGCTGCCATCCAGCACGATCCCGGTCACCAAAGGCACACGTTTCGATCAGGACCAGAATTCCGCCTTCGCGCAGACCGGGCTGGCGCAGGAACTGCTGACGCGCGCCGTGGAACGCCTATGGATCGGTGGTCTGGCTGAGGATGTCTGCGTACGCGCCACCGTGCTCGATGCCCGCGCAGCCGGCTTTGATGTGCATCTGATCAACGACGCGACGCGGCCGGTCAACCGAGCGGGCGGGGCAGCGGCGCGCGCCGAGATGGAAGCCGCTGGCGCTGACGTCGCATCCTGAGCGCGGACACCACGGGAACCAGACAGGAAGCGCAGGTGGCTGTGCTGCACTTCAGCAACCGGTTCCGTTGCGTCCGTGTTGCGATGCGTCGCGCGCGCCAAAGGCCGCTATGCTGGTCATCTGAGGACGGAGACCAAGCATGCATAAGAAAGTCCTGTGGTGGGCCGTAGTAGCGGCCCTTTGGTGTGGAGCCGGCACGGTAGCTGCGCAGGAGCCCCCACCGGCACCTGAGTATCCCTCGCCGGAGTGGTACGAACGCGAAGCCCGGAACTATGCGCGTACGCTCGAAGGGCCCACCGAACAGGTCAGCCAGTCCGCCTTCGTGACCCGGCTCACGCAACAGAGCCTGGCCAATCTCGCCGACTACGGCGCGCGCGCTGTCACCGACCCGAGCTGGTTGCTGGCAAGTTCGGAGCCGATCCGCAATCTGCTCAACCAGTTGGACGCACCACAGGTCGCGCTCGCGGAGCTGGCCTCGTTGCTGCGCATGCTGGCCGAGGATCCGGCCAACGCCGTGCAGTTCTCGTTGAATACGCCGGTCACGCCGCTGTGCAGCAGCTATGCCCTGCAGTGCGCGGGAGACCCCTTCCGTTATCCGGGAGTCGACCCCTTCTACGGCAACGAAGGCCTGCGCGAGGCGGTGGTGTTCTATGACCGCGGCTGCGCCCGAATCAGCGGTCACGTCTGGCAGCCGGCAGAGACCGCAGGCCGACTGCCTGGGGTGGTGATCGAGAACGGCTCGATCCAGGCGCCGGAGCCCCTCTACTGGTGGTTTGCGCAGACGCTGGTGCGCGCCGGCTACACCGTTATGACTTTTGATCCGCGCGGTCAGGGTCGCTCCGACCAGCAGACCCCGGATTTCGAGCAGGGCAGCAATGCCAACAGCGCTGTGTTCTGGGAGGGGCTGGTGGATGCCATCGACTTCTTCCGTTCCACACCGCAGCAGCCCTATCCGCACAACGAGGGCTGCGCGGGTACCTATCCAACGCCGACGACGCCACACAATCCCTACTACGCGGTCCAGGATCCTGACCGCCTGGGCCTTGCGGGCCATTCGCTGGGCGCCACCGGCGTGGCGGTCGTGCAATCTTATGGCGCGCCGGGCGCCGAGCCCTGGCCGGGTGTGTTGGACGCCAGCAATCCAGTGGATGCGGTGGTCGCCTGGGATGGTCTGTCCACGCCGGCGCCGGCCAGCGAGGGCCGGCCGGCAGTGGTGCCGCGCGTCCCCGCCATGGGGCAGACCAGTGAATACGGCATCTTCGGCGGACCGCATACCGAGCCACCCGACCCGGACAGCCACAAGGGCGGCTTCGAAGGCTGGCGGGCTGCCGGTGTGCCGGTTTCGCAGTTCACTATTCGTGGCAGCACCCATTTCGAGTGGTCCAACATTCCCACCTTTCCGTCCACCTCCTGGTGCCCGGATGCGGCCAGTGGCCAGTGCAGAGATGGCTGGGGTCTGCCGATGGCCGACCACTATTCGCTGGCCTGGCTCGATCGTTGGCTGAAGCGTCCCGGCGAGGCCGGTTACAGCGACGCGGACGCACGTCTGCTCGCCGATGCGCAATGGGCCGAGCGGTTCAGTTTCTACTATCGGTCGGCGCGGGACTTTCCGACGCGCACCGGAGAGCTGGCGCGATGCGAGGATGTGGCTGCCGGATGCCCGGCGCAGGCCACGCAGGCGGCGGGTACTGCCGCGAATCTCAGCGACAGTGGGGGCGTGCTTTCCCCATGGAGCCTGATAGTGGTGCTATTGGCGGGCTTGGTGCGCGCCGCAACCAAGCGCAGGTACGTGCGGCTGCTATCGGTTGAGCGCGGCAGCTGACAGAAGGCGAGGATGGTAGCGTGGTGCGCTTCAGGTGCGCGCGCTGGCTGATATCCCTCGAAGGCGCGCGCACCGAAAGCACGAGGTCAGCCGCATCATGCGCATCTTGTTTTACGGTCTGGCCTGGCTGCCATTGCCGATGTTGCAACTCCTCGGCAGTGGCGTAGGGGCGCTGCTCTGGTGGGGTAGATCCGCGCGACGGCGTGTGGCGCTGGCCAACATTGCGGGCTGCATGCCGGAGCGGTCCGCGCGCGAACAGGCGCGTATCGCCCGCATCTCGCTGCGTCACGAGTTCATGACCTACGTCGAGACGGCGCGCTACTGGCTGGGGCCAGCGGCGTCGGTCAAGCGGTCCGTGCGCGCCTGGCGGAATCTTCACTTGCTCGACGAGGCCTTTGCCCAGGGCAAGGGCGTGATCCTGCTGACGCTGCATATGGGCGCCTTCGAAGCGGTGGCCATTCCCATGTCCGCGCGCTACCCCTTCTACGGCCTGTACAAGCCGCAAAAAGGGGTCATCAATGCGCTCTCGTTGCGAGGCCGCAAGCGCTTCGGTGGCCGCATGCAGATCGCCGAGGCCGGCGTACGGCGCGCGTCCCTGCCGCTCTTGGCGGAAGGCTACGGCGTGTACTACATGCCCGACCATGACCCGCCCGCCGGTCGCGGTATCTTCGTGCCCTTCATGGGGGTGGCGGCGCACACGCCGACGCTGATCGCGCGCATGGCGCAGGAATCTGGGGCGCCGGTGCTCTTCCTGGTGGGGGAGCGGCTGCCCTGGGCGCGCGGCTACGTCGCGCACTATCTGCCTGCGCCGGACGGCGTTTACAGCGCCGATGTCGAGATCGCCACTGCAGCAGTTAACGAAGGACTGGAGCGCTGCGTACGCCTGCGTCCGGAACAGTACTGGTGGAGCTACAAGCGGTTCCGGCGGCGGCCGGACGCTACGCCGGCCTTCTACCGCTGAGCGCACACACTTGGGCCAATCGTTCCGGCGGCACGCCTGGCGGGATGCGGCGTGCCGTCCCCACTTCGGCATGATCCGCGCAGGCGCTGTGCCATCATTGGACACTGCGGTAACCCGCGACGCCTGAACGCCCCCTGCCACCGAAGAAGCCATGCCCTCCGAATCTCCCGCGAACCCGCTGGCACGCCTGCATGCCCACGGCCAGAGCTTCTGGCTCGACTACATCCGTCGACAGATGCTGCACGATGGCGCCCTGCAGCGCCTGATCGACGACGACGGCCTGCGCGGCATGACCTCGAATCCCGCCATCTTCGAAAAAGCCATCGCCGGCTCCGACGACTATGACGCGCAGCTCCGCGAACTGGCGCGCGCAGGAGCGGATCGGGATACCGCGTACGAGGCATTGGTCCTTCAGGACATCGCACGCGCCGCCGATGTGCTCGCGCCAGTGCATGCCGCCAGCGGTGGCATCGACGGCTGCGTCAGCATCGAGGTCTCGCCGCATCTGGCGCGCGATACCGAGGGCACCCTCGCCGAGGCGCGCCGGCTGTGGTCACGGCTGGACCGGCCCAACATCATGATCAAGGTGCCGGGTACCCCCGAGGGCGTACCGGCCATCGAGACCCTGATCGCCGAAGGCATCAGTGTCAATGTCACGTTGCTGTTCTCCGTGTCGCGCTACGCCGAGGTGTTGGAGGCCTTCATGCGGGGGCTGGAACGGCGGCGCGCCCACGGCAAGCCGATCGACAAGGTCGCGTCGGTGGCGAGCTTCTTTCTGTCGCGCATCGATTCGCTGGTCGACGCTCGGCTCGACCGCTACGGTACCGAGCCGGCGCGGGCTTTGCGCGGGCAGGCGGCCACTGCCTGCGCCCGTCTGGCCTATGCACACTTCTGCTCGCAGCGGCGCAGCGCGCGCTGGGAAGCACTCGCCGAAGCCGGCGCCAAGCCGCAACGCCTGCTGTGGGCTTCGACCAGCGCCAAGGATCCGGCGTATTCGGATGTGAAGTACGTCGAGCCACTCATCGGGCCGGACACCGTCACCACATTGCCGCCGGAAACCGTCACAGCCTTCCGCGATCACGGCCATTGCGCGGTGACCCTTGCCGAAACCGCCGATGACGCGCACGACATCCTGCAGCGCCTGGCCGATCTTGATATCGACACCGATGTCCTGGCCGACCAACTCGAGGCGGAGGGCATCGATAAATTCGTGCAGCCCTTCGACGCCCTGCTCGACACCATTCAACAGCGCCTGAACGCGGCGGCCTGAAGGCCACTACCGGGGAAATCAGGCGCCGCCGGCGCCGTCACGGGGGGATAGTGTGGATCTGTTGCTGCTCGTTCTGCTCGCCCTGATCCAGGGCATTACCGAGTTCTTGCCAATCAGTTCGTCGGCGCATCTGGTGCTCTTCCCGATGGTGCTGGGCGTCGAGGACCAGGGCCTGGGGATCGATCTCGCTTTGCACGCCGGTACGCTGGTGGCGGTCATGGCCTATTTCCGCAACGAGACCGGCCAGCTCTTTCGCGGCGGCGTACAGCTGCTGCAGCCAGGGCGGCAGAGCCCGGAGCGCACCCTTGCGCTGCAAGTGGCGGTGGCGACGCTGCCAGTGGTGATTGCGGGGCTGCTACTGCGCGAAGTCATCGCCCAGGATCTGCGCGTCCTGCCGGTGATCGCGACCACCACGCTGGTCTTCGGCCTGCTGCTCGGCTATGCCGATTGGCGCGGTCGCGGCAATGCGCCGGAGGTGACACTGACGCTGACCATGGCCTTGCTCATCGGTCTGGCGCAGACGCTGGCGCTGATTCCCGGTGTCTCGCGCTCCGGCATCACCATCACGGCGGCGCTGCTGGTAGGCCTGGCACGGCCCGAGGCGGCGCGCTTCGCGCTGCTGCTCGCCATTCCCACCACCGCCGCCGCCACCCTGCTAGGCACTATCGAGTTGTTGCGCGGGACCGAGGGCTTCGACGCCGATCCTGCGGACGCCGCCACCGCGGCCGGTCTCGCCATGCTGTCGGCTTATCTGGCCATCTTCTGGCTGATGCGCTTCGTACGGCGGGCCAGCTTCATGCCCTTTGTGTACTACCGCGTGGTGCTGGGGCTGGTGCTCTTCGGCTGGTGGGCGTCGACGCTGTAGGCGCGGCGGCGGACTTCAACACGGCGGCGCGCAGAGCGCAGCGCCGGCCCTGGCGGTGTAGGCTGCGCCCGCTATGGAGATTCTGCGCGCAGACAACCTGGTCAAGCGCTTCCCCAGCCGGGGCGGCGAGGTGCGCGCCGTCGACGGCGTCAGCCTACGCGTGCGCAGCGGAAGCTGCTTCGGCCTGCTCGGGCCCAATGGCGCCGGTAAGTCCACCACCATCGAAATGCTGGAAGGCATTTCGCGCCCCAGCGCCGGCGCCATCCACTTTCGTGGCGCACCCTTGGATGCCCGCTATCGCGAACGCGTCGGCATCCAGTTCCAGGCCACGGCGCTGCAGGAGAACCTCACCGTGCGTGAGAATCTGCGCTTCTTCTCGCGCCTGTACCGCCATCGCGCGCCTCTCGACAGCGTAGTCGAGCGCTGTCATCTGGGCGCCTTCCTCGACCGCGACACGCGCCAACTGTCGGGCGGCCAGCGGCAGCGCGTGCTGCTCGGCATCGCGTTGGTGAACGACCCCGAGATCCTCTTTCTCGATGAGCCGACCAC
>JALEHA010000236.1 GCA_022763315.1 Algiphilus sp.
ACCGGTTGCATCATCCTCGGCACGCTGCTCGATGAGCTCGAGCGCAGCAACAAGAACGTCGGCATGGCCTCGCTGTGCGTTGGCGGCGGCATGGGCATCGCCACGATCATCGAGCGCGTCTGAAGCGCGCCGCGAAGACGAACCGAACAGGGAAAGACAACATGAGTGTGCAATTCGATATCGACAACGACGGCATCGCCACGCTGACGCTGGACATGCCGGGCCGTTCCATGAACGTGCTGAACGACGATCTCACCGGCCCCTTCAAGGAGGCCATCGAGCGCATCGAGAACGATGACGCCATCAAGGGCGTGGTGATCACTTCCGGCAAGAAGGACTTTCTGGCCGGCGCCGACATCGACGGCGTCTACGCCATCACCGACCCGGCCGAGGCCTTCCGCCTGGCCGAGGATTACAAGGCCTTCCTGCGCTGCCTGGAGACCTGCGGCCGCCCGGTGGCCGCCGCCCTCAACGGCACCACCCTGGGGGGCGGCCTCGAACTGGCGCTGGCCTGCCACTACCGCGTCTGTCTGGACGAAGGCCGCATCAAGATCGGGCTGCCGGAAGTGAAGCTGGGTCTGCTGCCGGGCGGCGGTGGCACCCAGCGCCTGCCTCGCCTCATTGGCATTCAGGCGGCGCTGCCGCTCATGCTAGAAGGCAAGGAACTCGACCCGAGCAAGGCCCAGCAGCAGGGCATCGTCAACGAACTGGCAAGCGACCGTGAGCAACTGGTCGAACGCGCCAAGCGCTGGTGCCTGGAAAACCCGAAGGCCATCCAGCCCTGGGACGACAAGAAATTCAAGTGGCCCGGCGGCGACTCCAAGAGCCCGGCCAACGGCCAGCTGTGGGCCATTGCCCCGAGCATGGCCTCGACCAAGAGCTGGGGCAACTATCCCGCCATCACGCACATCCAGAGCTGCGTCTTCGAAGGCGGCATCGTCGACTTTGAAACCGGCTGTCGGGTGGAATCCCGCTACTTCGCCGCCTGCGTCGTATCGCAGGAGTCGAAGAACATGATCAACACGCTGTGGTATCAGCTCAACAGCATCAACCGCGGCGAGTCCCGTCCGGATGGCATCGAGCGCAGCAAGGTCAGCAAGCTGGGCGTGCTGGGCGCCGGCATGATGGGCGCGGGTATCGCCTATGTTTCGGCCAAGGTCGGCATTGAGGTGGTGCTGCTGGACATGAAGCACGAAGCTGCCGACAAGGGCAAGGCCTACTCGGAAGGCCTGATGGACAAGGCCATCAAGCGTGGCAAGGCCACCCCAGCCGACAAGAGCGCACTGCTCGACCGCATCAAGGCCACGACCGACTTCAACGATCTGGAAGGCTGTGATCTGGTCATCGAGGCGGTCTTCGAGGATCGGCAGATCAAGGCCGATGTCACCGCCAAGACGGAGGCGGTGATTCCGTCCACAGCCACCTTCGCCTCGAACACCTCGACGCTACCCATCACCAGCCTCGCCAAAGCCAGCCAGCGCCCTGAGCAGTTCATCGGCCTGCACTTCTTCTCGCCGGTGGACAAGATGCCGCTGGTCGAGATCATCAAGGGCGAGAAGACCTCGGCCGAGACGCTGGCAAAAGGCTTCGACTACGTGCAGCAGATCAAGAAGACGCCGATCGTGGTCAATGACTCGCGCGGCTTCTACACCTCCCGCGTCTTCGCCACCTATCCGATGGAAGGCCTGGCGCTGCTCGCCGAAGGCCAGCACCCGCGCGCCATCGAGGTGGCCGGTCAGCAGGCCGGCATGCCGGTGGGGCCGCTGGCGCTGCAGGATGAGGTGTCACTGAGCCTGTCGCTGCACATCATCGAGCAAACCAAGAAGGATTTTGCCGCCGAAGGCAAGGACTACCAGGGCCACCCAGCCGAATCGGTGATCGAGACAATGGTTCGCGAACTCGGTCGCGAAGGCAAGAAGACCGGCAAGGGCTTCTACGACTATCCTGAACAGGGCTCAAAGGCGCTGTGGTCGGAGCTGACGAAGCATTTTCCGACAGCGGCCGAACAACTTGACCAGCAGACGATGATCGAGCGCATGCTATTCGCGCAAGCAAACGAAGCAGCACGCTGCTTCGAGGAGAATGTTGTGACGTCTGTGGCAGATGCCAACATCGGTTCGATTTTCGGCTGGGGCTTCGCTCCTTTCCAGGGTGGCGCACTCCAGTTCATCAATGCATACGGCGTCGAGGCCTTCGTCGCCCGTGCCCACGCGCTCGCCGACCGCTTTGGCGAGCGATTCCGACCCGCTGAGAGCTTGCAACGCATGGCTTCCGAGCAGCAGCGATTTGCCGCCTGAGCGCTCCGCGATTCCGCATTCAACCCCACTGAATCGAAAGAGGTTGTTATGTTTCAAGCACTAATGAAGACAATGAAGGCGAAGAAGATGCTGCCTCAGATCTCCGACACCGAGCGCATGGCGCTCGAAGCGGGCACGGTCTGGGTCGACGGCGAATTCTTCAACGGCAGCCCGGATTTCCGGCGCATGATGAACGAGCCCTACTCGGCGCTTTCCGCCGAGGAGCAGGCCTTCATCGACGGGCCGGTGACCGAGCTGTGCAAGATGGTGGACGCCTACAACATCGGCAAGACCCGCCAGATTCCGCCGGAAATCATGCAGTTCATGAAGGACAAGGGCTTCTTCGGCATGCTCATTCCGAAGAAGTACGGTGGCCTTGAGCTGTCCACCAGCGCGATCAGCACGATCATGGCCATGACCACCAACCTGTCGGCCGTGGTCAGCACCTTCATCGTTATCCCCAACTCCCTGGGCGCCGCCGAGCTGATCAAGCACTACGGCACGCAGGAGCAGAAGGACCACTACCTGCCCAAGCTGGCCCGTGGTGAATACATCCCCTGCTTTGGCCTGACCGAGCCCACCGCGGGCTCCGATGCCGCTTCGATCAAGGCCGAGGGCGAGGTCTTCAAGGATGCCGACGGTGGCGTCAAGATCCGCCTCAACTTTGCCAAGCGCTACATCACGCTTGCCCCGGTAGCGAACCTGATTTCGCTGGCCTGCCAGATCCGCGACCCGCAGAACCTGCTGGGCAAGGGCGAGGCGCCGGGTATCACCGTGGCGCTGCTGCACAAGGGCATGCCGGGTCTGTCCAACGGCGACCATCACCAGCCGATCGGTGACGCCTTCTACAACGGCCCGATCTACGGCAAAGACGTGGTGGTGCCGGTCGAGAACATCATCGGCGGTCCGGAGTACGCCGGCCAGGGCTGGCGCATGCTGATGGAACAGCTCGCCGGTGGCCGCGCCGTGTCGCTGCCGGCCGGTGCCATCGGCGGGATGAAGGCGGTTGCCGCCACCACGGGCGCCTACTCGATGGTGCGTCAGCAGTTCGGTATCCCGATTGGCCGCATGGAAGGCGTCGAGGACAAGGTGGCCCGCATCGCCGCGCTGACCTATATGTGCGAAGCCTCCCGCGTCTATGCCTGTTCCGCCATCGATGCCGGCGAGCAGCCGCCGGTCGTCTCGGCCGTGCTCAAGGCCTACACCACGGAGATTGCGCGTCAGTGCGCCATCGACGGCATGGATGTGTTCTCGGGCGCCGGCGTCATGCAGGGACCGAACAACATCCTCGGCACCGGCTACACCACCGCGCCGGTGGGCGTCACGGTGGAAGGCGCCAACATCATGACGCGGACCCTGATCATCTTCGGTCAGGGCGCCACGCGCTGCCATCCCTACGCGCAGAACGTGGTCAACGCCGCCGAGCAGGATGATGCGGACGCCTTCCGCAAGAATCTGCTGGCCTGGTTCGGCCAGTTCGCGCTTACCGTTGGCCGCACCTTCGTGCGCAGCCTGACGCGCGGCTGGTCGGCGGGCAGCCCGGTCTCCGGCCCCACCGCCAAGCACTTCCGCAAGCTGGGCTGGGCCGCGGCGCGCTACGCCATGCTCACCAACCTGGCGATGTTCTTCATCGGCGGCAAGCTGAAGGCGCGCGGCAAGCTGACGGGTCGCTATGCCGATGCGCTGGCTTGGCAGTATTTCGCGCTGTCGGCACTTCGTCGCTATGAGGCGGAAGGCCGCAAGGCCGAGGACCTGCCGGTGGTCAACTACGCCGTCAGCATTGCGTTGTCCGAGGTACAGAAGGCCTTTGAAGGCATCTATTCGAACTTCGATGCGCCGGTGCTGGGTCTGTACATGCGCACCGTGGGCGCCATGCTGGTGCGCCTCAACACCTTGAGCCGCGGTCCGAGCGACCAGGAGACGACCAAGGTCGCCATGGCCATCCAGGCCCCTGGCGCGCAGTACGACCGCATTATCAAGTACACCTATGCGCCGGCCGATGGCAGCCCGGGTGTGGGTCGCCTGCTGGCCGCCTGGCGTCTGGGCTATGAAGCGCAACCGGTGATCAGCAAGATCGTCAGCGCGCAGAAGGCCAAGAAGCTGGAGCGTGGTACGCCGGATGCCATGGGTGACGCCGCCAAGGCGGCAGGCGTCATCAATGCCGATGAGGCCGATCTGGTCAACCGCGCCTATGCCGCTCGCATCGAAGCCATCCAGGTCGATGTCTTCAGCCCCGAAGAGTTCTTCGGCGTGAAGGGCCTCACCGCAGCGCCGGGCTTCGAGGACAATGAGACGGCGACGCCGCGTCTCGCTGCCAGCGCCTAGGTCAACGCCTTCAAGTGGTAACGATAAGGCCCGCCTCTTCGGAGGCGGGCCTTTTTCGTGTGAACCGCGATACGCGTTGAGGCCTAGTCTTCGTCGCCCCCGACCTCTGGCGGCGTCAACGCCGGCAAAGCTTCCAAGGCAATGCGGCCCATTGCCGGGGCGCTGAGGGATCCGAGGTAAAGCATGCCGTCGTGCTCCAGCGCGCTTGTGATCGGTGCGAAGGCATCCGCCCCCACGGCCTGCAGATCCACCAGCAGTTGGCCCTGGGTATCGAAAGCCAGCACGTAAGCGTGCTTTGCTGGCAGGGGTTGCAACGCTTCTGGCAGGCGATAGGCGATCTTGCGCAATGCCGGCCGCGGCAGCAGGGCATCCAGGACCGGGTTGCGCGGCGCATACAGCGCCACCCAGAAGCGATCCTCGCCATTGAAGGTGACGTTGTCGGGGAAGCCGGGGAGATTCTCGGCAAAGGGCTCGATCTCGCCCGCGCGGTCGCCCTTCAACCAATAGCGCTGGATGCGATAACGCGTGGTCTCGTTGACCAGAAGATAGGCTTCGTCGGGTCCGAGCGTGACGCCATTGGGGAAGTACAGATCCTTGGCCAGCACCCGTACTTCGTCGGTCTCCAGATCGTAGGCAAGCAGGCGGCCGTTGGGGCGGCTTTCGAAGGCATCCGCCATGACCTCGTGAATGCCGTAGCGTGAGGAGGCGTCAGTGAAGTACGCCACGCTCTCGTCGTCATTGACCACGACATCGTCAACGAAGCGATAGGGCGTGCCATTGGCTGTCACCGAGAGGGTATGAGCGTAGCCTCCCTCCACTTTGACCAATCCCTCTACGGCGTCGGCGACGATCAGCGTGCCGTCGCTGAGCACCTCCAGCCCCAAGGGCCGGCCGCGGGTATTGGCGAGCAGGGTCGGGTTGCTGCCATCGGCATCGAAGCGCATCACGCGGCCGTCGACGAATCCCGTGTACAGGCGCCCCTCTGCGTCGATTGCGATCGCTTCCGGGCCTTCGCCCACCGATTCGGCAATACGCTCGACAGCGCGCAGATGCGCGTTGCGCGCATGCGGACCGGACTCGCTGGACGGGGCCTCTGGCGGCTGCCAGGCGATAGGGTCAATGGGCACCGGCCAGAACAGCAGATAGAGCACGCAAGCCAGCAGCAAAGCGGCGGCTGTGTACAGCAATTTCATGATGTCTCCGTGTTTTTGCTCGCTGTTCAAGCATGTCACAAGCGGCTTCGACTAGTATCGTCAAGCGCACAGCTTGTCGTACCGCAAGAACTTTTCTGGGGAGCACCATGAGTCAACAGAAGAACCCACTAGAGATGTTGTTCCACTGGGCCGAGAAGCAGCCCGATACCCCCTGGCTGTTCCAGTCACGTCAGGGGGTGTGGCAGGCCATCACCTGGGGTGAGGCCGCGGATCAGGTGCGGCGCATGGCCGCAGCCCTGCGCGGCATCGGCCTGCAGCCGGGCGACAAGGTCGCCATCTCGGGCCGTAACACCGCACACTGGTTCCTGGCGGATCAGGCGATCACCATGGCGGGCATGGTCTCCATCGGCCTCTATCCCAAACAGAATCCCGCCCACACCACCTACATTCTTGAGCACAGCGAGACCAAGGCGCTGTTCCTGGGCCCGATGGAGGATATGCAGAGCTTTCTCGGCGCCGTGCCGCAAGACATCCAGCAGATCACCTTTCCCTACGACGAAGTCCCTGCCAAGGACCACGCCTGGAATGATCTGATCGCCCAGTACTCGCCACAACAGGACTACCGCACGCCCGGCGATGACGATGTGATGACCCTGGTCTACACCTCGGGCACCACCGGCAACCCCAAGGGCGTGATGATGACCTACGGCAACATGATGTTTGCCGCCAAGGGGCTGATGGAAGCCATGCCGCCGCAAGGTCAAGAGCGCTTCTTTTCCTACCTGCCGCTGGCGCATGCCTTCGAACGCGGCGCGGTGGAGCTGTCGAGCCTGTATTTCGGCGCCCAGGTGTACTTCCTGGAGAACATCGAAAAGCTGGCGGAACAGCTCGCCGAAGTGGCGCCCACCCGCTTCTTCGGCGTACCGCTGGTCTACAGCCGCATTCAGGCCGGTGTGCTGAAGAAGATCCCTCAGAAGCGTCTCGACCTGTTGCTGAGCATCCCGGTGGTGCGCGGATTGATCCGCAAGAAGATCCAGACCGCGATGGGCCTGCAGAATGCGCGCATGTGCTTTGCGGGCGCCGCGCCTACCCCGAAACCGCTGATCGAGTGGTTCGACAAGCTCGGCATTCCGCTGTTTCAGGGCTACGGCATGACCGAGAACAGCATCTACGCCACCACCAACCGCCCGGGCGTCAATCGCATCGGCTCCGTCGGCAAACCCCTGCCTGGCGCGCACATGAAGCTCTCCGAAGATGGCGAGATCCTGTTCAAGCACGGCGGGGTCATGAAGGGCTACTACAAGGAGCCGGAAAAGACCGCTGAAACCTTCACCGAGGACGGCTGGCTACGTACCGGCGACAAGGGCTACGTCGACAGCGACGGGTATCTCTACATCACCGGCCGCGTCAAGGACATCTTCAAGACGCTGAAGGGCAAGTATGTGGCGCCGGCACCGATCGAAGGGGCGCTGTCGCGCAATACCCACATTGACCAGCTCTGCATGGTCGGCATGAACCTCAAGCAGCCGGTCATGCTCGTTACGCTGGCGGCAGACTCCCGCACACTGCCGCGCGAAGAGGTGGGCCATTCCCTGCTCGAAACCAAGGAAGCGGTGAACGCCGAGCTGGAGGCGCACGAGGCCATTGCCAAGCTCATCATTGTCGAGGAGGAGTGGACCATCGACAACGGTCTGATGACGCCCACCATGAAGGTGAAGCGGCCGCAGATCGAGGAACGCTACGAGAGCCTCATCGAATCCGCCGCCGCCGATCGCAGCACTCGCATCGTCTGGGAAGCCGAGCACCAGCCGCCCAACTGAGCCTCCCCCTGCGCGCCAAGAAGGGGACAGAGCCATCGCGCTCCGTCCCCTTCAATCTGCCTTACTGATAGGCGGCTTCGGGGACGCCCTCGGCGTCCTCGGGCGGGGTGCTGTAGTAGCTGATGCGCACGTTCTCGTAAGGCTTGCCGGTCTCAGGATCGTGCACATTGCTCAGTCCGCGATACTCGAGCAGACGCCCATCGGCCGGACTGTAGATCAGCTCCAGAGAGGGGGCGATGAGACGCAGCAATGTGGCGGCCTCGACCTTGAGCACAGCTGCAGGATCGCCCTCGAAGGTGGTGTCGCCCACCTTGCGCACGCGGAAGCTGTAGTCGTCCAGATTGCCGGCCACCGCGAAGCGGAATTTCTCGGTACCGCCGTCCAGGATCTCGTCGAGATTGTCGTAGATCAGCGAGTGGAAACCGGAGTCGGCGGCCATGCGCCCTTCAATGTCGACCGTGGCGCGCTCCTCTTCCTCCTGACCGACCGGGATCCGGAACAGGGTGGCCGCCTCGTCGGTGACGTCGCGAATGCCCTCGACGTAGCCGGAGGCCAGCTCCAACCGGAATTCGGGGATGTAGGGATTCTTCGAGAAATCCATGCTTTTGCGCCCGACGATGGCGCCGCTGGTGTCGTAATAGACGATGGAGCCGCGGAGCCAGCGACCATTCTCGAAGACCTGGGAGTGCTTCTCGGTGTAGAGGTACTCGCCGCTCTCGTTATCGAAGGCGTAACCGTAGAAGACGACGTCGTCGCCAGCCATTGCGGCCCCGGAAACCAGGGTGGCAAGCATCAAGAGGTGCCGTGGGAATTGCATGGGCGGGAATGCTCCTTTGCAGCGAGAGAATAGGCGGACCCTTCGGCGCCGGCGGCGAAGCGCATGCCATGCAGCGCATGGGCGCGCGCAACGCGCGCCAGTTGCGCCGCCGGCTCGTGCATGCCGTCGTCGGCCAGCTCGAAGCTCCCATGATGAATGCCGAGACTGAATGCAGCCTGTAGATCAAAGTGTGCGCGCACCGCGTCCTCCGGGTCCATGTGCTGATAGGCCGTCAGCCAGCGCGGCTGGTAGGCCCCAATGGGCAACAACGCGGCCCGCATCGGCCCGAAGCGCGCACGCGCGGCGGCGAAGTGGTCGTCATAGCCGGTATCGCCGGCGAAATAGATCGGCCCACCGGCGGATGCGATGACATAGCCGGCCCAGAGGCTGAGGTTGCGGTCACCGAGGCTGCGTCCCGACCAGTGCTTGACCGGCACGGCGGTCAGGACGCAGCCGTTGGGCAGCGCATGCCCTTGCCACCAGTCGAGGGCCACGACCCCGTCAATGCCGGCGTTCTCGAGCAGCACCTGATCCCCCGCGGGCACCACGAATCGTGGTTGGTGGGCCGCGGCCAGACGACGCAGGGTGGGAATGTCGAGGTGGTCGTAATGATTGTGACTGATCACCACCACATCGATTGGCGGCAGGTCCGCGAAGCGGATACCCGGCGGGCGGTATCGTCGCGGCCCCAGCCACGACAGCGGGCTGGCGCGTTCCGACCAGATCGGGTCGGTAAGCAGATTCACGCCGTCGACCTGGACCAGCACCGTGGCGTGGTTGATGAAGGTCAGGCGCAGACTGCCATCATCGACGCGCGGCGCCGGCGGGGCGCCCGGTGGAAGGCGCAGATTACGCACCCATTCGCCGGGATCCCGATGGGCGTAGAAGCGCAGCAGATCCCCCAGACCGACATCGAAAGGCGTCTCGTTATGAAAGCGCGTTCCGTCGAAATGGGGACTGACGGGTCCCTCCCAGCGCGGCGACGTGCAACCCGCCAGCAGCACGATCACGGCTGCCACCAGGCTTGCCCCTGCCACGGGAGGCCTCATCTTCAGTCGCGCGGTGCGAAGCGGTAGTGCGCCACACCCCACTCATTGCCATTGTCGAAACCGAAAAGTTCCGCGACGGCCATGTAGAACATGCGCCAACGCTGGAACCAGATGCCTGCTTCGGCGGCGTAATCGGAATCGCGGAAGGTCCTGAGGATGGCATTGCGGTTGGCGTCCATGCTCGCCAGCCACTGGTTGGAGGTGCGTTCGTAATGCGTTCCATCCACCCACCACTGGCGCTCGATGCGCAGATCGTCCTGGAAATGCAGCAGCAGACTCTCCGAGGGCATGGTGCCGCCGCTGAAGAAGTAGCGCGTCATCCAGTCGTCGCGCGACCGGTCTTCAAAATGATAGGCAAGCAGCTTGTGCGCGAAGATATGCACGAAGAGGCGGCTGTCGCTGTCGCGCAGCCACCCCCGCAGCTTGGCCAGCAATGCGCCGTAGTTTTTCATGTGTTCGAACATCTCGATGGAGATGATGCGATCGAAGCCGGCACGCACGTCCCCGACCGGGAATTCGAATTCCGCGATGTCGCCGGTCACGATTTCCACGTTCTTGAAGCCGCGCTTCTGCGCCTGCTCCATGATCCAGGCGCGCTGCCCCTGTGAGTTCGACAGGCCGACGATCTCGGCATTCGGATAGTGCTCGGCCAGCCACAGCGACAACGAACCCCATCCACAGCCAAGGTCGAGAATGCGCTGCCCGTCAGCCACGCCGGCGCGTTCGGCGTAGAGCGCGAGCATCGCCTCTTCCGCCGTCGCCAGATCTTCCTCCCCAGTGGGATACAAGCAACATGAGTACTTCAGGCGCGGGCCCAGATGCTGATGGAAAAATTGCGCCGGCACCTCGTAATGCTGGGCATTGGCATCGCCGGTATGGATGGCGATGGGGGATGCGCGCAGCTCATCGACGAAGTGCTGCAGGCGCTCAACGCGCACTTCACCGTTCTGGTTGGCCTCATCCCGCAGGCGGCGGCTGATCAGGCGGCGCATGCCCATGCGGGCGAGCGGATCGGGTATCCAGCCCCGTTCACAGGCGTCAATGACATCCATGCTTGTCCTACTTGCTGTGGTGGTCTTATGGTCCGCCGTGTGACACCGGCGGGCAGGCAACAACTTCCTGCTATACGCACTGCAGCTTAAACGGTTGCATCCGCGGCCTGCGGCCGTTCCTTTCCAGGACTTGGACGGCATCCCCAACCACCAGGATTCGCGCCGCCTGAGGCCTTGCAGTCATCATCTCGACGCCAGGAGGCAGCATGGCGCCCAGCGCATTCGACGATACCCTCATCCGCAGCCTGCAGCAGCCGGAGCGCTTTGCGCACCCGGTCCAAAGCGTGGAGCGCATCGAAACGCATGGCAACTGGATCCTGCTCGCTGGCGATTTCGCCTACAAGATCAAGAAGCCGGTGGCATTCGACTTCATGGATTTTTCCTCGCTCGAACGCCGGCGGCATTTCTGCGAAGAAGAACTCCGCCTGAACCAGCGGTTGGCGCCCGACATCTACCTGCGTACCGCGGCCATCACCGGCACCCCAACGCATCCGGTCATCGACGGTGACGGCCCGGTGTTCGAATACGCCGTCGTGATGCGGCGCTTCGACCCCGCGCAGCGTCTGGACCGACGACTCGAGCGCGGCGAACTGCAGCACACCGACCTTGATGCGCTGGCGGTTGATATGGCGCGCTTCCATGCCGCGCTGCCCGCCGCGGATGCTGACGGCACCTTCGGGACACCCGATGCCCTGCGCCAGTTGGTCGACGACAATTTTCGCGATTGCGCGCCGTTTCTGGAAGGCGCCGAGGCCGAGGCCCTTGCCTCGATCCGCGCACAGGCCGCAGCGCAATGCGAGGCCCTGTATGGCCATCTTCAACGGCGGCTCGAGCAAGGCTTCGTGCGCGAAGGCCATGGCGACCTGCACCTCGGCAATCTCACCGTCTACCGGGAGCGCATCCAGGCTTTTGACTGCATCGAATTCAATCCCGCGCTGCGCTGGATCGATACCGCCAACGACATTGCCTTTCTGCTCATGGACCTGCGCTACCGCGGGCATGCTGCGATGGCGGCCCGCTTCCGCAACCGCTACCTGGAATGGTCAGGGGACTACGATGCGGCGCCGCTGCTGCCCTTCTACGAAAGCTATCGCGCCATGGTGCGCGCCAAGGTTGCTTTGCTCAGCGCCAGCCAGTGCAGCGCACCGGAGACGGTCAGGCAGCAGCAGGATTCGGCGCGCCGCCATATCCGGCTTGCGCAGCAACTGCTGGCGCCTCGACAAGGCCAGATCCTGATCACTTGCGGTCTGTCGGGCAGTGGCAAGAGTGTCGTCGCGGAGCAGCTGTGCGAAACCCTTCCGGCCCTGCGCCTGCGCTCCGACGTGGAGCGCAAGCGCCTGTTCGGCCTGGATCCGCTGGCCGACAGCGGCTCCCAGACCGACGCCGGCATCTATACCACCGCGGCCACCACCCAGCTCTACGCCCATCTTGCGCGATGCGCACAACGACTGGCGGAAGCGGGGGAGCGGGTCATCTGCGATGCTACTTTTCTACAAGAGACACAGCGCACCGAGCTGGCGCAGGCGGCGGAGGCGGCGGGCGTGGACTTCAAGGTGCTGTACGTACACGCGCCCCAGCACGTGCTGGAGGCACGCATCCAGCAGCGCGCCCAGCGCCAGGACGACGCCTCGGAAGCCGATATCGCCATCCTGCACCGGCAGTTGACGCACGCCGAACTGCCCAACTCTTCGGATGAACGTGTGATCGCCATCGACACCACCACGGCGCTGGATGCAGAGGCACTGGCTCGGCGTTTGCGACCGCGCCAGCCACCCGCCCCGTCTTGATCCGAGGCCGGTACCAGCGCACATATGCGAAGCCGGTGCTCTAGACTCGACCGGCGGTGACGTACAACAACAGGGAGTGCAACGCCATGTATCAATCGATCCTGGTACCGACGGACCTCGAACACACCGACGCGCTGAGCAAGTCGCTGGAAACCGCCATCCACCTCGCCCAGCATTACGGTGCCGAGCTCTGCTACGCCGCGGTCACGCCCAGTGGTCCCTCCCCGGTAGCCCCCTCACCGGAAGCCTTCGAGGAAGCGCTGCAGCGTTTCGCCGCGGAGCAGGGTGAGCAACACGGGATCAAGACGAGCGCCGTGGCCATCGTTGCCCACGACCCCGCCGTCGAACTGGACAACAAGCTGCTCGACACCATTGAATCAACCGGTGCCGATCTCGTCGTGATGGCGTCCCACGTGCCGGGTTTGGCGGACAAGCTCCACATCCTGCGCTCCAACGCCGGCACGATCGCGAGCAAGGCCAAGGTCTCCGTCTTCGTGGTGCGCTGAGCGGCCGGCGCGCCCCTCGCGGGCGCATGTTGCGCTCGTTCACGCTGGCTGAAACCGCCGTCGCGCACTGCGCTAGGCTGCGCCACCTCGCGAGCAGAGACTGGAGATCTCATCATCATGCGTTCGACCCTGGAGCAGCCCCCCGCAACAGCGACCACTTGGGAGCGAGCCGCACTCAACGACGAGCTGTTCCGCCGCCCCCCGGTCCCGGTGGCCGAGGGTGCGCTGATCCTACACACCGCGATGGTGCAGAACGCCGACGAAGCCGCGCAGTCCGTGCAACGACTGCGCAGCCTGCTCACCTCGGCGGAACTGGCAACGCCGGGTGCGACGCGCAACTACGAGCTGCTGCATGCCGGGCGCAGCTATCTCAAGTGGGAACGCCACACCGAGTTCACCACCTATACCCTCGTCACCCTGCCATCCGCATCCGATCCCTTCGTCGCCGATGCGGAATGCGTGCTGCCGAAGAACTGGATGGCTGAGTTGGACGGCCAGCGCATCGCCGCCACCAAGATCCGCCTCATCGCTTCGGACGACCATCAGATACTGTCACAGGCCACGCAAGCGCTACGGCCGGAAGCGCCCTCGAGTCTGGTGGCCGATGGCCAGGCGCGGATCTGGATGGATTGCAGCATTCACCCCGACGCCTGCACGCGCGGCATCGTCTGCGATCAGGGCCTGCAGCCCGACCGTCGTGCGCGGCTGGTGCAACGCCTGCTGGAGATCGAAACCTACCGCATGCTCGCCATGCTGGGCTTTCCGCCGGCGCGCAGCGTCATGGCGGAGTTGCACGATCTGGAACACCAGCTGCGTGTGCTGGTGGCACGTGTGGCTGACAGCGAGGCCGATGCCGACCATGACGACGAAGCCACGCTCCACGAATTGCTCGAGCTGGCTTCGGAAGTCGAACGTCTGTCGGCGCACCATGCCTACCGCTTCGATGCCTCGCGCGCCTACTTCGACCTGGTGCAGGAGCGCCTTGATGAACTCCGCGAGGAACGCATCCAGGGCTATCAGCGCCTGGGCAACTTCCTGGGACGTCCGCTGCGCCCCGCCATCAAGACCGTCGATGCGGTGCGGCGCCGGCTGGAATCGCTGAGCGGCCATATCGACCACACCGCCTCTCTCATCCGTACTCGGGTGGACCTACGCCTGCAGCGTCAGAATCAGCACCTGCTGCACTCCATGGACCGTCGGGCGGCCCTGCAGCTGCGGCTGCAGCAGACCCTGGAATGGCTCACGGTCGTCGCCATGAGCTACTACGGCATTGGCATCGTGCTCTATATCGCCAAGGCGCTGGGTGCACTGGGCGTCCCCATCGAACCGCATCTGGTCGCGGGCGCTGCCGCGCCGCTGGTGATCGGGGGCGCCTGGTGGCTGGTGCATACAGTCCGCGCGATGTTGCGCGCGCACGGCGAGCACCACTGAAATCCGATGCCCCTTCTTTAAAGGGGCCGGGCGTCACACGGCTTGGGGCTGCAAACAGCAGATCAGGCGAAGCCGGGCGGCGTCCAGGCCTCCATCATGGTGCGACG
>JALEHA010000237.1 GCA_022763315.1 Algiphilus sp.
CAGCGGGCGTGCTGCACGACGCGATCTGCCGTACTGCCGAGGAAGATGCGCCCCAGCGCGCCGTGCCCGCTGGCGCCGACCACCAGCAGGTCGGCGCCGTGGGCCTTGACCGACTCCATCAGCTCCAGATGCGCGCGCCCGGTGCGGATCTCGCGCTGCGGCGTCACGGCCAGGCCGAGGGTGTCCAGAAAGCGCCCGAGCGCCTTCTCCGCCGCCGCGCGATCGGGTGCCGCCAGCACCTGCTCGACGTCGTACGGCGTGGCAAGCGGCGGCGGCAACACATAGCTGACCAGCAATTCAGCGTTGTATTCGCCCGCGAGTTCGGCAGCATGGCGCAAAGCGGCGGCGGCGTTGTCGGACAAATCGGTGCCCACCACCATGCGCTGGATGCCGGTGAGTGGTGCCCCCTCGTTGCCGGTGACCAATACCGGCGCGCGACTGCCGTGGAGCACCTTGAGGACGGTACTGCCTGTCAAATAGCGCTCTGGGCTGCCGACATGGTCGGTACCCATGACAATGAGATCAATGCCGTGCTTATCGGCATAGTCGAGTATGGCGCGCCCGGGCGATTCATCGGTGATCACGCTGCGCTCGATACGCAGGTCGGGGAGGTCCGGCACGGCCTGTAGTGAGTCGCGACAGGCGGCAAGCACGGACTGGACATAGTCGTCGGCCTTCTGCAGACCACGGTATTCCATGTGCAAGGCCGACAGCACATTGACATGGAGAAGATGCACTTCGCCGCCCTGTTCACGCGCCAGGCGGAAAGCGGCTTCTTGCGCGTGTTGCGCCTTGGGTGACAGGTCCGTTGCGAACAGGATCTTGTTGTAGATCGCCATTGTGGTGATGCTCCCTTTCTGCATGAACGGCGGACGCGCTTTCTCCACCAAGCACAGCGTGTGCGCCAACCGCTACCTTGTCGCAGCCGGTGGCTCAGCGCAAACCCGCGGCCTGTCGAGCCGCCGATGCATGCGGGCGTTCTTAAAAGCCATCGCGTCGCGCCAGACGACTTGGCGAAAGACCATCACGAAGCCATGGCGCCGGAAGAAAGCCTCTGCGCTCAGGCTGACATCGGCGTACAGCACGTCGGGCCCACGCGCGCGGGCAGTGGCGAGCAGGTGCCGCATCAGTCGATCGGCGAGGCCGAGGCCGGTGACCTCCGGATCCACAAAGAACTGGTCGATATATCCGTTCGCCTGCACATCGGCGAAGCCTACCGGCACGCCCTCCCATTCCACCACGACGGGCTGATTGCGCAGCAGGCGGTGACGCCAACGGGTGCGCGCCTCGGCGCTGCGAACGGGGGGTGCCCAGACCGCGCACTGCGCCGCCGAGTACTCGCGGCGGGCGCGCAGATGCACGGCGCGGTGGAAAATCATCCACAGCGGTTCGGCGTCCGCCGCGCGCAATGGGCGGATCCGTGGGGAGGCGACAGGCATGGGGCTGGCGGGACGGGACGAGAATCAAGATACTAGCCGGAAACCACCCCCTTCCCGCGCCTTCTTTGCCGGGTGAACCCACCCGGTGGACAGGGCACGCAGCTCCACCGGATGGCAGCATGACGAAGAACCGATTCCGGCTGAATGTGCGGCGCGCGACCCCCGAACGAGACTGCGAGTGACCACTCTCTCCGAGCGCAATATCGGACCCATCCTGTTCTTCCGCGGCTTCGCCGAGGCGCGCGTACACCTGGCCGCTCTGGTCATTCAGTGCGGCAACTGCCCAGCGCCCACGGTCAGCGACGACCAGGGCCCGGTGACCGCGGAGCCGCTGGCGCGTTGCGGCGACATCCAGCTGCTGCGCTTTCAGTTTTCTTTGCCGGCTCGCAGCGGGGCCGCCTATCGCTACAACGGCGCGCGCTACGCGCTCAACGCGGATTTTCAGAATGACGTGCGCCTTGCCTTCGTCGCCTGCAATGGCAAGGAGCGCGGCGATCAGGAGCGGGATCCGGTGGTGCGCAATGTGATGTGGCGACGCCTGGGCTCCGAGCACGCCCGCGCCGCCTTCCAGTTATTGCTCCACGGCGGCGACCAGATCTATGCCGACGAGATGCTGCACGCGCATCCGGTTGCGCTCGACTGGATTCAGCGACGCGACCTTTCGCCACCCGACGCCGGTACGCTGGCCATTCTGGAGCAGCGGCTGCGCGCCGATCTGTTCCAGCGCTACGCCCAGCTCTACGCCCAAACGGATCCCGCCTGGCTGATGGCGCGGGTTCCCTCACTCTGCATCTGGGATGACCACGACATCTGTGATGGGTGGGGTTCGCTCAGCGCCGAGCAGCTCGATCATCCCGTGGGCCACACTGTGTTTCGCGTTGCGCGCGAGTGCTTCTTACTGTTCCAACAGGCCTGTACCGCCGAATCCCTGCCCCCGGCCTTCCTTGACCCTACCGGCAGCAGCCTGAGCTGGAGCGTCCAGACGCCCGGTCTGTCCATCATTGCGCCCGACCTGCGCTCGGAGCGCCGGCCGGATCGGGTCATGGGACTGCATGGCCACCGCGCCTTGCGCCGCGCACTGCACCGCGCGCGGGGCGACCGCATCCTGGTGCTGTCCAGCGTTCCAGCCTTGGGGCCGCGGCTGTCCTGGGTCGAGACGCTGCTGCCGTTGGTCCCCAAGCTACGCAAATACGAGGACGACCTGCGCGATCAATGGCAGAGCCGCGCCCACCGCGTCGAGTGGCAATCCTTCCTGCGCGATCTGCTTGAAAGCCACGCCGCCCCGCCAGCCGCCGTGACCGTGTTGTCCGGCGAGATTCACTTGGCCACCCGCGGCACGCTGGACAGCGCCGTGGGACCGCTGCATCAGCTGGTGTCCTCCGGCGTGACCCACCCGCCGCCGCCAGAGGCCTACGCTCGCGGTCTGGGCTGGCTGGCGCGTTTCGGCGCATCGCCGCTGCCCGACCATCGCCTGCGACTGCACCCGTTGCCGCAGCGGCGTGAGGTCTATACCGCGGAGCGCAACTACCTGGTGGTGGAGCGCCAGCGTCAGCAATGGCGCGCCGCTTGGGAACTGGAGGTTGGCGGCCGCACACCGCCACTGCTGATCTAAGGCCTTTGCAAAGCCCGCTTCACGCCGCCTAGACTACGGCCACACGGGAGGGGAGGCCATCATGGCTGCGCTGCAGGCGCTGCATACCCAAGTGCTCGACGTCATGCGATCCGAGCTCGCTGGCGCGATTGCCGCTGTCCCGTCCGACATCCACGGCGCGCGCAAGCGCTGCAAGAAGCTGCGCGCCATGCTGCGACTGTTGCGCGAACCGCTGGGTACGCGCTACGCGCCGCTCAACCGCAGCATCCGCGATGCCGCCCGCGCCCTATCAGGACAACGCGACGACGATGTCATGGCCGTCCTGTGTCGTCAGCTGCATAAGGACGCACCGGAGCTTGCCTGGAGCGATCTGCCCGCCGCCCTTCCGGCGATGGATGCCAGTACAACGGGCTTTGACGATGCCCGCGCGCTGCTGCACAGCGTCGACGAGCAACTCGCTGACGAGGGACTGCCCGCGCTGACGCCGGAAGATCTTGCCGCCGGCTTGCGCAACGGCTACCGCCGCGCGCGCAAGCGGTGGCGCCGCGCCCTGCAAAATCCGAAGGACGCCGCCCCGCTGCACGAATGGCGCAAGGAAGTGAAATACCACATGCATCACTGCCAGCTGCTGACGCCTCTGTGGCCCGCATTGAAGGCGCAACGCAAGGCGCTCGATGATCTTGCCGAGGGCCTCGGCGACCACCACGACCGCTTCATGCTGGAACAGCGCATCCGTAACCTGGGCGACGGCGCCAAGGCCGAACACGCCCAGCGGCTTGATCAGTTGCGCCGGGAACAGGAGTGGCTGGCCAAGCGCGCCCTGCGCCAGGCGGAGACGCTGTTCGCGCTCTCACCCGGCGCCTGGTGGCATCGCCACACGCACTAGATCGACGCCCTAGGCCGCCCGCGCCATCCGCGGGGCGTCGGGCGAATGTCGCGGAATGCTGCCGCCGATGGTCGCCATCAGCTGCACCAGCCGGTAGAGCGCGCTGGGGGCCAGGGTTTTGCCCGTAGTGAGCAGCGCTGCCGACATTTCCCGCGCCGGATCCGCCCAGCAGACGATATTCATGAAGCCGAGATGGCCATAGGCGCCACGGCAATCCGGCCCATAGAGACCGAAAGGTTTTTCGCCAAGGATCATGCCCATCGAGAAACGTACCGGTAGCAACAAGGTCCGGTCGAGCCGGATACGGCCCACGGGGGTCACGGCGCGGGCGATGGTCTCGGGTGCGATGATCTGCTTGCCCTGATAGCGCCCGCCGGCGCGCAGCATGTCGAAGAAGCGCGACGCCTCTTCGGCGGTCGCGTAGAGATTGCCGGCCGGAATCACCGCATTCATGAACTCCGGGCTGTTCGAGATCGCCGGCACGCGCTCGAAATCCACCCCCAGCACACGCCGCGCCACGGGCCGCAACGGCGCCGGCAAAGGCCCACCGGTGAAGGCGTTGCGCGCCACATCGGCGTGGCGTTGCGAAGGCAAGCCGAAGTGGAAGTTGTGCATGCCCATGGGCTGGGCGATATGGCGCGCCAGATAATCATTGAGCGACAGGCCGGACACCCGCTGAACGATTTCTCCCAGGATGAACCCTGCGGTAATGGCGTGGTAAGCCTGCTGCTCGCCGGAACCGTGAATGGGTTTGGCGGCGCACAAGGTGGCGACGGCGCGGTCCCAATCCCAGAGCAGACTGGGGTCTGGGCGCTTCATCGGGATGCGCGGAATGCCGGCCTGATGCGCCAACAGATGCTTCACCGTGGTGGTGTGCTTGCCGCACTGGCCGTATTCGGGAATGGTGTCCGTCACCAGCGCATCCAGATCAACCAGGCCCTGCTCGGCGCACTTGTGCACCAGCATGGCGGTGACCGCCTTGGAGGAGGAAAAGAGGCAGACCGGGGTATCGCGCCGCATTTCGCGCAATGCGCCCTGCAGTGGATCGTCGCTGGCGACGCCCGCAGCGTAGCCGATGGCGCGATCGAACAAGATTTCACCGCGTCGCCGGATGCAGAGCTGGAGGCCGGGATGCAGCCCGGTGCGATACAGGTCAACGAAGGCCTGGTGAATGGCTTGCGGAACCGAGGGCTCCAGGCCCAGGTACTCTGCGGGGATCTCGTGTGGGTTGCGGTCCGTCACGAGGTCCAGGTTGCGCCGGATATGGACGCGGTTGCGACGGCTCGGATTCATGCGTTGCCTCCTGGATCTACGGGCGCCTGTTGTTGTTGCATGACCGCGCATACCTGTGCGCGCAGCCAGCGGTTGGCGGCGTCCTCGTCTGCCGCATGATGCCAGTAAAGCTGGCCACGCAGGGATGGCAGCGCTACCGGCGGCGCGCACAGCGCGATGGGCGTGACCGCCGCCTGCGTGATGGCCACGCGCCGCGGCAGCGCCAGCAGCAGGTCGCTGGCGGCCACCGCGCGGCACGCGGTCTGGTAATTCTGGCAGCGCAGCGCAATACGCCGATGCAGCCCGGCCCGACGCAGCGCGTCGTCCTCCAAAGACAGCCCGCTCGGGCGTCCGGAAACCACCACGTGGTCGGCCGCCAGCCAGGCATCGCGCTGCAGCGGCGCGGACGCCAGCGCATGGTCGCGCCGCATGGCGATGTACAGCGGATCGTCGTATAGCGACGTGCGCAGAATCTCGCTGCCCAGGGGTAAGGGCACATCGATGACCACGTCCAGCTGACCGCGCGCCAACGAGCGGGCGACGGTCTCGCGCGCGAAGGGAACCGCTTCCAGCACCACGCTGGGCGCTTGCCGGCGCAGACGCTGCGCCAACTCCGGCAAGGCCGCCGACTCGATGGCTTCGCGCAATCCGATGACAAAGCGGCGGTCGCTGCTCGCCGGCTCGAAGGGGCTGCTGCCCTGGCGGCTGCCGTCGAGCAGTGCCAACGCCTGCTGCACATCCGCGGCCAGCGCGTGCGCACGGGGCGTGGCCACCATACCGCGCCCTTCGCGGCGGAACAGCGGGTCAGCCAGACTTTCGCGCAGTCGGGACAGGGCATGGCTCACCGCGGGCTGACTCAGATTCAGCGCCTCGGCCGCGCGCGTCAGACTGCCGCTGCGATAGATCGCGTCAAACACGCGGAACAGGTTGAGGTCCATGCGCATGGCATAAGTATGAACGCTATGCATGGTATTGCATGAAAAACCATCATTGGATGCATGATTGAACGCGCGGTACGGTAGCGCTTTGCCGTCAGAGGAGACGACCATGGACTTCAGCCATAGCCCCAAGACCAAGGATTACTTGAAGCGCATCGAGGCCTTCATGCGTGAGCGCGTTGCACCGGTGGAAGAGGCCCACTTCAGCGAAATGATGAGCGCCCAGCGCGGCGGCGACTGGACCCGCTGGAAGGTCAACCCGGAAATCGAGCGTCTGAAGAAGGAAGCGCAGGCGGAAGGCTTGTGGAATCTGTTCCTGCCGGAGGAAGGCGTTGGCGCCGGACTGAGCAATGTGGACTATGCGCCGCTGTGCGAGGCCATGGGGCGCAGCCTGATCGCGCCGGAAATCTTCAACTGCAACGCGCCGGACACCGGCAACATGGAAGTGCTGTGGAAGTACGGCAGCGAGGAGCAGAAGGCCACGTGGCTGGAGCCGCTGCTGCGCGGCGAGATCCGTTCCGCCTTCTGCATGACCGAGCCGGCCGTGGCCTCCAGCGACGCCACCAATATGCAGGCCACCGCCACGGTCGAGGGCGACGAGGTGGTCCTCAATGGCCGCAAGTGGTGGTCCTCCGGCATTGGCCATCCGCACTGCCGCGTCGCCATCTTCATGGGCCTCACGGACCCCGAAGCCGACCGCCACCATCGCCACAGCATGGTGCTGGTGCCGCTGGATACCCCCGGCGTCAAGATCGAACGCATGCTGCCGGTGTTCAACGAATACGATGAGCCCTTCGGTCACGGCGAAGTGCTGTTCGACAACGTCCGACTGCCCAAGAGCGCCTTCATCCAGGGGCCGGGCAAGGGCTTCGAGATCGCGCAGGGACGCCTCGGTCCGGGTCGCATCCATCACTGCATGCGCGCCCTGGGTGCGGCCGAACGTGCCCTGCAGCTGATGATCGAACGCGGTCTCGCACGCGAGGCCTTCGGCAAATCAATCATCCATCTCGGCGGCAACCGGGAGCGCATTGCCGATCTGCGTGCCGCCATCGACCAGGCGCGTCTACTCACACTGTACGCGGCGTGGAAGATCGATCAGGTCGGTGCCCTGGCGGCACTCACCGAGATTTCGGCGATCAAGGTGGTCGCCCCCAATGTGCTGCAACAGGTGGTCGATGAGGCCATCCAGATGCACGGTGGCTGCGGTGTCTCCAATGATGTGCCGCTGGCCGCGATGTATGCGCAGGCTCGTGTTTTGCGCATCGTTGACGGACCGGACGCCGTGCACCGCGGCATGATGGCGCGCATGGAGCTGGGCAAGTACGGCCATAGCGGCAGCCGACCGCGCAAGTGAGGTCAGAGACGCCCTTGCCACCGGCCATCCCGGCGGTGACCTTGGCCTTTGCCGGCGGGCGGCGGCATCATGCCCGCTGGGGAGACGCCGCACCTGCCGGTGCAGATGAAAGGACCATGCTGGGACAAGTCTTCGATGCCGTGGTGTATCACGGGCTGCGCAAGCAACGCGCAGCCGCCGCCCTGCCGAGTGACACGCGCTGGCTGGACATCCCCAGTGGGGATCGGCTCTGCCTGCGCGACAGCGGCGGCGATCTGCCGCCGCTGATCATCGCCACCGCCAGCCCCTGCGGCATTGCGCACTACGACGCGATCTACCAGCGGCTGCGCGACCGCTACCGAGTGATCGTCTTCGATATGCCCGGCTTCGGCTTCTCGCCGCCCCGCATGGCCTATCGGCACGATCTGCAGGATGGCGCCAGCGCCATTCGCGGCCTGATCGAGACGCTGGAATTGCAACAGGTGACGCTGGTCTGCTCCTCGATCAACGGCCTCTACGCGCTGGCCGCCAGTCGTCAGCTGGGAACGCGCCTCGCGCGCCTGGTGCTGCTGCAGACGCCGGATCACGGCAACATGCTCGCCTGGTTTGCGCGCACCACACAGACGTCGATCCGCACGCCGATGGTGGGGCAGTACCTCAACTTCGTCAGCCGGCGCCGCTTTCCGCCGGCCTGGTTCCGCGTCACGCTGGCCGACCGTGCACTGCACATCCCCTTCAGCGAGATGGCATTACGCGCCCTCGAACAGGGCGCCTGCTACTGCTTCGCCAGCTTCGTACAGGGGATGCGCAGGACCCAGGCCGAGGACGCCCTGCTGCATGCACCGCCCCGTCTGCCGGTGACGGTCATCTGGGGCGGTCGCGATCGGACCCATCGCCATACCGACCCGGCCTCGGTCCGCCAACACTGTCCGCAGGCGGATCTGGTGACCTTTGACCAGGCCGGCCATTTCCCGGATCTGGAGGCGCCCGACGCCTTCGCCGCCATCATTTCGACGCCCGCTACCGCGGTCGCACTGGCACACTGATTCATGACCAAAGAACGCATTGACGTCGCGGGCGATGTCCGCGACGGGGAAGCTCTCGACATCGACGCCGTGGATGCCTGGCTCAAGCCACGCATCGAAGGTCTCGACGGCCGCCCCGACGTCACCCAGTACAGCGGCGGCGCTTCTAACTGGACCTATCGCCTGGCCTATCCCAGCCACGACCTGATCCTGCGCCGACCACCGGCCGGAACCAAGGCGGCCTCCGCGCACGACATGTCGCGGGAGTACCGAGTGCAAGCCGGTCTGCACCCGGTCTATCCCTTTGTTCCGGAGATGATGGCGCTGTGCGAAGACGAAGGCGTCATCGGATGCCCCTTCTACGTCATGCGCCGCATCGAAGGCATCATCCCGCGCGCCGGCATGCCGCGCGGCCTGCCGTTTTCGGCGGAGCAGGCGCGGGCCCTGTGCCACTCCGCCATCGACAAGCTCATTGCGCTGCACAGCGTGGATGTGGATCAGGCGGGCTTGCGCGACCTCGGCAAGGGCGCCGGCTACGTGCAACGCCAGATCGAAGGCTGGACCGAACGCTATGCGCGCGCCCGCACCTGGAATGTGCCGCGCTTTCAGTACGTGTCGCGCTGGCTGGCCGAGCATCGTCCGGATGATGTCGCCACCTGCGTCATCCACAACGATTTCCGCCTGGACAACTGCGTGCTCGACGCCGAAGACCCGACACGGGTGATCGGCATCCTCGACTGGGAGATGGCGACACTCGGCGACCCGCTGATGGATCTGGGCAATACCCTGGCCTACTGGATCCAGGCCGACGACGACCGCATTGCGCGCGCCACCCGGCGGCAGCCGACGCACCTGCCCGGCATGATGACGCGCGAGGAGATCGTTGCGTACTACTGCGAGCGTACAGGCTGGAAGCCGGACAACTGGCCCTTCTACGAGGTCTATGGCCTGTTCCGGCTGGCGGTGATCGGTCAGCAGATCTATTTCCGCTATCACCATCGTCAGACGCGCAATCCGGCCTTCCGCAACATCTGGATCCTGGTCCATTACCTGTACTGGCGCTGCCGCGGCGTGATCCGGAGGGCCGGCTGATGGGGGCGATCTATCTCATCCGGCACGGCCAGGCGAGTTTTGGAAAGGCGGACTACGACCAGCTTTCCAGTACCGGCATGCAGCAGGCCAGCCGCCTCGGCGAGGCGCTATCGATGCGGCTGCCGCACCCGGATGTGGTGGTGGCCGGCGCCATGCTGCGCCACCAGCAGACGGCGGCCAAGGCGCTGACCGCCATGGGCCTGCCACCCGAGTGGGAGACGGACGCGCGCTGGAACGAGTTCGACCACGACGAGATCATCCGCGTCTTCGAGCCGCGCTATGCCAGTCATGCCACGCTGACCGCAGACATGGCCCGCACCCTGAAGCCGCGGCGCGCCTTCCAGGACATGTTCAGCAAGGCTGTCGGCCGCTGGGTGGACGGCGCCCATGACGACGACTACAACGAGACCTGGCCCGACTTCTGCGCCCGTGCGCGCCTTGCACGCGACGAGCTGCGCGAACGTCTCGGTCGCGGCCGCAGTGCGCTGGTCTTCACCTCCGGCGGGGTCATCACCAGCATCGCCGCCGAACTCATGCGACTGGGCACGCGCGAAACCCTGCGCCTGAACTGGACCATCGCCAACGCCAGCGTGACCAAGTTGATCTATTCCGATCGCGGGGTCTACCTCAGTACGCTCAACGAGCACGCCCATTTCGAGGGCATGCATCGCGCACTCATCACTTACCGCTAACCGTCAGGACACCCCATGCGCAAATCCATTCTCATCACTGGCGCATCCTCCGGCCTCGGCGCTGGCATGGCGCGCGAATTCGCCGCCAAGGGACGCGATCTCGCGCTCTGCGCCCGTCGTACCGAACGTCTCGAAGCGCTGCGCGACGAACTGATGCGCGACCATCCCGAGTGCCGCATTGTCATCCGCCCACTCGATGTCAACGATCACGACGCGGTCTTCGAGACCTTCCGCGCCTTCTCCAGCGATCTCGGCGGCCTCGACCGCGTGATCGTCAATGCCGGCATGGGCAAGGGCCAGCCGCTGGGCACCGGCTATTTCTACGCCAACAAGCAGACAGCGGAGACCAACTTCGTGTCCGCGCTGGCGCAGATGGAAGCGGCCATGGAACTGTTCCGCGAAGCCAACGCCGGCCATCTGGTGGTGATTTCCTCGATCAGCGCCTTCCGGGGCATGCCCAAGAACCTGACCACCTATGCCGCCAGCAAGGCCGGCGTGGCCGCACTGGCCGAGGGCCTGCGCGCCGAACTGCTGGACTCTCCGATCTCGGTGAGCACGATCTTCCCCGGCTATATCCGTTCGGAAATCAATGAGAAGGTGAAGAACACGCCCTTCATGGTCGACACCGAAACCGGATGCCGCGCTATGGTGCACGCCATCGAGCAGGAGCGGGCGGAAGCCTCCGTACCGCCCTGGCCCTGGATACCGATCGGCATCGCCATGCGCAACCTGCCGCTGCGCACGGTGCGACGCCTGAGCTGAATCTTCATTCTTGAGGGAGTAACGCGCATGACGCGACCGCAGACGCTGGGCCCGCAACGGGTCCATTTCACCACCGACACCCCCGTTGGACGCGAGGCCGTCTTCGACTTCTTTGCCGACCACGAGCGCTTCGGGACACTGTTCGCGCCCGCCTTCGCCGCCAAGCCGGGTGCACTGATCAAGCGCACCGGCACCGCCACCGAAGGCCGGGATCCGAACGGCGTCGGATCGATACGCAGCGCCAAGCTCGGCCCTTTCACTCTGCTGGAAGAGGTGATCGTGACCTATGAACCGGGTGTCTGCATCGAGTACACCGCGACCCGTGGACCCATCCGCAACCATCTCGGCCGCATCGAGTTCAGCGACAACGCTGACGGTGGCACGCACATCGATTACCGCATCTGGTTCGATGCTGCCATTCCCGGTCTGGGCAAGCTGCTCGCCCTGCAGTTGGGCAATGCGCTCAACGGCGGCTGGAAGCGCACCGAGCGCCAGTTCGTCACCGCCTGAGGCGCGGCAGGCAATCCGCGCGACGCCTGCCCCACCGCGACGGGGCAGGCCTCACGGGCGACTCAGGCCGCTTTGGGCAGCTGATCCAGCTGCGCCACAAAGTCGTCGATTTCCTTCAGGAAGGCGCGGTTGTCGTGGTCCCACGGATGGAAGCCCGGACGGAAGTAGTCGAGATATTCGCGGAAAGCGCGGCGGAACACGCCCGGTGAACGTCCCAGGAGGAAACCGCCGAGCTGACGCCAGCCACGCAAGCTGCCAAAAGGCTTGGTTTCCGGATCGGCACGCAGCGCACGCAGGTACATGTCTGCCAGCTTGCTGAACAGGATCACGCTGGCCAGCACCTGACCCGCATAGCGGATGGCTTCGGCACGGAGGTCGTTGCCTTCGACGGCGCGATAGACATCAAAGGCCACCGCCTTGTGCTCGGTTTCCTCGAGGGCATGCCAGCGCCACATGGCCGACATCGCCGGGTCCTTCGACCCCCCCACGACGCGCGCATCCGACAGCGCTTGGTTGGCAAGGATCGCGGTGAAATGCTCCAGCGCGACGGTCCCGGACAACTGCACCGAACGCGGCGTGTGCTTGCGGAAGAAATCGAGCAAGCCCTTCACCTCCGCTTCCATCTTTTCCGCCGGAATGCCGGCCTCCTGCAGCGCAGCGTTGTAGATTTCATGCTCGCGCCCGTGCATCGCTTCCTGGCCGATGAAGGCGCGCACCGCTTCACGCAGCTTCGGATCGCGGATGTCGTCCTGGTAGTTGCGCACGCTGCTGATAAAGAAACGTTCACCGACCGGGAAAAGAATGGACATGCAGTTCATGAACAGGCCTACCTGCCGTCCAGCGGGGTGCCAGTCGAGGATGTTCTTCTTGTCGATCGGAAAGCTGAGATCGCGTCGCACAGGCTGCATTACAGTTCTCCTGAAACAATGCCATTGATCGATGACATTATCGCATCGGGCGACGGTGGGCAACGCCGTTTATCGCTGTCAAAGTCCCTTTGAGGTTGTGGTTCCTGGCGCGCGGTACCGTAGACTGCAAGGAACCGACACATCACAGCGCTTGCGCAAAACAGGACAAAGGTTGGAGACCGTAGACCCGATGAGCAGTCACAAAGCGGCCGATGCCGAAACGGATCCCGTCAGTACGCATGTGGTAGAGCGGGAATACACCATCGACGAGCTGGCACGCGCTGCCGATACCACGGTGCGCAATGTGCGCGCCTACCAGGACCGGGGCCTGATACCGCCGCCGGAGCGTCGCGGGCGCACCGGCTATTACGGTTCAGAGCATCTGTCGCGCCTGCGCATCATCGGCCAGATGATCAACCGTGGCTATACGCTCACTTCTATCGGCGAACTGCTTGAGGCCTGGGAGCACGGTCGTGACATCGCCCAGGTCATGGGCCTGGAGGCGGCCGTCACCAGCCCATGGACCGACGAGACCGGCGGCTACTTCACACTACCGCAGCTGGTGAAGATGTTTGGCGGCAAATTCGAACCGCGTTGGCTGGTCAAGGCCAGCGAACTGGGCATCCTGCGTTCCGAAGGTGCACGCTTCTACGCGCCCAGCCCGCGCATGCTCCGTGCCGGCGCCGAACTGGTGAAGACCGGTATCCCGCTCGACGAGATGCTCGACGTGGTGGCCAAACTGCGCGACAACGTCGAACGCGCCGCCAATGACATGGTCCGCCTGGTCGAACACCACATCTTCGATCGCTTTGGTCCGGGGCTGCCGCCCTCCGATGAGATCCCGGCGCTGGGCGACGCCATCTGGCGTCTGCGCCCACTGGTGGAAGTCGCCGTGCACGCCGAGGTGGCGCGCGCCATGGAACGCGCCGCCACCCGTCACTTGGGCGACCGGCTGGCTTATGTGCTCGACCATCTGCACGACCACGCAGAAACTGAAAGCGCCGCCCCGCCGCCAGCGGACAAGGGACCGGGGCGCAAGCGCGCCAGCAGCAAGACCGCCAGCCGGAAGAAGGCGGCCGCCAAGAAGCGCTCGGCAGCCGCGCCTGCCGGCGCGGCCAGAAAGGCAAGCGCCAAGGGCAGGAACGGCCGCTAGCCTAGTCGCTGTTCTGCATCAGCCGACGCGCACCGGCGGCGACCAGGCGCTGATAGGTGGTGGGCAGAAGACGCTGCATGGCATCGACGGCATAGGCATCCGGTCCGATCAGCACGCGGCGCGCATTGCGCGCCACGCCACGCAGGATGACGTCGGCCGCCTTCTCAGGCGTGGTGATGAACAACTTGCTGAAACGCGCCTTGCTCTCATCGACGTCGCTGGCGCCCATGGATGCCATGTTGTCCGTGAAGCGGGCCGCCTGGGCGATGTTGGTCTTGATGCCCCCCGGATGCACGGAAGTGGCGCTCGCGCCACTGCGCGCGATGTCCAACTCCTGACGCAGGGCTTCGGTATAGCCGCGTACCGCGAATTTGGCCGCGTTGTAGGCCCCTTGGGAGGGAACGCCGATCAGGCCGAAGATGCTGGACACATTCACCACGTGACCTTCCCCGGTCTGCTTGAGATAGGGCAGGAAGGCCTGGGTGCCGTAGACGACGCCCCAGAAGTCGATGTCCATGAGCCAGCGCAGATCGTCATCGGACATACCATCGATGGGGCTGCCCATCGCCACGCCGGCATTGTTGAAGATGAAGTGGACGGCGCCCAGTTCGGCAGCGGTGGATTCGGCCCACTGCTGGACCTGCGCTTTGTTGGCGACATCCACCGCGGCCGTGGTAATACGCACGTCATGCTCCGCCAGTTCCGCGGCGACCGCTTCGACGCTGGCCTGGTTGACGTCGGACAGCGCCAGATGGCACCCAAGCCCGGCCAACTGATGGGCCAGCGCCCGTCCAATGCCGCTTCCGGCGCCCGTGATGGCGGCCACTCGGCCGCGGTACCGCTGTGCAAGACGGCTCATAATTCTTCCTTGTGATGCCTTTTCGCCGCTTGGCAGCGGCCCCCTGTCGTGCTCCCGTCCGATCACGGTGATCGCGACCGTGCGGACGGCGCGCGCACCCTTCTGGCGGACGGTCTCGTCTGTCAATGTAGCAGCTTCTGCCATCGCTGCTGCCGGCGCAACGGGCCGCAGAAAAAGCCATCTCACTGGCAAGAAAAGAGTTTTTCAGGAATCCGTCACATTCGGCGGCAACGCCCACGGTGCGGGGCTTTGCGCCCTCGCTGACCGTCGGCTGCGGCGTGGTGCGGCCGTGCTCAAGTTTATTTTCGCCCCCAGTCGCGTTATGGTAGTGGCGGTTTGCGGCCGACGACTTCGGCCCGACTAGGCGCCGCGGGAGGACTGTGGCTGCCGTCCCTGATGGCGAAATGTGCTTGCTGGGTTGCGCCCTGGCCGCGTTTCGTTGTTAACCATGCACCGCCACGGGAAAACACAATGAAAGCTGAACACAAGCAAGATTTTGGGGCGGATCCGATTGCCGTCCGCGACTCGGATCACTTCACCGAGGAATACACCAAATCCTTCGCTGAAAAGTGGGACGAGCTTATTGACTGGGAGAGCCGCGCCGAATCTGAGGGCCGCTTCTTCATCGATCTGTTGAAGGAGAAGGGCAAGCACAAGATCCTCGACGCAGCCGCGGGCACCGGCTTCCATTCGGTACGCCTGATGCGCGAAGGGTTCGATGTGGTCACCTCCGATGGCGCCCCCGAGATGTTGTCGATGGCCTTCGACAATGGCCGCAAGTACGGCCTGATCCTGCGCACGGTGCAAGCCGACTGGCGCTGGCTCAACCGCGATGTGCACGGCAAGTACGACGCCGTCATCGTGCTCGGCAACAGCTTCACGCACCTTTTTGACGAGCGTGACCGCCGCAAGGCGCTGGCCGAATTCTATGCCGCCCTGAAGCACGACGGCATCCTGATCCTCGATCAGCGCAACTACGACCGGATTCTGGACAAGGGTTTCTCGTCCAAGCACAAGTATTACTACTGTGGCGATCAGGTCTCGGCCGAGCCGGAGCACGTCGACGACGGTCTTGCGCGCTTCTGCTACAGCTTCCCCGACGGCTCGCAGTACCACCTCAACATGTTCCCGCTGCGCAAGGAATACACCCGCGGGCTCATGAAGGATGTCGGCTTCCAGAAGATCGAAACCTTCGGCGACTTCAAGGAAACCCACAAGGAAGAAGAGCCGGACTTCTACATCCACGTCGCCTACAAGGACTATCACACCGGGGATCCGGCGTAATGCCGAAGTACGACGACGAAGCCATCAACACCGCTCGCGACTATTACAACAGCGAGGACGCGGATAATTTCTATTTCCACGTCTGGGGTGGCGAAGATCTTCACGTCGGTATTTATAAGAACGACCATGAGTCGATCTTTGACGCCAGCCGCCGCACCGTCGAGCGCATGGCCGAGCGCCTCGAAACGCTGTCCAAGGACAGCAAGGTGCTCGACATCGGCGGCGGCTACGGTGGTTCGATGCGCCATCTGGCGCGGACCGTGGGCTGTCATTGCACGGTGCTCAATCTGAGCGAGGTCGAGAATGAACGCGACCGCGCGATGAACAAGGAGCAGGGACTGGATGCGCTGATGGACGTGGTCGATGGCGCCTTCGAGCAGCTCGCCTTTCCGGACAACAGCTTCGACGTCGTGTGGTCGCAGGACGCCATCCTGCATAGCGCCGAGCGCGAAAAGGTCCTGACGGAAGTCGCGCGTGTGCTCAAGCCCGGCGGCGAATTCGTGATGACCGATCCAATGGCGGCGGACAGCTGCCCGGAGGGCGTGCTCGACCCCATTCTCGAGCGCATTCATCTTTCCAGCCTCGGCACGCCGGATTTCTACATCCGTACGGCCGAAAAGCTCGGCATGAAGGACTGCGGCTTCGAGAACCACAGCGACCAGCTGCCGCGGCACTACGCCCGGGTGCGCGCCGAACTCACCCGGATGGCGCCGGAACTCAAGGGCAAGGTCAGCGATGCGTACATCGAGCGCATGAAGACCGGGCTGACCAACTGGGTCAACGGCGGCAACAACGGCTATCTCGCCTGGGGCATCTTCCTGTTCCGCAAACAGTAGAACCACCGCAAGGGCACCTTTGGTCGGCAAAGACCAGGCGTGTCAGGATGGATTCACCTGGACGTGGCAATCTGGAGGCCGGTCGACATTGTCGCCCGGCCTTTTTCGTTTCCGAAGCGCCATGAAACCGATCACCGACTGGTTCCAGCAACAACTCTCCAACCCGCAGGTCATCAGCCTGTTGCTGGTGCTGCTGTTGTTCTGGGCCCTGGTGACCTTCCTGCCGGGCACCTTCATGCCGGTGTTCGCAGCAGTGGTGATCGCCTATCTGCTGGAAGGCCCGACCGGTGCGCTGGAGCGCGTGCTGCCACGCTGGGCGGCGTCGATGGTCATCTGGACCATCTTCGTGACTGTGGCGTTGGCTGGCCTGTTCACCGTACTGCCGCTGCTGACGCGACAGATCACACAGCTCATCACCGAGATTCCCGCCGTCATCCGCGCGTTGCAAAGCTGGATGATGACGCTGCCCGAGCAGTATCCGAACATCTTCTCGGCGCAGCAGCTACAGGAATTCGCGGACGGCCTGAACATCAACTTCTCGCGGCTGAGCGACGAAGTGCTGGCACGCAGCTATATGGTCGGCACCGGCATCACGCTGGCCATGATCTATGGCGTGCTGGTGCCGCTGATGGTGCTCTTCCTGCTCAAGGACAAGACACGCATTCTGCGCTGGATGCGCGGCTTCCTGCCACGCGACATCTCCCTCATTCAAAGCGTCTGGAATGAGGTCGACCAGCAGATCGCCAATTACGTGCGCGGCAAGGCCATGGAGATCGCCATTGTCTGGGCGGTCACCTATGTGGTCTTCGCCATCCTCGGCCTCAACTACGCCGCCCTGCTCGGGGCGATCACCGGCTTTTCGGTCCTCATCCCCTATGTGGGTGCGATTCTGGTGACCTTTCCGGTGGCGGCGGTGGCCTATTCGCAGTTCGGCATCGGCCCCGAATTCGCCTGGGTGATGGCGGCTTACGTCGTCATCCAGGCACTGGACGGCAATGTGTTGGTGCCGGTGATCTTCTCGGAAACCAACGACCTGCATCCCGTGGCCATCATTGTCGCGGTGATGTTCTTCGGCACGCTTTACGGCTTCTGGGGTGTGTTCTTCGCCATCCCGCTGGCCACATTGGTGGCTTCCATTCTCAAGGCCTGGCCAAGGGTGCGGCACGACGAAGCGGCGGAAGCGGCCTCGGACTCCGGCGAGGAAGCCGCTGCCCCCTGATCTCACTAGCCGTTCGTTCATCTACTGCATAATGCGCCCCTGCCCACGGGAGCCATGAAGCCGATGCGCGAAGCCCTCACCAAGAATGCCCTGCGGCTGCTGTTCAAGCCGGTCATGCGACCGGAAGTACCCATTGGCGTGCAGCGCGCCTGGGTGCAGGCGCTGACGCTGATCAACCTGCCGGCTCCCGGCATCGACAGCGAATACGGCCTTTTCGGTGGCGTTCCCTGCGAGATCCTGCTGCCCAAGCAGGCGCCGCGGCGGACCATCGTCTTCCTGCACGGCGGCGCCTACGTACTCGGATCACCCGCCACCCATCGTGCGATCACCTCCTTTCTCGCCGCCGATGCACAGGCGCGCGTGATCGTGCCCGACTACCGCCTCGCGCCCGAGCATCCCTGGCCCGCCGCGCTGGAAGACGCTGTCGCCACCTTCAAGGAGGTCAGCGCACGCTTCGGACCGGCTGCGCTCAGCGGCGACTCCGCCGGTGGCGGACTGGCGCTGTCCTGTGCCCAGGCCTTGCGCGATCAAGGCGCGCAGCTGCCGGAAGCCCTCCTGCTGATCTCGCCCTGGGCGGACATGAGCAACAGCCAACCCAGCCACGTCGAACGCGCCCAGCGCGAACCCATGCTGCGCGGCGACTGGTCGCGATTCTCGATGAAGGCCTTTGTCAATGGCCAGGGTGCGCCAGAGGATCCGCGGTGGTCACCGCTGTTCGCCGAGATGCGCGGCTTGCCGCCGACGCGGATCCATGTGGGCAGCGAGGAGATTCTGCATGACGACGCGGTGGCGCTGGAGGCCGCCATGCGCAATGCGGGTGTGACCGCCTCGCTGCGCGTCTTCGACGGGCTCTGGCACGACTTTCATATGCATGCGCGCCTGCTCCCGCGTGCGCGCGAAGGTGTGCAGGATCTCGCCGCCTTTCTCGATGAGGCCGCGTCTACCGCCTGATCAGGCGGCGACCGCAGCGCTGGGGATCAGCGCGCAGGGCGGGCAAAAACCAGCAAATTCTGGAAGGCCTGCCCGCAGTGGCCGCGCTGGTCGAACAGCTGAGACTGCGCAATGCCGGTGCCATCGGCAGCAACGCGGGTACCTGCGGCAACGCCCAGCCACTCGCCTTCCGGCGGGCGCTCCAGCAGGACCGTAAGGTCACTGTTGACGAAGACGTAGTCGGAGAAGGGCGTTTCCCAACTCAGGCCATTGCCGAAATCCGAGGCGGCGCAGGCCAGCATCACGGTGGAGGTGTCGCGCCCCGCCACCAGTGGCCGCTCTGCGCGGAACCAGGCAGTGGCCGGCCCTGGCTGTTCAGAGTCACCGGCCGCGAGCCGAATGTCGAGTCCCGTGGTATGAAAAGCGGACTGCTTCGGCATGCCGCCAAAACGTACCGATGTCGTGCAGGCGTCTGCTGGGGGCACATCGGGAGCAGGTACCGCACAACCGACGCGCGGCATGCCGACCTCCGTGGCCCGCTGCATCAAGAGCAGCGCGCTGGCGACCTCGCGGTCGTCCGCGTCCAGCAATTCGACGCGTACCCGCTTCACGGAACGTCCGCCGCTGACGGCGTGC
Source organism: Algiphilus sp. (assembly GCA_022763315.1). GTDB lineage: Bacteria > Pseudomonadota > Gammaproteobacteria > Nevskiales > Nevskiaceae > Algiphilus. Next base: position 19,366 of record JALEHA010000237.1, read on the forward strand.
TTCACGCGCAGGGGCTGCATCGGCACCGGCCGGGGCAGTTCCAGGCTCAGACGGCGCAGACACCATTGGCCTTCCCAATGCTGCGTCTGCGCTTCCGCCACCGCCACCGCCAGGGCCGCCGGCACGCCGCCGTGCTGGGCGCCGCGATCCCAAGGCCCGGTGGCATGCACGGAGGGCTCGACACGATCGCCATCCAGCTGCAATACGGCTTCCTGCGCGCTCATGAGTGGGCCGCCACGTCAACGACCACGCGATACCGGGGGGCACCCGTGCGCAAGCGCTCCACGGCCTGATTGACCTCGGCAAGGGGGAAGTGCTCGGTACGCGGTGCGATGCCGTGTCGCGCACAGAACTCGAGCATGGTGGCAATGCTGGCCGGGGAGCCGGTTGGTGAACCGGAGATGCTGCGCTGGCCACCGATTAACGAGAAGGCGCGGAATTGCACCGGTTCAAGCACGGCACCGACAAAATGCAGACGACCGCGCGGTGCCAAGGCCGCGAGGTAGCGATGCCACGGCAAGGTGACGTTAACGGTCACCAGCAACAGATCGAATGCGCCGGCCAATGCCTTGAGGGCGGACTCGTCCGTGGAGGTGACAACCTGATGCGCGCCTAAGGCCCTGGCTTCGTCGGCCTTGGCTGCGCTCGAGGTGAAGGCCGTGACCTCGCAGCCCCAGGCGCGTGCAAACTGCAGGGCGAGATGACCCAAACCACCGATACCCACAACGCCCACGCGATCCGTGGGTCGGATGCCGAACTCGATCAGTGGCGAGAACACCGTGATTCCGCCGCAGAACAGAGGCCCCGCACTGGCCGCGTCCAGCGCTTCCGGCAAGGGCGTCACCCAGCGCCAATGGGCACGCACAGCGTCAGCGAAACCGCCGTGTCGGCCCACAATGGTTTCCTCTACCGTGGTGCACATATGGTGGTCGCCGTGCGTGCACGGCGTGCAGTGGAGGCAGCTGCCCGACAGCCAGCCCAGACCAACGCGCTGGCCTTCGCGCAGACCGCGGGCGTTTCGCCCAACGGCCCGGATGCGGCCGACGACCTCGTGACCCGGTACCAGCGGATAGACGCTGCGGCCCCACTCGTTATCCAGCATGGAAAGATCCGAATGGCAGAGGCCGCAGGCCTCCACCGCGATCTCCACGGCATCGTCGTGCAACGGCCCGGCGTCATAGCGAAAAGGTTCCAGCGGGGCCGCGGCAGAAGGCGCGGCCCAGGCATTGATCGTCGACATGCTCGTCTCCCTCAGAATAGCCCGGGAGGATAGCGCGGCTTGCCGTAGCGCTCCCGAGCGTGTTGAATGAGCGCGGCCGCGCCCGCTCCATCGCCCCGGGGGAAATCAGCATCGCGACGACAGCGCCCGATCTTCGAGGCCATAACGCTCTGGTGACCAATGCACTCTTCCCCATGGCGATGGCCCTGGCCGAGGAATTGGCCGCCGCCGGAGCCGGACTCGTCCTGGTGGCGCGCGATGCCGAGGGTCTGGCTGCCCTGGCCGAAGGCCTACAGCGCCGCTACCGCACATCCGTCACCGTCATGGCGGCAGACCTGAGCCAACCCGAGACCCCGCGGATGATCTTCGATGCCGCCTGGGCACAGTCACCGCTGGATCTGCTGATCCACCACGCCGATCACGACAGCGCAGCAGGCAACGTGGACCTGGATTGGGCACAACACGAGGCGACGCTGCAACGCCATGTAACCGCCCCATGCGCACTGACCCATTGCTTCTCCGCAGCGCTGGGTGCGCATGGCTGGGGGCGGGTGCTTTTTGTGACCGTGGCGTCGGCCGCGCGCAGGGCGCCCGCTGGCGAACCGATCGCCTATGCGTCGCAGGCCTTCCTGCGGCACTACGCCGCCGCCCTGCGCGCCCGCTGGCGCGGCAGTGGGCGTGGCTGCACCTTGCTGTGCGTGCCGGCGGCTGGACCATGGGTATCCTCCACATCGGTCGCGCCGCTGGAACCGGTCGACACCATCCCGGCATTAGCCACGACCCGCCTGGCGCGGCGGGCCGTGCGCGCGCTACTGGCCGGTAGCGCATGCGTCACACCGGGGCGACTGAACGGACTGTGGCAGACCACCTTGTCGCTCATGTCCGGCGGCCTGCGCCGCTGGCGGGCGAAGCGCCCGCGCGCCCGCACCTGATTCACCTCGTAGCCACCATAGGAGCACCTTCCATCATGCTGCTGACTTCGATCTACGCTGGCGTTCTCGCGCTGGTCTTCCTCGTACTCTCCATTCGCGTCATTCAGGGGCGCAGTGCCGCCGGCGTCAGCCTGGGTGACGGCGGCGACGGACGGCTGAACCGACGCATCCGAGCACACGCCAACTTTGCTGAATACGTTCCGATCTGCCTCGGTCTCGTCGCACTGCTTGAAGTAGGCGGCGCGCCCGCCTGGTTGCTGCACACGCTGGGTATCGCTCTCGTCATAGGCCGCATCGGACATGGCTACGCCCTGGCCTTTGCCGAACACTTTCCGCCTGGACGCATGGTGGGCACGCTGCTGACCTTCCTGGTGCTGCTGATCGGCGCCCTGGGTTGTCTGCTTCTGCCCTTCTTGTCCGTGTGAACGCCGATCTGCAGTTCGCCCAACTTATCGCCGACCAGCTGAGCGAATGGGCCCCGATACGGCCACGGCGCATGTTCGGCGGGGTCGGCCTGTTCCGCGAGGGCCGGATGTTCGCGCTGGTTTACGACGGGGCGCTGTACTTCAAATGCAACGCGCAGAATGCGGCCGCCTTCGATGCCGTGCAGGCGCCTGCCTTCTGCTATCACCGACAGGGGCGCACCATCGCCCTGTCTTACCGCCAGGCACCGGAGGCGGCTATCGACGACGCCGACGACCTGCGCGGCTGGGCCGACCACGCCTGGCGCGCGGCCCTGTCAAAATCCCACGACACCAACTAGGAGACACGCATGTCCTTTGATTATTCCGGGAAGACCGTATTCGTTGCAGGCGGCACCAGCGGCATCAACCTCGGCGTCGCCAAGGCCTTCGCCAAGGCAGGTGCGCGCGTCAGCGTGCTGTCGCGCCGCCAGGAGAAGGTCGACGCCACGGTGGAAGCGCTCAAGGCTCTGGGCGCAGAAGCCAATGGCTATGCCGCCGATGTTCGCGACTACGCCGCGGTAGAGGCAGCGCTCCAGGCCGCGCATGGACAGTTCGGCGCCTTCGACGTCCTGGTCTCCGGCGCCGCCGGCAACTTCCCGGCCAAGGCCACCGGCATGTCGGCCAACGCCTTCAAGAGCGTGGTCGATATCGATCTGCTCGGGACCTACCACGTACTGCGCGCCGCCCATCCGCTGATGAAGAAGCCCGGCGGCTCGATCATCAACATCTCCGCCCCGCAGGCCTTTCTGCCCATGAACATGCAGATGCACGTCTGCTCGGCAAAGGCCGGCGTCGACATGGTGACCCGCGTCGGCGCCCTCGAGTGGGGTTCGGAAGGCCTGCGGGTCAATTCCGTCGTCCCCGGCCCCATCGAGGGCACCGAAGGCATGGAGCGCCTCGCCCCCACCGAGGGCGCGCGCAAAGCCGTCATCGACAGCGTGCCAATGAAGCGCTATGGCCAGGCCAGCGAAATTGCCGACTGCTGCCTGTGGCTGGGCAGCGACATGGCGGCCTACGTCACCGGCGCGGTCATTCCCGTCGACGGCGGTTGGGCGCTTGGTGGGGCGACGAGTCTTGGGCAGGGGTTTGAGCAGTTGGCGGGGGGATAGGCTTCACTGCTGGACCTGACGCGTATCCACAGGTTGCGGAACACCGAGCTTTGCTTTTTTGCCCCCTGCAAACGCGTCCTTGCTCCGGGCATCACAGGTGAGCAACTCTGAGCGAGGATGGCCATTGGAGCACCCAAAAATTGCACCTCTGTGCCAGAGGTTCCGCGCTTTGCAGCACATCACTCACGAGTGAATCACCGAGAACGCGCGGCTGACTTTTGTTCCGGCAAAAGTCAGCAAAACCAGGGTGCCCACGGGTGGCCTGGCGCGGCTGCGCCGCACCAGGTGCCCGGATCGGTCGTCGTGCTCGGGGTACGCGCCGACACGACGTCCCTGTCGTGACGGCGCTTGCTCGACGTCCTGTCTCGCACCCCCTGCGCGCGCCGCCCGTTCCGG
>JALEHA010000003.1 GCA_022763315.1 Algiphilus sp.
CACTGCCGCGGAGCGCCATTGACCGCCGAGCTCTTCCCCGAAACCAGGCGCTGTCATCGCATCGCAGCGGGTGCCGTGCTACTCGGTGGTTGGGCGCAGTCCCAGGCCCTTGCCTTGAAGGCGGGCGTTGATGCGGTGATCGCTTCTGCCCCCTGGCGTCACATGCAAACGCCCGGCGGCCGCGCCATGTCAACAGCCAACAGCAACTGCGGGCCGCTTGGCTGGCAGAGCGATGCCCTTGGCTATCGCTACCTGCGCACTGACCCCGAAAGCGGTCGCGCCTGGCCCGCCATGCCGGCGGTTTTTTGGAGCCTGGCGGTTGCTGCTGCCGAGGAAGCGGGCTATCCGGGTTTTGCGCCGGACGCCTGTCTGCTGAACCGTTATGCGCCCGGCGCGCGGCTCTCTCTGCACCGCGATCAGGATGAGCGCGATGCGGCAGCGCCGATTGTCTCCGTCTCTCTGGGCCTGCCCGCGACCTTCCTGTTTGGAGGCGCGCGACGCGAGGATCCCTGTCATCGCCTGCCTCTGTACCACGGCGATGTCGTGGTCTGGGGTGGCCCGACCCGCTTTCACTACCACGGTGTTCTCCCCGTGCCCGACGGCCATCACCCGCTGGTTGGTCGCTTTCGCATCAATCTGACCTTTCGCAAGGTCCGTTAGGCCCAGGGGCCCGGCGGTGGGCGTCGCGGCCGGCGCCAGCGCTGCAACAGAATGAAGGCGCCGATCAAGCCGCCGAGATGGGCGAAGTGCGCCACGCCGGACAGCGTTCCCGTGATGCCGGCAAACAACTCGAATGCCGCGAACAGCGCGACGAACACCGGAGCCCGCATCGGGATGGGCGGGATCAGCAACATGATCTGTCGTCGCGGGAAGAGCACGGCGAAAGCCGCCAGCAATCCAAAGAGACCGCCGGACGCGCCTACCGTGGGTACCGGATCGCCGAAGCCCACGGCGATAAGCTGCGTGATGGATGCGGTCAAGACACTGACAGCGAACAGTTGCACGAAGCGCGCGGTACCCAATGCGTTTTCCACCTCGCGCCCGAACATCCAGATGCCGAAGCAGTTCACGAAGAGATGGAACATGCCGCCGTGCAAGAAGGCGCTGGTGACGACCTGCCAAGGCTGGAAACCCGCGCCCAGCGGCCACAAGGCGAAGTCACGCAATAGGCCGTCGGGGCTCTGCAATTGCAGGCCGAAGACCCCGATACAAAGGGCGAGGATGATGTAGGTGGCCGATTCGGATCGCATAGCGACTCAGTGCTGACAGGGGGCCATGGACAAGTCGCCGTCCACAACGTTCACCCACCCTGCCACGCGTGCGGACAGCGTGGGCGGATGTCGAGGGCCGTCACGCCGTGACTGGCCGGCTCAGCTGGCCTCGGCCGAGACAACGGCGCGGTCCAATCCGGCCGAGAAGCGTTCGATAGTGGCGTCCACGTCGTAGAGCTTGTCGAGACCAAACAGCCCAATCCGAAAAGTGAGGAAGCGCTCCGGCTCGCCACACATCAGCGGTACGCCTTTGGCGATTTGGATGCCCTGCTCGGCAAAGCGCTTGCCGCTGTGGATATCCGGGTCGGTGGTGTGGAAGACGACGACGCCCGGGGCCTCGTAGCCCGATGCGGCGACGCTCTTGAAGCCGCGCTCGCGCAGCGTGGCGCGCACGCCGCTGCCAAGTTTGAGCAGGGCGGCGCGCGCTTTCTCCAAGCCGACGTCGCGCGTCTCGCGCATCGTCTCGTGCAGATGCACCAAGCCGTCGGTGGGCAGGGTGGCGTGATAGGCGTGCCCGCCACCTTCATAGGCACGCATGATGTTGAGCCATTGCTTGAGGTCGCAGGCAAAGCTGGAACTGCGCGTGTGCTCGATGCGCTTGGTCGCCTCGGACCCCAGCATCACGAGTGCGGCGCACGGGGTGGCGCTCCAGGTCTTTTGCGGTGCGCTGATGAGGATATCCACGCCCATGTCGGCCATATCGATCCAGAGTGCGCCGGAGGCCACGCAGTCCAGCACGAACAAACCGCCGGCCTCATGGGTGGCCGCGGCGAGCGTGCGGATGTAATCGTCCGGCAACAGCAGGCCGGCCGAGGTTTCCACATGCGGCGCGAAGACCATCTCGGGCTGATGGGCGCGGATGGCGTCGACCACGCCCTCAATGGCCGGGGGGGACCAGGCCGCATCCGCCGCGCCGGAATCCGGCTCGGCTTGCAGAACGGTCGTCTCCGCGGCGATTCCACCTGCCTCCAGGATCTGTGACCAGCGATAGCTGAACCAACCGTTGCGAACCACGAGGCAGCGCTTGCCGGTGGCGAACTGGCGCGCCACGGCTTCCATACCCATGGTGCCGCCGCCGGGTACGATGACGGCCGACTCCGCGGCATAGCTGTGACGCAGCATGTCCGACAGATCGCGCATGACGCGCTGAAAGCGCGCCGACATGTGATTCAGCGAGCGGTCGGTGAACACCACCGAGAACTCATGCAGCCCGTCGGGATCGGGGTGCGGGCGTGTCGTGGTCAACGCGTGTCTCCTGAAACGACGGCGCATCACGCAGGATGCGGATCGTCGGTAATGGACGCCTGCCGCGCGCCGGTGAAGCATGCTGCCGGCGCGCGGCGTTGCAGTCCTCATCTTGCACGCGTTGCGCCGCGCATGCTCTACCGATTGGGCTGTTTGGTGATCCGCAGATAGGGCTTGATGGTCTTCCAGCCATCCGGGAAGTGCGCCTTCGCTTCATCATCGGACAGCGTCGGCAGGATGATGACGTCCTCGCCGTCACGCCAGTTCACTGGTGTTGCCACCTTGTAGCCGTCGGTCAGCTGGATCGAATCAATCACGCGCAGAATCTCCACGAAGTTGCGACCCGCACTCTTGGGATAGGTCAACGTCATGCGGATCTTCTTGTTCGGATCAATCAGAAAGACCGAACGCACGGTCGAGGCATCGCCTTCGCCGGGATGCAGCATGTCGTAGCGCTGGGATACCTGGCGGTCCTCATCGGCGATGATCGGAAAATTGACCGTGCAGTGCTGGGTTTCCTCGATGTCCCGGGACCACCCCTTGTGGTCCTCCACCGAGTCCACCGATACGGCGATCACCTTTGTGTTGCGCTTGTCGAATTCCTGCTTCAGCTTTGCCGTCTCGCCGAGCTCGGTCGTGCACACCGGGGTGTAGTCCGCGGGGTGGGAGAACAGCACACCCCAGGAATCGCCCAGCCAGTCGTGGAAGCGGATGCGACCTTCCGTGGTGTCGGCTTCAAAATCCGGTGCGGTATCACCTAGTCGAAGTGCCATGATGTCCTCCTGTGGTTAGGGGAGAGCATTCATAACGCACTGCACGGGTCCTGGTAAATGCTCATAACCAAGTCGTCTGTCTTAGTGCGCATCGGCGCGATTGCTCGCCTTGATGTCCATCAGCGACACCGAGTGACAGGCGTTTCACACTGCGCCCCTGCGCCACCCGGACTCCTGCCATGCCGACCGCCCTCATCCTCTATGCCTCCACGCACGGCCAGACGGAAAAAATCGCCGGCTACATGGCGGGTCGTTTGCGCGCACAGGGTGTGGGCGCGCGGGCGCTTGATGTCCAAGCCGCCGAACTGCCTCAACGATGGGCAGAGATCGACGGGCTCTACATCGGTGGCGCGTTGTATGTGCGGCGCTTCCAGCGTGCGCTCGACGCCTTCATCCGGCAGCACCGTGTGGCGCTCAACGCGCATCCGAATGCGGTCTTCTTCTCGGTCAGTGCCTCTGCGGTGAACGCGCCCGGACGGGAGGCTGTGGCCGCGTTGGTCGACGCCTATCTGGCATCGGTGGGCTGGCGCCCCAAGAAGTGCGTGCATTTCGCCGGCGCGGTGAAGTATCCGCGCTACGGCCCGCTCACCCGATGGATGATGCAGCGCATCTCTCGCAAGGAGGGCGGCGGCGTCGACACACACTGCATCTATGAGTACACCGATTGGGGGGCGGTGGACGAGCTGCTGCGCCGGCATACGCCGC
>JALEHA010000238.1 GCA_022763315.1 Algiphilus sp.
GTGCGTTCTCCTTGTCGGACACGGCCACGTCCTGTGCCAGGAAGCGAAGGATCTCGCCCAACAGCGCTCCGGGGGCTTCCTCGATGATCAGATGCCCTACATCCGCAATGCCATGGAAACGGGCGTTGCCGAGGGCCGACGCTAGCCGTCGGCCTTGTTCGACCGGGATCCAGGTGTCCGCCTCCCCCCACAGCACAAGACTCGGCTCATCGATGCGACCGTAGTGCGGCTCCACCGCATCCGTGTAGGCCGAGTCCGCCTGCGCCATCTGCCGGTAGAAGGCGGCTTGGCCTTCGGTCCCGCACCAGGGTTGTACGGTAGCGTCCAACACCGCGTCGGCCAGCGGAAGATGCGCAGCGGTCTGGATGTAGCGACGGCACATCGCCTCGTGCATGGCTGGCGGCAACCCCGCAAAGGCCGCTTCGTGCGCACCCACGTGACGAAAGAAGTCGGAACCCCACGGCGACATGGCGACGGCGTCGATAAGCACCAGGCGGGAATAGCGGTGCCCGTCCAGTAACCGCGCGCGCAAGGCGGTGGCCCCGCCGAAATCGTGACCAATCACGACCGGCTCGGATAGCCCCCAATGGTTCAGCAGGGCGGACAGCACCCGGTTCTGCACCCCCAGCGATACGTCACCCGATCTCTTGTCGGACTGGCCATAGCCCAGCAGGTCGAAGTAGAAGACCTGGTACTGGCCGGCCAGGCCGTGGATCAGGTGGCGGAGATTGAAGGAGGACCATGGCGTGCCATGCACCATGACGACCGGTGGCCCGGCGCCCATTACGTCATAGGCGATCCGGCGCCCGTCCAGATCCATTGACTGGCTGAGCCTCCAGCCTTCGACCATACTCTGTGTCACGCGCGGCATCCTCGGCGTGGCGGACAACGCCACCGGCCGCATTCTAGGGCTTTGCGCGGCGGGATCGTTGGCGCGGGATAACGTCGATGCATTGCTGTGGCCAAGTGCCCCGGTGCGCGGCTGCCTAATCGAGCAACTCCGCGGGCAACGGCGGCGATACTGCCTCGCGGCCGAGCAATGCGCTAAAGATCGTCGCAGGCGCCACCCGCCCCTCGGGGCCGACAAAAGCGTACTGCAGCTGCCCGCTGGCCACGACCTGCCCATCCCGAACGAAATCCTGCGCCATGAAGAAGCGTCGCTCATTCCATCCGATGATCTGGGTACGCAGGCAGAAACGCTCGAACGGCATTAGCGAACGCTTGTAGCGCATGACGCATTGCGCCACCGGCACGCCCAGGCGACGCGCACGCGCGGCCCGCATGATGCCGCTGCGCATGAGCAGCTCATTGCGCGCACGGTTCATCAATTGCAGATAGCGCACGTTGTCCATATGCATACCCACGTTCAAGTCCGTAGGCCAGACCATGGAATGCTGCACCAGTGGGGCATCCAGCGGGTGCCCAGGCCGCGCGACCGAACGCAGCGCAGAAGCGACAAATCGCATGAAAACGATCCCTAAGCGAGAAATGGGAGCCGGCTCCGCCGGCATGGGCGCGGATCATAGCGAAGCGCGCCACACAATGGCTCAGGCCCTAGGCGCCTCACGCACGGCACGCCGCAACTACTGTTTCCAGCGACGCTGGCGGTGGCGGTAGAAGAGGTGCGCGAACCACCAAATGAACGGCGTGAGCAGGCCGGCGCCGCCACAAACACCAACGATCGCGGCTGCATGATCTGTTCCCAGAGCGCATCGGCCGTGCAGGCGAAGCGGGTACGGATGCGCGCGATCACGACGTTGGCTAGCTGATATCCACGATACGCACCAGACGGTCGTCCCGGAACGTGAACTCGGACCGCCCCTGCACAGCAATGCGCTGCCCGGCTCGCATGCCATTGGGCAGATCGCAGGCCAGCACCCCTTCGAAGTCGACGCGAATGACCGCCTGCTCGCCATCGACCGCAAAATCCTTCATCGACTGTCGTCGAGTGGTGAACATCGCCGTTGCCTGCTCCGCCATCTGCCGCAATGCCTCCGCGCCGTCGGCCTGCGCCGTGACGGCGCCGTCGGAGATATTCTGGAAAACGACCTCGTCGTGGACAGTAGCCATCATCGCGGACACGTCAAAACGGTTGTAGGCATCAAGGTAGCGCGTGATCAGGGCACGCTTGGCGTCAATATCCATGGCTGGGCGCTCAGAAAAGGCTCTTATATCCCTTTTCTAGGCTGCTTTTGCAACCATCGATCAAGAGCATTGCCGAAGGCCTGCTTGTCACGCGCACCCAGGGCGGCCGGACCCTCGCTTTGTATGCCGCTACTGCGCAGCGTCTCCATGAAGTCGCGCATCGTCAGACGGGCCTTGATGTTCTCCTTGGTATACAGCTCACCCCGGGGACTCAGCGCCAACGCCCCTTTTTCAATCACCTCATCCGCCAAGGGAATGTCGCTGGTGATGACCAGGTCCCCCTGGGCGCAACGGCGGACAATCTCGTTGTCCGCCACATCGAAGCCCTTGGCCACCTGCACACTGCTGACGAAGCGCGAAGGCGGCGTGCGCACGGCCTGGTTGGCCACCAGCGTCACCATGGTCTGCGTGCGCTCGGCGGCGCGGAACAGGATCTCCTTGATCACGCCGGGACAGGCGTCAGCGTCTACCCAAATCGGCATGCGTCCCCCGCTGGAAGCCTGCACAACAGAAGGCACGCCGCCGCATACCGACCGCACAGCTCGCCGCAGTCTCCAACCGACACAGGGAGACTGAAACCAGAACGGGAGGAAAGTAGCGCAAACCGCTCCATCAGTTGGAAAGCGCGCGTGGCGGGTACTTGCAAACCGTCATCCTCCGCTCTGCGGTGCGTGGCCATGCCGGCGCCACACTGCAAAACAACCGCCTGCCAATCATAGAAGCGGCTGCGGCCCGTACCTGAGCCATTGGTGGGCGAAGTGCAGTTTACGGCGCGCGCGCTCGGAAAGAACGAAGGGATAAAGATCCGAAAGCCCCATCGCGCGGTTGACATGGTTCACCCCTACCGCCAAGGCAGCAGCTGTGTGAATCAAGCGCTCGGCGTCCGCTTCCGCGTAGGGATCCCAGTCGGCGCTCGGCAACTGCGAAGCGCTGAGGCCACCGGCAACAAAGCTATCGGCGATATCCGTCAGATGCAGAAGGTGCGCCACTGTCTCCGCCCAATCCTCGTGCGGATGAGAAGCGGCATAGTTGGTGAGATATTGGTGCTCCCATTGGCTGGGTGGACCATGGTCGTAGTAAGCCTTCAGGGCCTCGCCATAATCGAGCCGTTCGTCGCCGAACTCGCTGCGAAATGCGTTCAGAAAATCCTCACGCACACTCAAGCGCCACCAAAGGACGTGGGACATTTCATGCCGCAGATGTCCGAGCATGGTGCGATAGGGCTCGAATAGAGCCTCGCGACGCATAGTCAGGAGGATGGGGTCCCCTTCCGCCACACTGATGGTCACGACTCCCTGGGAATGCCCCATCGTGATCGGAAGCGCCCCTTCGGCGAGCATGTGAAACACCGGGGACGGGCCGCTATCGCAGGTGCTGAACCATCCCCAACGCGCAAGGTTGTCCAGCGTCCATCGCTTGGCGGATTCCGCTTTTGCCCAGTGTGGAATGGCGTCCTGAATCGAAGGATCCGGCGCGATGCGCGTCATTGCACAGGACCGACACAATCCGTTCGGCTCGGAGGCCACCCAGTTGCACCCAAGCAATTCGCGATTGCCACAGAACGGCTTCGAATCCGTGAAGGCGGTCACTGCCGGATCGTATGCCACAGCTACGCCGGTGCTGGTGACGAGATTGTCGAACCAAAGCGCATCGCTTCCGTAGGGATTCGTGAACACACGCACTCGTTACGCTCCGCGAGACCAAGACCATGAGATGGACATCGATGCTGCAAGATTCGAGCGGGTACGGCGCAGTGCGAAGGGCCCGACTCAGGAAACGCTATACAGGGTCAAGAGCAGCAGTATGGCTGCGAGACCGGCAGCGAGCGTACGACGCCGGTTCCAATGATTCCAGCGAGCCTCGAAGGCCGCACGCGCGTCTCCTACCGCATTGGCAGCTTGGTCATTGGCATCGCAGGACTGCAAGGCGTTATTCAACGGAATGTTGATGGTCGCGGTTGGAAGCTGTACCGCAAGCAGATACACGCCGGCGGCGCACAAAAGCAAGGTCCTCGGTACGCCCTGCAGCAGGACCACCCCAGCCACCGCAACCACAAGCAGCACTACAGCGGAGCCCACCCAGATCAGAAAGAAAAGCGGATTCCCACGCTGGATGATGCCATCCATTTCTTGAAAGGCACGGACGAACTCACGATCAGACAATCGTGCGATGCCGGGCATGACCACCGAGGAAAAGGCCCACAGAAAACCGGCGACCAGGCTCACCAGCAAGGTCGCGATTACCAACCCCAAGAGCAAGAAATCCATGCGCATCCCGGCCTCATCAATGCTGAGCATACCGCGCTCACGCCTGTTTGCATCACCCGGGGCGCGCACGGTGCGCTGCACGCATCAATGTGTGCAGTGATGCCGCGGCTTTGCATCCGTGATGGCGCTTTGGTGCGACGGTCCCGGACGTCTCGCCGACCAGTCATTCGTCGTCCCTGTGATTTCGCCGTTGCTCCAAACGGCCGAAAGTCAACGCGTATCCGCTACCGAAGCATCTCACCACGGGGGCAATCAAAAGCGCCTTCGGCGGTGACCGATGCACCATCGTCGTCCTGCGCGACGAAGGAAAAACTCCCAACGACCCGTTCGTCAAACCGGGTGAACTCGACCTCACCCTGCGTCTCGTAAGAGAAGGTTGCACCGTCACTGCTCACCGAGCCACCCAGGCTGGCTGCACTGTTGCGGTAGGCAAACTGCACCGGAAAGCTGCCCGGTGCTGGATTGCCGAACTTGGGCGAAAAGAAAAGATTGGCGGCCGGGCTGTAGGCATTCTCCGGCACCAATTGCAGGGTCCAGTTCTTGCCATACTTGCTGAAGTAAAGGCGGCACTTGGCTTGCCCGAAACGCCCCTCCAAAGCGCCATCCAGCGCGTAGTGATTCGTACCCGCCTTCTCCGCCGTCGCCACTCCGCCCCATACCGAAGCGACGAGGATCATCGCCATTGCAAACACTCGCATACCCTTCCCCCTTTTTCCGACCCATTTTGGAAGGGCTGCTTCGATAGCCCCCCGCTGGTGGCAGCTTAGCCCGCCTGCGTCGCCACCGCCATGGAAGCTGCCTGCTTCGCCGCCGAAGCCGGGCGCGCTGGAACGCCGTGCACGGCAGCAGGATGCAACACCCTTGACTCTGTAGTGCACTACAGGCTGCAGAATGCGTGTTCATCGAACGTTTGAACTGGAGCCTCTGTATGGATTCTGCTCGCTCCCCGAACGCAAAAACCGCGGTTCTGTATCGCATGCTGATGCCGGACCATCAATGCCCCTTCGGACAGAAGACCAAGCATCTGCTGCGCCGTCATGGCTACCACGTAGACGATCAGCCGCTGCGCTCGAGAGAAGCTGTCGACGCCTTCAAGGAGGAACACGACGTGACCTCCACCCCCCAGGTGTTCATCGACGGCCAACGCATAGGCGGTTATGAAGCGGTACGCCGTTATGTCGGCAAGCCGGTGAAGCCAGCCGACGAGCCGAGCTACCGACCGGTGATCGTGCTCTTCATCCTCACCTTTCTCATGGCGACAGCCACGAGCCTGGCGGCCTATGGCGCGATACAGCCAATCCGCACAGCGGAGTGGTTCATCGCATTCAGCATGGTCGTTCTGGCATTGCTGAAACTGCAGGACGTCGAGAGTTTCTCGACCATGTTCCTGAACTACGATCTGCTTGCCCAGCGCTGGGTGCCCTACGCGACGTTCTACCCCTACGCAGAGGGTCTCGCCGGTATCTTGATGGTGGCGGGAATCCTGCATTGGTTGTCCGTCCCGCTGGCGCTATTCATCGGCAGCGTGGGCGCCGTATCGGTATTCAAGGCGGTCTACGTGGACCGTCGCAGCCTGAAATGCGCCTGTGTGGGCGGCTCCAATGCCGTGCCGCTGGGCTTCGTTTCGCTGACCGAGAACCTCATGATGATCGCCATGGCGCTGTGGATGGGATGGACCGCCTGGATCGCCTAAAACGGATACTCGTCGTCAGGCGCCCCCCGCGTGACCCCGCCGTATCCGCCACATCGGTGGCGCCTTTGCGTCGCCGTCGGGGTCGTTGATGACCGTCGCCTCGGCGCCAGGGCTGGAGCAGGAGATCGCTTATGCGATGGAGGCGCCCGTGTGCCTGCTACCGCATCTGCCCTATCTGCTCCAGGATCTGCCGTCGCTGAGCGGCGCCGAAGACGAGGTTGTCTCCGTCTTGCGGGAGGTGGGGCTTCACCCTGGCGCAACGGTGCTTGACCTGGGTTGCGGTCGCGGCGAAATCGCCCTGCGGATCGCGCAGGAGCTGGAGGCCACCGTCACCGGAATCGACGGCCACGCAGACTTCATTGCGCAGGCACAGCAGTCTGCGCGCAATGCCCAATGCGAGGCGCAGTGCCGGTTCGTCACCGGCGACCTGCGCACCGCACTACGTGTGTCGCAGCAGTACGACGCCGTCATGATGATTGCGTTAGGACCGATCCTCGGCGACACCGTCGCGACGATAGGCATGCTCCGCAATGTGGTCCGCGCGGGCGGCTGGATGCTCATTGACGACGCCTATATTCAGAACGACGCGCCCCCACCACCGCACTATGAGGGCTACCTGCCGCGCGACGCCATGGAGCGTGCTTTAGCGCATTTTGGCGACCGCATCGTCGCGCGGCGTGTGCACAACCCGGCAGGTGATGCCTTCAACGCGCAGGTTCTCTCGCATGTGCCTCAACGTGCGCGGGAACTGGCGGCGATGCACCCCATGCTAAAGCCCGAATTGGACCAATACGTCCACCGTCAGCATGCAGAGGTGGCCCTGATGCAGGAAGCGGTCGTCCCCGTACTGTGGGCATTGCAGAAGACTCCCACTCTGCCGCCAGGCACCTAAGGCCGACTCTCACGAAAGCATCCTAGCGGCGCCAGCCTCCCGACACGGGATCCGTCTGGCTATTCGTGCGAAAGGCTCAAGCCCACGATCCCAAGAAAGACCAGCCCAAGACTGATCATCTTCACGGTGTTGGCGGACTCGCCGAAGAGCAGAATGCCGAACAGCGCTGTTCCCACTGCACCCACGCCCACCCAGATGGCATAGGCGGTACCCACCGGGAGTCCTTTGAGCGCCAGCCCCAGCAAGAGAAAGCTTGCGCCCAGGCAGAGGATCGTCCCCACGGAGGGCCACAGCCGGGTGAAACCGTCGGTGTACTTCAGCCCAATGGCCCAGCCGATTTCCAACAGGCCCGCAACCAACAAGAGTATCCAGTGCATGCTCGCGTCTCAGCCATGGTGGGGTCGTCCCCACGAATATGGTGAGCGGTGAGGTCGTCCTCACATCAGCGGCGCAACCCAAAGGGCCGAGGCAGTGCTGGCCCCGCCGGCGCGCGGCGCAATTATGCCACCCACAGCCCACGCAAGGCGGCGGTGATGGCGCCGGCACAGGCGCAGGGGCGGCTTTCCGGTATACCCTTCCGCTTCCGCTCGCGGGCGCCGCCGATGCGTGTCGGCGCACCGTCGTTACCGTCCTTTCTTCGCCCAACATTCTCTTCATGGACGTCTTCATTTTTGGCGCCAGCGGCTTCATCGGACAGGCGGTGACCCGCCAGGTGATTGCTGCCGGCCATAGCGTCTCGGCGCTCGCGCGATCCGATCGCAGCAGCGCCGCACTGCTCGCCCTCGGCGCACGTCCGGTCCGAGGCGACATGACAGAGCCCTCAAGCTGGCAGGATTCCGTCGCGCAAGCGGACGCAGTCGTCCAGGTCGCTGCCGCCTTCGAAGGCGATCTGGCCACGGCGGATGCGATCTGGACAGACGCGATCATCCGCACTGCACAGCAACAAAGCTCCCGCGCGCTCCGCGTGATCTATACCGGAGGATGCTGGCTCTATCCAGCGCGCACGGAGCCGGCATTGACGGAGGCGGACGCCTTCGACCCGCTGCCGTCCTTCCAATTCATGGTGGCGCATCGTGCCAAGCTGATCGCCGCTGGCGTCGAGACTGTCATTGTCCATCCAGGCATGGTGTGGAGCGAGGATGGTGGCTGTACCGGGGAAATTGCGTCAGCTATCCGCGTCGGCAAAGCAGTGGACGTCGTGGATTCCACCGCGGTGTGCTGGCCCCTGGTGCACGTCGAGGATCTCGCCAGCCTCTACGCGCTGGCCCTCGCCAAAGGAGAAGCGGGTTGCGACTACCTGGGTGTCGCCGATCCTGGTATTTCGGTGGCAAGGATCATCCATGCCATCGAGCACGCCACCGGGCGTACCGCCACGGTGAGAACGCATGCTTTGGCTGAAGCCGTGGAACAACATGGCGAGTGGATCATGGGCACGGCCCGGTCCCAATGCATCGACAGCGACCGCGCACGCCTTTTGCTGGGATGGCGGCCGCAAAGGGCTTTCCTGGATAGCATGACTGCTAGCGTCGGTGAGCGCGCCGCGCGGCCTGACCCCGCGGAAGCGCTCTATCGCGTCACTGCGGACTGGACCGCGACCTACCCCGACCCCATCTGCCTCCAACGTGGTGACGCCTTCAGCCTTAGCGGCGAGACCTTTGACTGGGACGGCCACACCTGGATCTGGGCGCGATCCGGGGACGGTCGTGAAGGCTGGATACCTGATGATCTCGCGCGTCGCTCCGAGGGCGTTCTGCGCGCGCAGGAGGCCTTCTCGGCAATGGAGCTGAGCTGCCGCGCAGGCGAGCAACTTCACGGCCTGAAGCAACGCCACGGATGGGTTTGGTGTCGACACCCGGACGGCCGCACGGGCTGGGTGCCACACGGACGCCTGGAGAAAGTACCACCGCCTGCGACATAGGCGCCGGCGCCACAGGGCGCGAGCACCTATCGCTCAATATGGGCCTTTGATTCACAGCTCGCGACAGATCTGTGTGCACCTTCGCCTGGCAGAAGGATGTCTCACGCGGAACCGCTCAGGACGCAGTGTCACAGTCCCGACGCCGAATCGGCTCGGCGTCGCAACATTCGGCGATGCCGTACCGGGACTCAGCCACCCACGGCATCCGTACGCCGCCGAAAATCCGCTGCCTCGGCTTGCAACCAATCGATGAAGCGGCGAGCGGCGGGCGGTGCTTCACCAGTGGCGGGCAATACCAACGCGTAGGTGAAGGGTGAAGGCAAGCGGTATTCGCTGCCAAACGGTCGCGTCAAGACACCACTGGCCAGACGATCGGCAACCAGTGCTTCGCTCGCCAACACGATGCCGCGCCCGGCGATGGCCTGGTCCAGGGCCAAGCTGTACAAGGAATAGTGACTACGCACCGTTGGCCTTGCCATGGGCAACCCGGCGGCCGTGAACCAATGACGCCAGCCCGGCACCTCGCCGCCGCCCGGCAAGCGCCAGTCCACTTCCAGCAAATCATGGTCGAGCAGATCTGCGGGTACGGCGATCGGCGCGCGTTCCAGCAGTGCGGGGGCGCACACCGGGAACAGCTGCTCGCCAAACAGTTCCAGACTGCGTACGCCGGGCCATGGGGCCCGACCGTATCGCAGCGCCAGGCTCGCCCCGCCGCCGCGCCATGCCGGTTCAGTCAACCCCTGGTCGGCATCCAGGGTGATCTCGACCCGCTCTTCGCGGGCCTGGAAATCGGCCAGGCGCGGCAACAGCCAGAGCTGGCTGAAAGAAGGAGATGCGCTGAGCCGCAGAGTGGTCGCGGGACGAGGCCGCTCGGCAATCTGCTGAATACCCTCAGCAATGCGAGCGAGCCCCGCATCGACGTCCTTCGCCAGCAAGCGACCGGCCTCGCGCAGGCGTACGCCATTGGCCTGGCGTTCGAACAACGCGATACCCAGACGGTGCTCCAAGTGCTTCACCTGACGGCTCACTGCCCCGGGCGTGACCCCCAAACGCTTCGCCGCAGTCTTGAAACTCCCCGTCCGTGCCGCCTCGGAAAAGGCGCGCAGGGCGTTCAGGGGCAGTCTTTCCACCTTCATGCGTTGCATTTTCCTGACCCTAGGACTGCAGATTAATCGGTTGGACCAATGGGTCGCAAATGCTCCAATGGCGCTCCTTCCAAAAGGAATTGGCATGCCCAAATCCAGAAGTGGGTCAAGGCCTTCCGTGCCTAGGATGAATCCAACTCATGCACCACGTCGGGCGCTGGATCTCCCCGGCGGTGTACTGATGACGGGCTTCTGCCTGGCGCTCGGCCTGCAACAAGTCGCGATCAAAGCGGTGGCCGCGGATGTATCCCCCCTGGCGCAAATCGCTATCCGCTCCCTGGCGGCGGCGCCGTTAATGGGTTTGCTCGCGTTTTGGCGGGGTGCGCGGTGGAATGATGTGCGTGCTCACTGGAGGCCAGGCCTGCTGCTGGGTTTGGGCTTCACGCTGGAATTCACCTTCGTCGCGTGGGGGTTGCACTACACCTTGGCCTCGCATATGTCGGTGTTCCTCTACACCGCGCCCGTGTTCGCCGCCCTGGGCCTGCACTTTGGCGTAGCGGGCGAGCAGTTGTCGCGACATCAATGGTGGGGCACGGCTCTGGCCTTCGCGGGCATGGTGATCGCCATGGCACCGCCCGCCAAAGGTGCCGACGCCACGGCTATTCTCATCGGCGACGCGCTGGGGCTTCTCGCGGGCCTTTCTTGGGCAGCGACGACCGTCGTGCTGCGCCGATCGAGCCTGTCCGAAGCGCCGCCGGAACAAAGCCTGTGCTACCAACTGGCGACCGCGGCGCTGCTGCTGATGCCCGCCTGCCTGCTCCTGGGCGATCTCGCAGCCATCAACCCAACCCGCCTGGCGCTGGCCAGCCTGGGCTTCCAGACCCTGGTGATCTCCTCCGGCGCCCTATTGCTTTGGTTCGCGCTGCTGCGCCGTTATCGCGCCTCCCAGCTGGGCGTGCTCTCATTCCTGTCGCCCATCTTCGGCGTGTTGTTCGGCGTCGTGCTCCTGCACGAGCCATTGACGCTCAACTTTCTGGTCGGTGGCGTGACAATGTTGGCGGGCATCTTCCTGGTGACGCGCCCGCGCGAGACCTCCGCCAATGACCGCCGTTGATTCAATACAGCACAGCGTTGGCCCGCACTGCGCGGGGCGCAGGCCATTGATTCATCGGGTCGCTAATGGGCTACCTTCACTCTGCATCGGGACGACGGAACCCCCGTCGGCAGTCGCCAGGCTGGCGACCACAGTGCACTCGTGCCCTGACTACGACTCTGACCGGGTTCGACTACGGAACCCGTCCAACCGCGGGGGCTGGGCGCGAAACGGGGAAAACAACTGCGCCCAGAACCCCTCTGGGATGGCTTCGTCGATCCCGAACTGTTGCGGGGTCTTGCCCGCCGGATGGTAGAAGGTGCCAAACAAGACATCCCACACGGGCAGGAAGCCGGCGAAGTTCTTGTTTTGCGCCTCGGCAGTCTTGGTGTGGTGCCAACGGTGGAAGGTGGGGCTCGCGAACACGTACCGGAACGGCCCGAAGCTCAGGTTGATATTGGCGTGCAGCAGCACCGCATAGGTGGCCGTGAACGGCGCCAGCACCACGAAGGCCAACGGACTGAAGCCAAGGGCAATCAATGGCGCGACGTAGATCAGCTGTGCGCCGATTTCGTTGAGCGGATGAAACCGCGTTGCACTCAACCAGTCGAGCTGCTCTGAGGAGTGATGCACCGCATGGATCGGCCAAGCTGCCTGGGTGTGGAACAGCCGATGCTGCCAGTAACTCAGAAAGTCTCCCGCCACGAATACGCACGCGACCTGCACAGCAAAGGGGAGCTGGGCTGCAGGGCCAAAGCCCACCCAATAATCCTCCAAAGGCAGGTCACCGAGAACAAACACCGGCAGCACGAAGAAGAAGACCACCCATGGCGCGAGCAGGCGCGACACGAAGCTCTGCACGAGGTACCAAACGACATCGGCGCCAAAGCCTGCTCGAAAGGTGCGCGCACCCTTCACCTGCGGCCAGAGGCGTTCCATCGCGATGCAGACCGCGGGAAGGATGAGGAAGCCGAATAGCAGTGCAAGCATGGGCGCGTTCACGGTCCTACTGTGCAGTCAGTCCGGTCAACGCTGCAAGTCAGGCCGTGGGGTACGCTAGCCATCATCGAAGTAGTGCAGCGATGCTGGGATTCCCCCCATCGCGGCGCCAAGAGCGATGCCTACTGCGACGCCTTCCAGGGGTTTGGACATCGCGACCCCAAGAGCAAGGCCCATCACGATGCCGACGCTCAGGCCCCCAAACAGCCAGAGCGACGCCTTTGCCTGATGCGACATGCGTCCAACGCCTTTGCCTCACACCCTCGCTCAGTGGAGCTGCGGAACACCGATGCGCGCTGTTTCCTAGGGCGTCACAGGACACCTTCGTCGCCAGCATCGGCACGTATTCGCCGCGCAGACCCAACGCCCGAGCGGGACATGCGCCTTCCGCGAGCGAACGCCGGTGGCTGTCAACGCGTGCCGCGATGTTAGCCTGATGCCCGAATGGCGAGCTCCCTTCCGACGCAGCGTTTGATCCGGCCATCGATCCTTGCCCTCGGATTGGCCGCAGCGGCCTTCGTGCTGATCGTCCACGTCATCGTTCCCTGCTTGGTGCTGGAGCGCCTCAACGCGCGACTTGACCAGATGCCCGAGCATCACGGCGCCTTCGACAAGGTCAGCATGCAGTGGTGGCGCGGCAAGGTACGGTTGTACGGGCTCCGCGTTCA
>JALEHA010000037.1 GCA_022763315.1 Algiphilus sp.
ACGTCGTCGGCCCGGTCTGCGAGAGCGGGGATTTCCTCGGCAAGCAGCGCGCGCTGGCCATCCGCGAGGGCGATCTGCTGGCGGTGCGCGGCGCGGGCGCCTATGGTTTTGTCATGGCCTCGAACTACAACAGCCGGCCCCGTCCCGCCGAGATTCTGGTGGATGGGGCGCACGCCCACGTCGCCCGCGAGCGCGAGACGGTGGACGACCTGATGCGGGGCGAACACCTGCTGGACCCGGCGGAGGCGCCGCGTGGCTAAGGGTCCGCTGATTCTCATCGACGGCTCGTCGTGGCTGTACCGCGCTTTTCACGCGCTGCCACCACTGACCGCGCCGGATGGCAGCCCGACCGGGGCGATTTACGGCATGGCCAACATGCTGCGCAAGCTGTTCGCTGACTATGACTGCGAGCGCATCGCCGTCATCTTCGATCCCAGAGGCGGCACCTTCCGTAACGAGATGTATGCGGACTACAAGGCCAATCGTCCGCCGGTGCCGGAGGACCTGGAATCGCAGTTCGCCCCCATGCGCGAACTGATTCAGGCGCTCGGCGTGCCGCTGATGCAGATCGACGGTTTCGAGGCCGACGATGTCATCGCCACCCTGGCGCGACAGGCCGAAGCCGATGGCGCCGAGGTGTTGATCGTCAGCGGCGACAAGGATCTGGCGCAGCTGGTGACGGACCGCGTCAAGCTGCTCGACACCATGAAGGGCGTGACCTTCGACCCGGCCGCCGTGCGTGACAAGTACGGCGTGCCGCCGGAACAGATTGTCGACTGGTTGGCCCTGATGGGCGACACCTCGGACAACATCCCGGGCGTGCAAGGCGTCGGCCCGAAGACCGCCGCCAAGTGGCTGGATCAATACGGTGATCTCGACCGCCTGCTGGCCGAACGCGACACGATCAAGGGCAAGGCCGGCGAGAATCTGCGCGCCGCCGCCGAGCAGCTGCCGCTGTCGCGCAAACTGGCGACGGTGCGCGACGACGTCAGCCTGGAGCAGCGCTGGGACCGCCTCACGCGCCGCGAACCGGACACCGAGACCCTGGCCGGGCTGTACGAGCAGCTCGGCTTCCGCCGCTGGCTGGAGGCCCTGCGCGACACGCCGGACGAGGGCGACGACGATCAGACCACCGCCGATACGACGAAAGCGGCGATCAAGGTCACCACCGTGCTCGACCAGGACGCACTGGAGACACTGCGCAAAGCACTGGAAGGCGCGGAACTGATCTGCGTCGATACCGAAACCGACAGCCTGGACGCGGTGCGCGCGCGACTGGTGGGTCTGTCCTTCGCGGTGGAAGCCGGACAGGCCTGGTATGTGCCGCTGGCCCATCGTGGCCTCGACGCCCCCGAGCAGCTGCCCTGGGACCAGGTGCGTGACGTGCTGGCGCCCTTGCTTGAGGATGCCGAGCGGCCCAAGGTCGGGCAGAACCTCAAATACGACATCAACGTGCTGGCCGGCGCTGGTGTGACGCTGCGCGGGGTCGTGCACGACACCATGCTGCAGTCCTATGTGCTTGACGCCACCGCGCGCCACGACATGGACACTCTGGCCGAAACCCATCTCGGCCACCGCACCATTGCCTACAGCGACATCACCGGCAAGGGCAAGAAGCAGATCGGCTTCGACGAGGTCGCGGTCGATAAGGCGGCCGAGTACGCCGGCGAGGACGCCGATGTCACGCTGCGTCTGCACCAGAGCCTGTATCCGCGGGTGCACGACGACGACAAGCTGGCCTCGGTCTATCGCGATATCGAGATGCCGCTGGTGCCCATCCTGGCCGCCATGGAGGCGACCGGCGTCTACGTCGACGCCGAGGTGCTCGGCGGCATCAGCCGCGAGCTGGGCGAACGCATGGAGGCCCTGCAGGCCCAGTGCTGGGAGCTGGCCGGCGAGCAGTTCAATCTCGGTTCGGCCCAGCAGCTGCAGCACATCCTGTTCGACAAGCTCGGGCTGCCGGTATCCGCCAAGACGCCCAAGGGGGCGCCTTCGACCAACGAGGAGGCCCTCGACGCGTTGGCCGATCAGCACGCCTTGCCGGCGCGCATCCTCGAATGGCGCGGCATGTCCAAGCTGCGCAGCACCTATGCCGATGCGCTGCCCAAGAAGATCAACCCCGCGACCGGGCGCATCCACACCCACTACCACCAGGCCGCCACGGCCACCGGCCGGCTGTCCTCCTCCGAGCCGAATTTGCAGAACATTCCGATCCGCACCGAGGCCGGGCGGCGGATACGTGATGCCTTCGTCGCGCCCGATGACCGCTGCCTCATGGCTATCGATTATTCCCAGATCGAGCTACGCCTGATGGCGCATTTCTCCGAAGATGAGCGATTGATCGCCGCATTTCGCGACGATCAGGACATCCATCGCGCCACCGCCTCAGAGGTCTTCGAGCTGTCGCTGGACGAGGTCACGAGTGAGCAGCGCCGCGCCGCCAAGGCCATCAATTTCGGATTGATCTACGGCATTTCCGCTTATGGGCTGGCGCGCAACCTGGGCATCGGCCGCGACGAAGCGGCGGATACCATCGATCGCTTCTTCGCGCGCTATCCAGGCGTGCGTGCGTACATGGACGGCCAGCGCGAGCGGGCGCGCAGCCAGGGCTATGTCGAAACGCTGTTCGGCCGCCGCCTGTATCTGCCCAACATCCGGGCCCGCAACGCCAATATGCGGCAGTACGCGGAACGCACCGCCATCAATGCACCGCTGCAGGGCACCGCGGCGGATCTCATCAAGCTGGCGATGATCGACGTCTTCCACTGGGCGCAGTCGCACGCCCCGGAGGTGCACATGATCATGCAGGTGCACGACGAGCTGGTCTTCGAAGGACCGGAGCAGGCGCTACGCGACATGGCGGCACAGGTCACCGAGCGTATGTGCAATGTCACTGAACTACGCGTGCCGCTGGTGGCCGAACCAGGCTTCGGCCGCAACTGGAATCAGGCGCACGCCTGAGGCACTGGGTCGGGCGGCGCCTATTGCTGAGCCCATGGCCGGGTCGGTACGGGGTGGTTGCTGTCGCGGTGGCCAACCACCCGCCTCAGGCGCTGCTACAGGCCCGGAAGAAAAATAATTTAATAAAAAACAATATCTTGTGTGGATTTTGCTCAATTTTTCCCGCTTTTGCGCGAACGCTGGGAACCCATTGCGTGGCGCCCTGTCCTATCTGGTGAGCGTTGCCCCCTTGACGCTCCTCTGTCTCCACTCCCTGGACAGAGTCCGGCATCCCCCAAAGCCGGAACCGCTGCCGGGCGATTTCCCCCGAGTCGCCCGGCACTTTTTTATGCGCGCGAAAAAATGTGCGCTGACTACTGATCCGATTCCGAACGCAACCACTTCGCCAGTGTGGCCTGCGCTTCCTCCACGCCGATACCGCGCAACGCCGAAAACAGCTGGCAGCTTGCGCGATCACCCAGGCTGCGCTGGACCTGCAGTTGCACGTTGCGCGCCTTGCCGAAGGAGAGCTTGTCGGCCTTGGTGAGCAGCACATGCAGTTGGCGCCCCGCCGATTCGGCCCAGCTCAGCATCTGCTGGTCGTAATCGGTGAGCGGATGCCGGATATCCATGATCAAGACCACGCCCACGAGTGGCCCGCGCTGGCCGACATAATCTCCCACCAGACGGCCCCAATCCCGACGAACGCGTTCCGGCACATTGGCGTAGCCATAGCCGGGCAGGTCCACGAGATAGCCGCCGGGCAACGCGAAGATGTTGAGCAGTTGCGTGCGCCCCGGTGTCTTGCTGGTACGCGCCAGATTGCGGCGCTGACACAATTTGTTCAGCGCGCTGGATTTTCCCGCGTTGGAGCGGCCGGCGAAGGCCAGTTCCGGGCGACCATCGTCGGGCAGCTGGCTGTGTTGTGCACATGACCGTAAGAATTCGGCCTTAAGAAAGGGGTTGTCGCTCACGTCCTGCCGCATCGGGTATATTTAGCGGCTGCAACCATACCCGTTTCCGCACCCGGCGATGCATCGTCGAAGCGGTGCGACCCGTTATCGGAGTCTTGAATGAAGCGCGCCCTGTTTGCCTGCTGTGCCCTCCTGTTGGGCGTAGCGCAGGCCGAAGAGCCCTTTACCGGGGGTGACCCCGAAGCCGGAAAGGCAAAGTCCGCCACCTGCGCAGCCTGTCATGGACCGGATGGCAATAGCAGCAATCCGGAATGGCCCGTGCTCGCGGGTCAGCACGCCACCTATATCGTGCAGCAGCTGAAGGCCTACAAGAGCGGGGCACGGCAGAACGCCTTGATGATGGGGCAGGCCGCAGGGCTGTCGGAAGAGGACATGCGCAATCTTGGCGCCTTCTACGCCCAGCAGCAGGCCAAGCCGCGCACGGCGAGTGAAGAAGCGGTCGCCATCGCCGAACCGCTGTGGCGCGGTGGCGACGCCGAACGCGGCATTCCGGGCTGCGCGGGCTGTCATGGGCCGGCCGGCCTCGGTAACGCGGGCGCGGCCTACCCGCGGGTCGCCAATCAGCACGCCACCTACACCGCCATGCAGTTGCGCGCCTACCGCTCCAGTGAACGTGGCGAGGGCGTTTCAGGTCAGATGATGCAGACCGTTGCCGCCAAGCTCACCGATGAGGAAATCGATGCGCTGGCCTCCTATGCGGCAGGTCTGCAGCCGCGCCGCTGATACCAGGCAGCGTCTTGATCCACGCCGTTTTACTGTGAGGATTGCCATGCGTCGTTTTCTCAGCCGCCTCGCCGCGGTCGCCCTCCTTGTCAGCCCGCTGGCGTGCACCGCGCAGCCGGAAGCCTATGTTGAAGGCGAGCACTACAAGGAAGTACGCAACGTCGAAAAGTCGGAAGGTGGCGCCATCGCCGTGACCGAAGTGTTCTGGTACGGCTGCCGGCACTGCTACAACTTCGAGCCCCATATCAACGAGTGGAAGCGCACCAAGGCGGAAGACGTGACCTTTGAGCGTCTGCCGACCGCACTCGGCCGCAGCGCCGGCCGTCTGCATGTGCGCGCCTTCTACACGGCGCAGGAGCTGGATGTCACGGACGAGGTGCATGGCCGCATCTTCAACGCCATTCATCAGCAGGGACGCAGTCTCGCCTCCGAGGACACGCTTGCCGGCATCTTCTCGCAGGCCGGAGTGGAAGGGGACACCTTCCGCAAGACCTTCAACAGCTTCACGATTGAGAACCGCACTCGACGGTCGGAGCAGCGCATTGCCGACTTCGGCATTGCCAGCGTTCCCACCGTGGTCGTCGACGGTCGCTGGCAGGTCAGCGCAGGCCAGGCCGGCAGCTTCGAGGAGATGATCAGCATCATCAATTTCCTCGTCGACAAGGCGCGCTCGAACAAGGGCTGACCGGCGATGCGGGCTTTCCGTCCCGCATCCTGTCTGGTGGGTATTGTCGCTCTGGCGACGGCGACCGGCGCTCTCTCCGTAGGGCGTACGGAGGGCGCAGCAGCCCTTCCTCTGGCCAGTGTCGCGCGCAGTTGCGCCCACATTGAGGCGCGCCTGGCTTCGGTGCATCCCGAGCATTGCGCACTGTCGGCGCTGCGCGCCTCCGGCGTCGCTTCGGTGGAGGGTTGGCCGCTGCTGTACGCGGATTTTCCCGCCGTCACGAAGCCGTCGGACGGCCGCCCGCCGGTGCGCGTGCTGCTTTTTGGCGGCATCCATGGCGATGAATTGTCCTCGGTCAGCGTCGTGTTCCAGTTCATGGCCGAACTCCAGCAACGCCAGAACCGCAGCATGCATTGGCGCGTGATTCCGGCGTTGAACCCGGATGGCCTGCTGCGCCGACCAGCGACCCGCGTCAATGCCAACGGCGTAGATCTGAACCGCAATTTCCCCTCGCCGGATTGGCAGCGCGCCGCCTTGCCGCACTGGCGCCAGCAGACCGGTAGCGATCCGCGCCGCTATCCCGGACCGGATGCGTTATCCGAGCCCGAGAGCCAATGGCTGGCGGAGCAGATCATTCGCTTCGCGCCGGATGTGGTGGTGGCCATGCACGCCCCGCTGGGACTGCTGGATTTCGACGGGAGGCGCCATGAGGCGCCCGAGCGTCTGGGTTTTCTGAAGCTGGACCAGCTCGGCACCTATCCAGGGTCGTTGGGGCGCTGGGCGGGCGAGTATCTCGGGATTCCGGTGGTGACACCGGAATTACCGCATGCCGGCATCATGCCCACGGCGCGTCAGGCGGCCGAGATGTGGCGCGATCTGGAGCAGTGGATCGTTCAGCATGTCGCGCCGGGTCTGCCGGTTGCGCCCGATATCGCGGATCGTGATGCGCGACAGGCCGGCCCCTGGCTGACGCCGCCGCCGCTGCCCGTGCAACTCAGGGGCGTGCTTCCGCACTGAGCGCGGTGGGCTCGATCTCCCGTTCCTCGAGTTCGACTTCACGCTCGATGCGCCAACTGCCGTCCGCCTGCAGGCGCCAGTACTGGCGTTTGCGCGACACCGATTCATAGTTGTCGCTGCGGTAGTCCTGTACGAAGCTGACCAGCCTTAGATCGTCCTCGCCGGGGTAGTCGAAGATGGTGAGATCGCGCAGTTCCACGTCGATCCATGCCTTGCCGGCGTTGACCGCGCGCTTGTGCGCAGCGAAGTGCGGGCGCGCCTGGTGCTCGGTGGTGAAATTGTCGGCGTAGAAGCTCAGATAACGTTCCGTGTCGCGTTGCGCCCATGCATCGCGCCAGTCGTCGATGCGCGTCTTGAAGCGGGCGCGTTCGCTGGCCACGGCCTCGCGCGTGGCCCACTGCAGCCTGTCAGCCAGCACCACGGGGGTCACGCCGATGTCGATGTAGTCGTGCAGCCATGCCATGGCGTCGTTGGAAAGGGTGACGCAGCCCTCCGAAGAGCGTGGAACCCGCGTATAGGTGTCGCGCGGCACGCCATGCAGCCAGATGCCGTAGCCGGTGCGGCGGCGATGGCGATCCCAATCATTGGGATAGTCCACCGGAAAGGCGCCATGGCCGTACAGCTCTGGCAGCGAGGCGTCGTCCTTCCACTCGGTGATGCGATAAATGCCGAGCGGCGTCCGGAGGTCGCCTTCGCGCTCCTTACCGAATCCGGCACTGCCCATGGCGGCGTAGCGGTCGGCGATCAGCCGCACACCGTCCGGCCCGTTTTCCAGCAGATAGAGGCGCGCCGCGGACAGATCCACTGCCAGCAGATACCGCACATCATCAGGCAAGGCCAGCACCGCGGTAGGCTGCATATGGCGCGCCTCGTCGAGGCTGTTGCGTGCCAGCCGCAGTTCGAGTTCCTCGGCCAGGGCCGCCAATGCGTCGCCGTGCTCTGGCAACAGACGGGGGGTAGGAATGCCGGAGAGCGCCCCAAAGATGCGCCCGCGCAGATAGTGGGCGACGCGGAAGGTCGGCTCGTCATCAATGAGCGCATCCACTGTATCGAGGGCGAGACGCGCCTGTCCGCGCTCGAAGGCCTGTGCGGCGGCGATCAGGCGATCCTCCGGCGCCGCCAACGGGGGGGGCACCGGCGCGTCGAGCAGTGGCGGCGTCAGCAGCCGGGCCTCGGCGCCAGCAGCCGCGGCCAGCAGCACGCAAGCAACGCTTGCCCATCTTCGCGCGGCCAGGCCGCGGTGGGTGCGGGCGCGGAGAAGGCGCGATGTCGGCTTACTCATCGCCCGTCGAGGCCGGTGCCGGTCCCCATCCGTCGGAGATTGGATCCGCCCACTCTTTGTCCATGCGCGCGGGAACGGGGGCGGAGGCGTCGATCACAAACAGAAGTCGTCCGGCCAGGACGGGGCGACCGAAACGCATGGAGCGCGAGGCGGGGCGACCGCATGAAAGGTGTCCCAGCGCGTCAGCGTGTGGTTTCGCGCAGGATCAGCCAACGATCACCGATCCGACGCAGGTCCAGCACCTTGGTGGTGACGTCGCTGTAGCTATCGGATTCGTACTCCTGCTGGAAGGTGACGCGCGCCCGATCCGAATCGACGATCTGGATGTCCGGATCGCGCACCCGCACGACGATGCGCTCGGGGCTGCGCACGCGCTCCCGGCGCTGCGCCTCCCAGGCCGAGCGACTAAGGCCGCCGGCGGGGTCGAAGTCGGGCGCATAGGCATCCAGATAGGCATCCACTTGCTGGTTCTGCCAGGCCTGGGCCCAGTCATAGACGGCTGCCGAGATGCGCTCGCGGGTGGCGCGTTCGGCGGTGGAAGTGGGCGCAGGGGCCGCGGCCGGGGCACTGCTGGCGGGCGCCGGCGTCGCGGTCTCCGTGGGGGTGGTTGCGCCCGCGGAAGCTGGGGCATCGTCGCTCGGCTGCGCCGGTGTGCTGTCGCTGCGCTCGGTGGCGGTGAGATTCGGCCGCGTCGCTGGCAGGCTGGCGCCAAGACGCTCCATCAACTTCAGCTTTTGCCGCGCCGAGGGATTGTTCTCGTCCAGCATCAGTGCCCGGTTGTAGGAAGCCGATGCCAGCGCAGCATAGATGTCGCCCAGATTCTCATGCGCTGTCGCGTAGCTGGGGTGTGTCGCCAGCGCCGCTTCGAGGGCGTCGCGCGCTTTCTCGTAATCCCCTTGCTGGGCGTAGATCACAGCGAGATTGTTGTAGGGCTCGGGCAGCTGTGGGTAATCGCGGGTAAGGTTGGCGAAGACCTCGATCGCCTGATCGCGTCGGCCGGTACGTGACAGCGCCAGTCCGCGCAGGAAGCGCGCCTCGGCATCCTGTGGACTGCCTTCCAGGTGCTTCTCCAGCACATTCAGCGCCTGGGCCGCGCGCCCCTCATTGAGCAGACGGCGCGCTTCTTCGGTGCTGGCGAAGGCGAGGGAAGAACAGAGCGCGGCGACCAGCGTCACCACGGCGGGGATCAAGGGAAATCGAGTGACCATGACGGGGTCCGGTAAGCGGGGGACAGTGACGTCGAGCGCCCATAGTACCCAACACCTTGACGGTGGCGCAGGCAAGCCTGTGCCTAGCGGCGCTTGGGGTAGACCGGTGGCAGGCCCGGCGGACGGATCTTGAAGCGACGATGGATCCAGAAGTAATCCGGGAGGGCCATCCGTACGCCTTCTTCGAGGGCCGCATTCACGCGGCGGGCGTCTTTCGCGACGTCGTCGCTGGGGAAGTTCTCCCAGGCAGGCTCAATGCGGACGACGAGGTTGCGGCCCTCGCGCCGGGGGTAGAAGGGTACGACCCGGGCGCGACCGTACTCGGCGAGTTTGCTGGTCGCCGACAGTGTGGGGGTGGGGACACCGAAGAAATCGACGAAGAGGGTGCCCTGGGGCAGCGCCTGGTCCGGTCCGTACCAGATGGCCTCGCCCTGGCGCAGCGCCCGTACCAAGGGGCGCAGCTGTTCGCGTTGCAGAGCGGGTCGCCCGCTGTGCCGGCTGCGCAGCGCCTGCATCACGCGCTCGAACACCGGATCGTTGTGGCGGCGGTACATGGCGTGGAAGGTCACGCCGGCCTCGCACAGTGCGCGCGCCGCCAATTCCAGCGTGGTGAAGTGGCCAGTCAGCAGGATGACGCCGCCCTCCCGTTTGGCGGCTTCCAGATGCTCCAGACCCTCGACTTTCAGACGCGGCGCCAGCACGCGTGATGGCTTCCACCATGCCGACAAGGTTTCGAAGAAGCCGATGCCGACCGACACAAAATGGGCGCGCACGAGGGCGTCGATCTCGTCCGGCGCCTTGTCGGGAAAGCAGAGCGAAAGATTGATGCGCGTGATTTCGCGGCGTCGCTTGAGCAGGCGATGACTCAGTCTGCCGAGTTGGCGTCCGAGCCCGCGTTGGGCCGACAGCGGCAGCCATGCGAGGGCACGCAAGACGCCGACCAGCAGCCAGTGCGGCCAGTAGCGCGGATGAAAGGCAGAGGAAGACGTGCGGGAGGGCTGCATGGGGAATGCGGACGCAGGGCGCACAATGCGCCGGAACGCGAAACAGATAGACTGCGAGTGTAAACGCTCCGTTACCCCGCTCCCCAGCCGACATGCCGAATGACCCTGCGGCCGCGCGCGCCGAGCTCTTCGAGGATGGCAGGCTCGCCCTCGTGTGTGACACGCTTCGCGTTGCGGAGCCTGGTGCCTGGCTCTTCGACCCCAGCTACTACCGTCAGCATTTTCGGGTGCGCGACCAAGTGGCGGGTCGCGGCAGCGTGCTGTTCATTGACGGCGAGCAGTGTCACTGGGTGCTGCGTGGCTACCGTCGGGGCGGGCTGCCGGGCAAGTTCGCGGAAGAACGCTATGTCTGGCCAGGGCTATGGCGGACCCGTCCCTTCCAGGAATTCCGCCTGCTTGAAAAGCTGCACGCCGGTGGTCTGCCGGTACCGGCACCGGTGGCCGCCGGGGTCTGGCGCGGACGGGGTACCTATCGGGGCGCGCTGCTCATGGAGCAGATTCGTGCGGTGCGCGCCTTGCGCGAAGTGCTCGCCGAGGCGCCGCAGTTGCCCGCCTTCTGGAACGCTGTGGGGGTGCTGATCGCACGCCTGCATCGTTTGCGGGTGCACCATCCGGATCTCAATGTCAGCAATCTGCTGGTGGATGACCACGGCGGCCTGCATCTCATCGAT
Organism: Algiphilus sp.; assembly: GCA_022763315.1. Classification (GTDB taxonomy): domain Bacteria; phylum Pseudomonadota; class Gammaproteobacteria; order Nevskiales; family Nevskiaceae; genus Algiphilus. Next base: position 10,484 of record JALEHA010000037.1, read on the forward strand.
TTCGACCGCGCCCGCGAAGCCGCACCCGGCTGGTTGCTGCATCTCGGCCTTGCCCGGCTGCGCCGCTCCCTGCGCCGGGCGCGCGATGGCGCGACGGTGTTCCACTACGACGACGTCGGCGACTGGCAGGCCCTGATCGACGGCTACCAGCACGCGGGCGCCTGAACGCCATGCTGCGTCTGTTGTATCGCATCGTGCTCAACCTCGGCGTATGGCCGGCCACGCTGCTGCTCACGTTGCGCGCGCGCCGCCAGGGCGATGCC
>JALEHA010000239.1 GCA_022763315.1 Algiphilus sp.
GGGGAAATCGCTACGTACGCCCGTCCCCGCCCGCGCCGCCAGGATGCCGCGGGCTCGCGCCACCCCGGTATCGCGGTCCATCGGGCCGTTCTGGGTATGGTGATAGAGCCAGTCGTGAGCGACATCGAGGGCGCGTGCCTGGCGCTGTGCCGGCCAGTCTGGCAGCGCTTCGGCGTCGCGCTCCCCGCGCGCCACGGACAGCGCGATGCGAGTGTCGTCGGGTCCGATCAGGTCGGCACGGTGACGGAGTGTTGTGCCCATGGAGGGGCGGTAACGAGGCGCTCCAAGCAATCCCTGATGATCAAGCGCGCCGATGGTATCGGTGGGGATCGCGCGCCAGCGCAAACCCTGACGCAGATTACGCTCGGGCATGGCGACTTCCAGCAGGGTGAGCAGCTGATACGAGCAGTTCCGGGTGAAGAAGTAGTAGTCGAAACCGGCGCCGCGCAACTCCCATAGATGCAGAATGACGCGCTCCAGCACCGGCTCCGGCAGCTGCAGCGGGTACTCCCACAGGTCGCGCACCTCGATACGCCCGTACTCGCGCACCTTTTCGTAATAGGGCATGACGCTGAAGCGCCCGACATAGCCACCGGTCAGTCCCTTGTAGGCATAGACCAGGCTGTTCTCGGCCTCGGTCTGCGCCGCGAAATTGACGGCATAGGCCAGCAGCGGAGAGGTCTCCGAACCGCGCGTGCCGTCGATGCGCAGCAGGGTGTGGCCGAACATCGAAGCAGGGCTGTTCAGATAGGCCGCCGGAAACACCAGCCAAGCGCGCTCCGGATTCAATGCCTGCCACCACTGTGCGCGCCGCGGGCAATCCGGCGTCAGCACCCCGGCAGCCTGCAGGTCCAGATGCGCGTCCAGGAAGCGCCAGCGCAATCCGAAGACACAGGCAGCCTTTTCGTCGCGCGCGGGCACGGTCTGGCCTTCGACGAAGGCGCGCAAGGTGGCATGCAGCTCGGCACGCGCGTCGGAACGGCCGTTCTCGGCCAGGAAGAACCACGCCGAGTGCACCGCGCTGCGCCCGCCACCCACTGCGCCCGCCTCCATGTGCAGCATCTTCTGCCAGCCGGGAAGCGACCACAGCGCGGCGGCGTCGGCTCGTTGCTGGAGGGCGGCAAGGGTATCGGGCGTGGCGCCGTCTTCGGCGTACGCACCGCCGAGGAGGCCAAAGCCGAACAGCAGGATGAGGAGCGGGTTGCGCATCGTTCCGGGCAGGGGGGCAAAAAAAAAGCGGCGCCCTGTCGGACGCCGCCGGAATCATAGCCGCTGTGCGATGACGTTTAGACGTAACGCGCCAGCGTCTGATGGCGCTGCATCGCGCTCTCCAGGCCCGCCAGCACATCGGCGACGGTGACTTCGGTGCTGCTGAAGATCGTGCCGTAGTTGGACTGCGCCATGGCGGCAAAGGCGTCGCGATCGGCTCCTTCGATCTTGTACAGCGTGGCCAGCGTGTCCAGCGTTTCCCCTTCGCCGGCAGCGATTTCTGCGGCCAGCTGGTCCAGGTTGGTGGACGTGAACATGCTGGTGCGGCCGTCGACCGTGATGGCGCCATCGGCAGAGCAGCCCAGCGAGCCGGTGGAGATACCGAAGGTCTGGTTGCCCAGCGTGCCGTTGGTGGTGGCACCTAGAACCTTCGGCGCCACACCCGACTGGCCTTCCCAGATGATGGTGCCGACACCGCAACCGATGTCCTTGTCCGCCAGCGCGGCGCCAACTGGCATGGCAACCAGAGCGGCTGCGGCGATCGTCTTCTTGAACATGAATACCCCCGAAAACAAAAGGATGATGAGGATGTGGCAAATGCCACCTGCCGAACATAGCGCACCCCCGGGGCGCTGTCATTACGTGGCACCCAACCTGGACGCTTGATCCCGCCATGTGCGCCGCAGTTTGATTAGTATTTGCTCGCGCAAGTAGACTCGCGCGCTCATCACGGGAACTGAGAACCGTTACCCGTTGATCCGGATGGCAAACAGGGAGTCCCAATCATGACGGTGAAAATCACCGCGCCCAAGGAAACGCGGGCCAATGAGCGGCGCGTCGCGGTGGTCCCCGCGGTCGGTGCCAAGCTCGCCAAACTGGGCGCTGAAGTCAGCGTACAGTCGGGTGCCGGCGAGGCCGCGCGCATTCCCGACGCCTCGTACGAGAAGGCGGAGATCAAGGTCGGCAAGCTCGAACTGGGCAAGGCCGATATCCTGCTGCGCGTGCAGCCGCCGAGTCCGGCCGAGATCAAGAAGATGAAGGCAGGCAGCATCCTGCTCTCCTTTGTCTACGCCAATCGCGAACCGGAAACGGTCAAGGCGCTGGCCGAAGCCAAGATCACCTGCTTCGCCATGGAACTGGTGCCGCGCATCACGCGCGCGCAGGCGATGGACGCCCTGTCCTCGCAGGCCGCCCTGGCCGGTTACTACGGCGGGCTGCTGGCCGCGACCAACCTCAACCGCATTCTTCCGATGATGACCACGGCGGTCGGCTCGATCCGTCCGGCCAAGGTGTTGGTCATGGGCGCCGGTGTTGCCGGGCTGCAGGCCATCGCCACCGCGCGCCGTCTGGGCGCGATGGTGGAAGGCTATGACGTGCGCTCGGAAGTGGCCGAGCAGGTCGAGTCGCTGGGCGCCAAGTTCGTCGATACCGGCGTGTCTGCGGCGGGCGAAGGTGGCTACGCGCGCGAACTGACCGACGAAGAAAAGGCCAAGGCGGCGGAGGTGCTGACCAAGCACATCCAGAACGCGGACGCCATCATTACCACTGCGGCCATCCCCGGCAGGGACAGCCCCAAGATCATCTCGGAAGAGCAGATCA
>JALEHA010000240.1 GCA_022763315.1 Algiphilus sp.
GAAGGCTGCAGAGCAGGGTGATGCTCAGGGCGCCTTCAACCTCGGCGTGATGCTGGCCACCGACTATGGCGCCGGTCTGGAGCACAGCAATGAGGCGCAGCGGCAGGCGGCGCTGAAATGGCTCGGCCAGGCGGCTGATGCCGGGCATCGCGAGGCACGCACCCTTCAGCGCAGTCTGCAGCAACTGATCCAGGCGCACCCGCGTTGAAGTAACCGCTGGGCGGGGACCCTCGGCATGCGGGCGTAGAGCGTTCCAGCGAAATTCCGGCTACATTGCGCGATCGCAGAGTTTCGCGGGTGTCGCATGCTTGAGACCGCTTGGGCGGAATTCCAGGCCAACCTTTGGTTCTACCTTTCCATGCCCTTCGTGGCGGGAGCCATTGGCTACGTCACCAATGTCATCGCCATCAAGATGATGTTCAACCCCATCGAGTTCGTCGGTATCAAGGAACCGTGGCTCGGCTGGCAGGGCATTGTGCCGCGCAAGTGCGCCAAGATGGCGCGCATTGCCTGCGACACCATGGTGCCGCGCCTGATCACCGAAAAGGAGATCTTTCAGCGGCTGAATCCGACGGAAGTCGCCAAGATCATGGGGCCGCCCGACGCAGAGCGCTTGCGCGCACTGGTCGAAGAGATCATGAGGGAGCACGATCCGGAGCTGTGGGCCGTGCTGCCCGAACGCGTGAAGAAGCTGGCCATCAATCGGGTCCGCGTTGACAACGAGGCGGTGGTCACCCGCATTCTCGACGGCATGGTCGAGGAAATCGACAAGGTCTTTGATCTCAAGGAAATGGTGGTCGAGGCCCTGATGCGCGACAAGGCCCTGATCAACCGTATCTTCCTCGAGACAGGGCGCGCCGAATTTCGCTTCATCGGGCATTCCGGCTTTTATTTCGGCTTCCTCTTCGGCCTGTTCCAGATGGTTGGATGGGTCTTCTTCAAGACCGATTGGCAGCTGCCCGCCTTCGGTCTGGTCGTCGGCTATCTGACCAATTTCCTGGCACTGAAGATGATTTTCCGGCCGCAGCAACCCAAGAAATTTGGGCCGTTCACCGTGCAGGGCCTGTTCCACAAGCGACAGAACGAGGTGGCGCGTGATTACTCGCGCCTGATCGCGGACGAGGTGGTCAATCCCTCGAACATCGCCGAGGCGGTGCTGAAAGGACCGCGGCGCGATTACGCCGCCAACATCGTCGCGCGCTTCATACGCGATGAGGTCGATGGGCAACTCGGTGTGGCCAAGCCGGCGGTGCGCGCCGCCATGGGGCGGGGGCGCTTCGAGGCGGCGCAGGCGGCGGCAGCGAATTACACCATCGAGCGGCTGCCCGAATTGATCGAGCCCATTGATGCCTACGCCAAGGAAGCCATGAATCTGGGGGAAACGCTCAGCACCCGATTGGCCTCGTTGCCGTCCGATGAATTCGAAGGCATGTTGCGTCCTGCGTTCCAGGAGGACGAGTGGATACTGATCGCCGTTGGTGCCGCCCTGGGCTTTCTGGTGGGGTTAGGGCAGCTCGTGGTCTTCAAGCTCGTTGCGGTCTGAGCGCGGTGGTTCGGAAGTCGCAGAAGGCTCGTCGCGGCGGTGCTGTTCGTGTCGGCGGCGTGCCGCGGTTTCCTCGCGCACGTCCTCCCGTCGTTGCGCGGCAGTGCGCCCGTAACGCACACGGTTGGCTTCGGCGCGGCGCTCCTTTTCGGCGCGGGCCTTGCGCTTCCTTGCCTTATTGAGGTTGATCGTCTCAGCCATGCCTGTTCTTCTCCAACGCTGGCGCCGGTGGGCCATAGGGTCTTTCCCGACGAGCGCACCGCATCCTGCCCACACTGTATGCCCATGACCATCTTCGAATCCATCATTCGCGGCGATATGCCCGCCAGCTTTGTGCACGACGACGCCCAATGCGTGGCATTCATGGATATCCGACCGATCACCCGCGGCCACGTGCTGGTGGTGCCCCGCCAGGCCAAGCAGACCCTCGTGGGACTCAGCACGGCCACGCGGCAGCATCTGTGGGAATTGGCGCACGCGATCGGGCTGGCGCAGCAGCAGGCACTCGGCAGTCATGCCCAGCACCTGCTAATCAACGATGGGCGCGCCGCCAGCCAAACCGTGCCGCATGTGCACATCCACGTCATTCCGCGCTATGGACGCGACAATCTCTACACGCTGGGGCGTCTCGGCTGGCACATCACCACGCTGGCGCTGCCCTATCGTGAGCGGGCATCGCGGCGGCGCAAGCTGGATGCGCTGGCCGCGAGTATTGCCGGTGCGCTGAATGCGCCGAAGCCGGTGCCCGAGATCGCCTAGTCGCCAGGCACGTGGATCGTGCCCTCCAGAAAAGTCACTGCCGTACCGCCCAGCTGTACGCGCGTGTCACCCACTCGGCACTGCACCCGGCCGCCCCGCTGCGAGCGCTGCTCCCCCAGTAGGCTGTCCTTGCCCAGGCGTTCCCGCCAGTAGGGGCCAAGGGTGCAATGGGCTGAGCCGGTGACGGCGTCTTCGGCGATGCCATAGCGCGGCGCAAAGAAGCGACTCACGAAATCGACCGGCGCCGCCCCAGGGGCAGTGACGATGACCCCGCGTCGATCGAGTTGCTGCAACAGGCCGAAGTCCGGCGCCAGCGCCTCGACCGCCGCCGGATCATCGAGAACGACCATCCAGTCACTGGCCGCCAGCACGGCGTGGGGCTCTTGCCCGATGGCTTGCAGCAGTGCAACCGGGGCGGCAGTGGGTGTGGCGGGCTGTGCCGGGAAGTCCATCCACAGCAGC
>JALEHA010000038.1 GCA_022763315.1 Algiphilus sp.
CAGAGGCTGAAGCCCCCGAAACAGCCTTCATTTCACCCGGTGTGCAGCCTGCAATGTCTTCGCGGTCACTCATCCGACTTTGATCAGACATTCCTTAAGGACCGTAGCGCACAGATGGCAATTTGCATTTACTGTCGACAGAATGCCAGGTGCACGCGCGAGCATGTCATTCCCAGCTTCTTGTACGACTACGTTGATCGTACTGCTTTCCCTACACTTTCTTCCTGGAACGAAGCATCTAAGTCACAAATTCCGGTCGAGCACAAAGTCAAAGACGTATGTGCGGAGTGCAATAACCGCCATCTCTCGGCATTAGACAGTTACGGCAAGGAATTCCTTTCCAGAAATAACCTTCTCCGACCAATTTATGAAACTCGGCTGACGCTTAATTACGAGTACGAACCACTTGCGCGTTGGTTGTTGAAAATTGCATTCAATGCCAGTCGCGCATCTGGCATCGTTGACCCAATTTCTGCAGCCTACACGGCATACATGCTCACTGGAGAAAGTTCACCTAGCGCAAAGCGATTTTTTATTCTTGTTGAATTGCTAAGGCCTCATCTTCATGACTCAATATCCGAGGAGCTTCAGCCGTTAGTAAATGAACGCGGCGAGAGCAACCCTTTTCTAGTGAGGCTGACACGCACTATTTTTCCAGAAGGCTTACAAGAGCGTTTGAGCATTGACAGCGTCGGCTTCGGTGGACTGTTTTTCCATCTTGCGTTCATAAGAAACTCTGTTCCTTCGTATGAAGCATCTCAGCTCAAACGCCGAGTGTTGGCCGACAACCACTGGACCCTTCTGCTCGACCGAAACGCAAAGCAGATGAAATTGCAGGCGTCACATAGGAATTGGATTGAGATGCGAATTGGTCAGTCGTATAGAGAACAGCAACTGTTATCTGGCGACGATGATCCTTTCCCTCTCCGCTAACAATACGTTGCAAGGGAAATACCCTCCTCTCTGAGCAACCCCGCATCAAAGCGCGCCGCTGCGCTCGGCGCTTTGTCCTTCAGGACAACCGCCGAGCGCGGCGGCGCGGGTGCATTCCCTAGTAACACAGCACCCGCTAACAGCATGATCGTCCCGGTAGTCCCTCCCGAAGCTCTGGGAATCCGTTTCTGAATCGTAACTTGGTGTCGCCCCCTGGCCCCTCGCCCTCTAGGGCCTCGTAGCTGTCGCTCAGTGCCTGCTTGCCACTCCCCAGGCTCCCGACTACCCTCAGCTTCGGCAAGCGCCGCATCGTGGCTCCAAGTTGGAGATTGGAGCATGTCGATATACAAGCGCGGCGATGTGTGGTGGGTCCGGTTCACTACCCCCGATGGTTCGCGCGTACGAAAGTCTGCTGGGACGACGAACAAGCGAGCGGCCCAGGAATTCCACGACCGACTGAAGCAACAGGCGTGGCGGACCGGGGCGTTGGAGGAGCGACCGCGATACACCTGGGAAATGGCGGTGGTGCAGTGGCTCAAGGAAAAGAGCCACAAGGCCTCGCTAGAGAAGGACAAGGAGATCTTTCGTTGGGTAGACCGCTATCTCGGAGGCAAACGGCTCGATCAGATCGATCGCGTTCTGCTGTTCGAGATATTGGAGGCCAAGGCCGCCGAGGCCAGTCCGTCCACTGCCAATCGACACATGTCGTTGGTGCGGGCGGTGCTTCGGCGGGCCTGCGAGGTCTGGGAGTGGATCGACCGGGTTCCGAAGGCACCCATGCTTTCGGTGGATTCCAGAAGGACCCGATGGATCTCTCGGCAAGAAGCCGCAAAACTTCTTGCCGAGCTTCCGGATCACTTGGCGGCGATGATGCGCTTCACACTCGCCACCGGCCTTCGTCAACGCAACGTCAGTCGCCTTGCTTGGGCGGATGTGGACATGGAGCGGGCTTGCGCCTGGGTCCACCCCGACCAGTCGAAGACAGGCAACGCCATCGCGGTCCCGTTGAATGCCAACGCAATGGCGGTGTTGGAGTCCCGCAAGGGCGTCCATTCGGAATACGTCTTTACCTATCAGGGCCAGCCGGTCACGCAAGTCAACACGAAGGCGTGGCGCAAAGCGGTGGCTCGGGCCGGTCTAGAGGACTTCCGGTGGCACGACCTGCGGCATACCTGGGCGTCTTGGCACGCACAGGCGGGCACGCCGTTCAACGTGTTGCAGGAGATGGGCGGATGGAAGTCGTCGGAGATGGTGCGCCGCTACGCGCATCTGTCGTCGGCGCATCTGCTGGATTACGCCGCGCGCGTGCACTGGCAGGAATCGGCCTGATTCGAGTGTGCCAGCGAGTGGCACAATTTTGGCACAGTGGCCAAAGAAGCCTGAAGACGCTTACTCGTAAGCGCCTGTTTTTATTGGTGCCGGCGGAGAGAATCGAACTCCCGACCCACGCATTACGAATGCGTTGCTCTACCAGCTGAGCTACGCCGGCAACATCTTTCGACGCTATCACCCGCAGCGTCACCACCTGCCAAGCCTGGCAGCGGCCTTACGCACGGGGCGCGGAGTATAGGACAGGCCGATGGCCGCGCGCCAGCCTTCGGCAGCACATCCAAGCCACCGCCCGTCAGCGAAGGTTGGCGGCTAATCGCCCGTTCGGGCACAGTCGACGCACTTCGTGATAGTTGGGTCCACATGCAACGCGGTTTCACACTCATCGAATTGCTGGTGACGATCTCGGTCGCCGCCATCCTGCTGGGGATTGCGGTGCCTTCCTACAACCATCTGATCCAGAGCAATCGCGCCAGTACCACTGCGAACCGCCTGCTCAGCACCTTCATGCTGGCCCGCTCTGAAGCCATCCAACGCAACCAGCGCGTGGTGGTATGCATTGTCCAGTCAGGCTCTGATGCATGCGACACGAGCGCGACCGCATGGGAGAACGGGCTGATGGTGTTTGCCGATGCCAACAATGATGGCAAGCGTGACGCGCAGGAGGCCGTCATTCAGGTGGAGCGTCCGTTCGCACAGCAGACGCGTATCACCGGCAATAGCAATGTCGCGCGGGCGGTGTCGTTTGATGCGGGCGGTCGTACATCACGAGTGGGCACCCTCACCGTCGATGCCGGGGATAACCCGGATTACAAGCGCTCCATTGTCATCTCGACGACGGGCCGGAGCAGGGTGAAGTCATGAGCGGTCGCCGTCATGCGATGCGTGGCATTACCTTGATCGAGGTTCTGATCGCCGTCGTGGTGCTGTCGCTGGGCTTGCTGGGGGTGGCGGCAATGCAAGGCTCCGCGGTGCGCAACACCTTCGTGGCCGACCAGTACGCCGTCGCCAGCATGCATTCGCAGAGTCTTGCCGAGCGCATGCGCTCCAACCGCACCGGCCTGATGGAAGGGCACTACGCTCTCGCCGCTGATGGCGACGCGCCCACGGCCAGCGCCGATTGCGCCAAGGTGGACTGCAACCCACAAGAACTGGCGGCATGGGACCTGGGCCGCTGGAAACAGGTGGTCACGGGCGGCGGCGCCGACAAGCTGCATAACGGCCCTCCCCCACTGCCGGCGTCAACCGTGTCGGTGACTTGCACGGAAAGCCCCTGCGACGCCTTGTCGCCCTATAGCGTTTCCATCTGCTGGGACCCGGAGCGAGGCGGTGAAGCGAACACCGACAATTGCTTGAGCGTGGCGGTGGCGCCATGACAGTACGCGCACGCCGTCACCAACAGGGCATTTCGCTGGTCGAGCTCATGATTTCGGTGGCCCTCGGCCTCGTGATCCTTGCCGGTGTCGCCACAGTCTTTGTGACCAGCCGCCACAGCTATCGGGTGCAGGAAAGCACAGCCATCCTGCAGGACAATGCCCGCTTCGCCATGGAAACCATCGGCCGCGCCCTGCGTGATGCCGGGTTCACCCACGGCGCGCCCCTTACCGCCATGCAATGGATTCCCAGTTCACTGGACGACAGCGACGCGGCAGCCTGTTCGGCCGGCTGGTATGCCGATATCCGGCGTCCGATCGAGATTCACAATGGCGCGGGCGCGACTCCGCTGAGCGGTTGCACGGTGTCCAACTACGAGGCGCAAACCGATGTCTTGGTGATTCGTCACGCCGATCCGCTGAGCGCGCCCGGTACCGGCTATCTTCCGCGCACGGAGATCGAGGATCTTGACGGCGATACGCTGCTGCTGCGCGCCATCCCCGCCACCAGGGGCGTCATCTATCAGCGCGGCGCAGCGACAACGGTAGACAGCCAATTCACCGATGATGACGAGGACGACGGCGTCTTTGACTACCGCTTTCGCGCGCGGGTGTTTCATGTTGGGGTACCTTCCGGCGCGACCGCAGCGGAAGGGCCCGCGCTGTACGAGCACTCTCCGGACTTCGGCAATCCCGATTCCCAACCGATTGTGTCCGGCGTAGAGCGCTTCACGCTGGTTGCGGGCATGGACCGCAACGGCGATGGCATCGTCGAATCCTGGGACAACCCCGAGGACGTGGCCGCAGCTGACTTCGTGGATATTTCCGCCATACGCGTAGGGCTGATCCTGCGTGCCCCCGAGCGCAGCGAGTTTGCCGACAACACCACCTATACCCTGCCCGATGGAGACACCTACACCCCCCCGGATGCGCTCGAGCGCTTTCCACGGCGCCTCTATGTGCAGGATTTCCAGATTCGCAACCACGGCAGGGGCGGCTGACAGATGACACGGGCTCAGCAACAGGGCGGCTTCGCGCTGATCACCTCGGTGGTGTTGCTCATCGGATTGACCGTGGTGGGCACCGTCGCCGTCCGCAACGCTGGCTTCGAACTCCGGATGAGTGAGAACCATATCCAACGCGTCGAGGCCCTCGAGAATTCCGAACTGCCCCGGCGACGGCTGGGCGATATCGTCGACCAGCACATCTATGCCCGCGGCTGGCCCACGGAGCGCGGCGGCAAGGTGCTGAAGCGCGACTTTCTGTTCGACATCCCGGACGCCTACAGCATTGTCGACCTTGCCGAGGACAAGGAAGGCCCGCGCTGGTATGTCACCAATTCGGAATGCGAGCCCGCGGCCCAATGCGCCCTGCCGGCCACGGACGACATGGATACCAAGGCCCGCTTCAATCGCAACATCCCCACGGGAATCGGTGAGCGCACGCGTCCGGTCACTGCCCAACTCGGTGTATTCAAACTGCGTACCGATCTGAACCCGGGCGCAGGCACCGCCATGGTGGCCGGCTACGAGGGCCTGGGTAAATCCGCTGCCGCCGGCGGCGCCCGCATTCTCTTCCACCTGGAAAGCCGCTCAACCTCGTCGAGGACGGTGCGGACATCTGCACAGCAAGACGTCGCAGGTCGCGCGATTACCGCCGCCACCTACCGACATGTCGTCAGGAACTAGGAGCACCTTCATGCGCACACGCAGCAGCCGTTCTTTGCCTCCTTCCCGGCGTATGCAACTGATGGCGGCAATGCTCGGCCTCGGTGGAATCAATATCGCCCTTGCCGCTGGCCTGCCCTACATCTCCGGTTCCGACAATCTGCAGAAGTACTCCAGCCTGCCGGCCACCAGCGTCGAAACCGCCCAACCGCAGGCGATGATCACGCTGTCAAAGGACCACCAGCTGTTTCTGCGCGCCTATAACGATTACACCGATCTCGATGGCGACGGGGATATCGAGACCACCTATCAGCACTCGTTCCGCTACTACGGCTACTTCGACGACAACAAGTGTTATGACTACGCGAGCGGCCTGTTCACGCCATCCGGCCCAGCCAACGCGGACCGCTACTGCAGCGGCAATTGGAGCGGGAACTTTCTGAACTGGGTCTCGATGTCGCGCATCGACGTGGTGCGCAAAATCCTCTTCGGAGGCAAGCGCGTCGTCGACCAATCAATCACGCTGGACAACAAGTCACGCACCGTCTTGGAGCGGGCCTATCTGCCCAACGATGCGCACTCCTGGGCGAAGTATTACAACGGCAGTGACATTGCCAAACTGACCCCCTTCAGTGGCGTCACTACGAGCAGCTCCACCGCCCGAGAAAACGGCATCACCATCTGCAACACCACGTATCCCAACAGTGGCGCGGACTCGCAGGATGTCACCTCACCGCCTCTGATGCGCGTGGCACAAGGCAATTACTCCCTCTGGGCAGCCAACGAACGCTGGCAGTGCCTGTGGCGCGAAGAAGAAAACGCAACCAACGACAACGACGCCAGCGAGAGCGGTATTCCCGCCTTCGATCGCAACCCGCGTCGAAGCGACCGCCGCCTGGGCCAGGATGACTACTCCGTGCGCGTGGAAGTCTGCGTCTCCGGGCTGCGGACCGGGGATCGCTGCAAGACCTATCCCGATGGTTCCTCAAAGCCCATCGGGCTGCTGCAGGAGTTTGGCGACAACGAACGCATGTGGTTTGGCCTGACCACCGGCACCTACAAAAAGAACAAATCCGGCGGCGACGTCATGAAGCGCGTCGGCACCTTCACCGACGAGGTCAATTCCGAAGTCGACGGCCGCTTCATCGCCACCTTTGGGCTGCGCAACGCCGATGGCAGTACCAATGGCAAGCAGAACACCCAATCCTTTGGTCTGGTCAATGCGCTGTCGCTGTACCGCATCATCGAGTATGACCACAGCGACGGGCTGTACAACGACTGTAGCTTCCGACTGGCCGAGTTCAAGAACGGCGAGTGCAAGAACTGGGGCAACCCCCTCGCCGAGGCCTATCTCACCGCCCTTCGCTGGTTTGCCAACCAACCGCCTTCGGGGGACTTCCGCGCCAATGATTCCACCCTCATCGAGGGTCTGAATCAGCCGCAGTCCTATCAGCCGCCCTCGATTAGCGCCAACAACGAGTGCGCCTCGCTCAATACGGTGGTCTTCAACGCTTCCACCATTTCCTACGATGGCGACGAGCTCGACGACAACAGCGACGGCCTGCGCAGCGTCAATGCGGACAAGAGCTCCGTGGAACTCACCAATCTCATCGGCGCCAACGAAGGCATTCACGGAAAGAGCTTCTTCGTCGGCGAGAATGGGCAGACCTCCCAGGGCGACGACGATCACCAGCTGTGTACCGCCAAGGAGGTCAACGCCCTGGGCGAGGTCCGCGGCATCTGCCCGGAAGGCCCGCGGCTGGAGGGCACCTTCCGAATTGCCGGGGCGGCTTACCATGCCTACACCGGCGATGTGAACACTCAGAACCAGATCTCGGGTCAGCAGTCGGTCAAGACCTATGCGGTGCAGCTGGCATCGAATACGCCCAAGATCGATCTGGTGGCCCCAAGCGGCGAGCGAACCGTGACCCTGCTGCCCGCTTGTCTCAATCTGGATCTTCGCGGCGCGAACAGCGACCGCAACGGCGCCTGCGCCATTGTCGATTTCAAACATGCGCAGGCTCCTACGCGCATCGAGAATCCCACCGCGGCAGACCTCGCCATCGCTGGCAGCGGGGTGCCTGCGGCGGCGCAGTGCAGCTTCGACAGCCCGAAGGCCATCGTGCGCGGCAAGCTCTACATCAACTGGGAAAACGGTGAGCAGGGCGGCGACTATGACCAGGATATGTGGGGCGTCCTCGACTATCGCTTGAGCGACAAGCGCCTCTGCATCTCCACCAACACCATCGGCTACAGCGGCGGCGGCGCGCGCATGGGCTTCGGCTACAGCTTGTCGGGCACGACGCAGGACGGCGCCCATTTTCATTCCGGAGCCGAAGGCTTCACCTTCGACGACAGCACCGAAGCGCGCGACTGCTCGGGCGGCTGCGACCTGGACGATGAGGCGACCTCACACACCTACACCCTCGGCGAGAGCAAGGCCGGTCTGCTCAAGGACCCGCTGTGGTATGCCGCCAAGTACGGCGGTTTTCTGAAAGACCCGTCCAAGACGGCCGGCGGTCGGCTCGCCCCACTCAGCACGAGCCAATGGGACACCGAGAACGCCCGCGGAGAGCCCGTCCCCGACGGCAATCCCGACAACTATTTCTTTGCCGTGGAGCCCCGCCAGCTGGAAGACTCGCTGCGTCGCGTGTTCGAGGAGATCGTCGGCCAGGTAGCCTCCGGTACCGCGGCTGCCGTGGTGGCCAATGCCCGTGAGGGTGAAGGGGCGGTCTATCAGGCCCTCTTCGAACCCACCCGAACGGACGCCAACGGCAATGAGGTGCGGTGGATCGGCGCCCTGCAAGCGCTCTGGGTCGACGCCAAAGGCCGTTTGCGCGAGGACAACGGCGACTTCAAGCTCGGTGACTTTTCCGAGGATCCCGTCGTCGAACTCTTCTTCGACGAAAGCGCATCCGACGTCGCCCAGCAACGCACGCGCGTGCGCCGCTACAGCGGAGACCCGGCCGACGACAACAGCACCATCGTTGAACTGGGCGCACTCAATCCGCTATGGAATGCACGCGATCAGCTCGCCTCCGTGTCGGATGTGCTGTCTCAGCGCCGCTACAGCGATGTCGCCACCCTGGGACGCAGTATTTACACCTGGGTTGATGTCGACCTCGACGGTGAAGTGGACCGCCCCGAAGCCGGCGGCGACGAATTCAAGCCCTTCGTCCCGGCCACCTTTGGCAGCGGCACTGCCGGCTTGGTCAATGCACCCGATGCCAATGTCGCCAAGCTGCTCGTGGAATACATCCGCGGCGAAGACAAGCCGGATGTCGGCTTGCGCAATCGTACGCTGGACTACGACGGCGACGGCACGGTGGAGACCATGCGTCTCGGCGATATCGTCAACTCGACCCCGACCGTGGTAGGCGCACCGGCAGAAGCCTTCGACCTTCTTTATGACGACCAGACCTACGCCGATTTCCGCGAGCAGTACCGAAACCGCCGCAACGTCGTCTATGTCGGCGCCAATGACGGCATGCTGCACGCCTTCAACGCGGGCTTCTACAACGCAGGAGCGCGCCAATTCGTGACGTCGATCGACAACCGCACCGCGCATCCGATCGGGGCCGAACTCTGGGCCTATGTGCCCTTCCACAATCTTCCGCATCTGACCTGGCTGACGGATACCGACTACACCCACGTCTGGTACATGGACGCCAAGCCCCGTATCTTCGACGCGCGCATTTTCCAAGCCGATGCTGACCACCCCCATGGCTGGGGAACGGTAATGGTGGTGGGCATGGGCCTGGGCGGCGGGGACATCAGCCTGCCCATGAACAAAGACTGTGAACCACTGACCAATCTGCTTGGTATCGGCAACCTCGTCTGCGCGCTCGGCGACCTGGTGCAGGCCACCTTTGGCGACTTGCAGCTGGGCAACGCACTCGCCTCACTGCTGCGTGAAAGTGGTGGCGAAAGGGAATTGACCCTGCGCTCGTCCTACGTGGTGATGGACATCACCAATCCCGAGAAGCCGCCGCGGCTGCTGGGCGAAATCTCCGATCCCGCGATGGGCTTCTCAACCATGACGCCCACCGTGATCGCACAGAGCGGCAAGGGCAACACCGATGCCATCAGCAGCGACGACGACGACAGCTGGTATCTGGTGCTGGGCAATGGCCCGGATAACCTGAACTCGCTGCCGGACAATCTGCAGAAGGCGGAGAGCACGCAGTCCGCAAAGGTGTGGATACTGGATTTGAAGCAGCTTGCCGAAGACGGCACGGTGTCCTACCTCTCCGGCTATGGGCCGAAGGAGCTGCCCAATACCGTGGTCGCCGGCTCCGGCAAGAAGCGCGACCGAGGCAGTTTCTTGACGGCTGCCACCACGGCCGACTGGAATCTCGACTTCCGCGGCGACGCGCTCTACCTGGGCCTGGCCGCGGGCAATGCCGAGGCACCCGACGGCGGGCTGTTCAAAGTCGATCTGCGCCCCTCTGCGCCGGCTCCCGGCAGTGCCGATCCGGCCGATTGGACCGGTCCCTTCGAGATGCTGGATACCACCAATCCGATCACCGTCACCCCCTCCGTCACGATCGACAACTTCGGCAACTGGTGGATCATGTCCGGCACCGGACGCTTCTACGGAGATCCGGACCGCGGGTCGACCGATCAGCAGAGCTTGTTCGGCATCATCGACCCGGTGGGCAATGGCAAGGCACCGGGCACCGCGGTGAGTTACAGCGGCCTTACGGATGTCAGCAATGCCGAGGTCTTTGAGGACGGCAGCGTCAACAACGTCACCGACGTCAACAATGAATCCGAACTGGTTGCAAAGGTGCGCAACGCCGGCGGCTGGCGACTGAATATGACGGCAACCGGCCCGGCGGAACGCGTGGTCACCAATACCTCCGTCATCGGTGGCGTGTTTTTCGCCTCCGCCTTCACGCCGGACACCAGTCTGTGTGGCGCACAAGGCCGCAGCCGTCTGTTTGGTCTGCGCTTCGATACCGGCGCACCCAGCAGCCAGATTCCGACCTTCGGAACCGACGCCAGCGGCGGGCTGGACAACGCACCCGACAAGGCCATCCGCAGCGTGGACATCGGCGTAGGTCTGGGCTCGGCGCCCAGCCTGTATGTGGGCGGTGCGCGCGACAATCGAGGTCTGACCATCTTCACACAGACCTCCACCGGTGCCATCCAGCAGACCCAGGGCAATGTCTCCGACGGGGCGCGCAGCGGCGAGCTGGATTGGCGTGAGCGCTACTAGACCCATGCAACGACAGTCCGGCGTTACGCTCATTGAGCTGATGATTGCGGTGGCGATCGTGGGCATCCTGGCCACGATCGCCTACCCCTCCTATCTGAGTTATCAGGAGCGGACGCGCCGCGCCGAAGGTCAATCCTGCCTCGTGGAACTGGCCAATACGCAGGAGCGCTTCTACGCACGCAACAGCCGCTACAGCGATCGTTTCTCGGAGCTGCGCCCGGACGCTGACGCGACCTGCGGCGAAAGCGACGTGTACGAGCTCGAGATCAAGGAAGCCACCAGCGCCTGCCCGCTGTCGGCCTGCTTCGACCTGCGCGCAGCGGCTGTCGGCGCTCAGGCGGGCGACGGCGAGTTGCGCCTGCGCATCGACTATCGCGAGCCGGAAACCGGGGGGCGTGAAGTGCGACAGCGCATCAAGGGCAGCGAGACCCTCGACTGGTAGGACTAATCTGCGGCGGCGATGGCCTCAGCCAGTTCTTCAGCGGACGCCGGCGCCATGGCGAGGCCGGTGCGGAAATGGCCGGTATTCCACCACAGGCCCCGCAGCGATGGGTCCGCGCCGATGATGGGTTCACCATCCGCGCTGCCGGGACGCAGGCCCGACCAATGGTCCAGCACCCGCGCCTCACGGGTCCATGGCAGATAGGCTCCGGCAATGCGCAGCAAGCGCTCACGCGCTTCCTTCGTGACAGACTTGTCGTAGCCGACGTCCTCTACCGTGGATCCAAGCAAGGTGGTGCCGTCATCGCGCACGATGACGTAGGCCTCGGGCAGCAACCAGATCCCTGCTTCCGGTCGCTGCCGCGGCGCGATCTCCAGGCGTAGCATCTGGCCGCGCATCGGATGCACCCGCCCCGATACCGCCTCCCCAAACTGGCTGCTCCATGCCCCGGCCGCCACCACGGTGTGCCGTGCCTGCATGTCGCCTTGATCGGTGCTTACGCCGGTGACGCGGCCGCCATCACGGCGTAGGGCGGTGACCGAAAGCTGCTCGAAGAGTGAGATGCCCTCTGCCGCGAGCGCGCCGCGCAGCGCGCGAATCAGCCGCGGATTGCGCACCTGCTGAACCCAGGGCATGACCAGGGCAGGCGCGCCTTCGCAGTCGGCATCCGCGCAGGGCAACTGCTGTTGCGCATGCCAGTCGCGAGCAACCCCGAAGTCGGCGCGATCCAGCAGCCAGGCGCCGCAGTGCAAGAGTTCGATATCGACGCCGGACAAGGCCTGCAGCCGCTGCTGCAGGGCACCGTAGAGGGCACGGCTGCGCTGCACCAGATCCCATACACGCGTCGGGTAGGACCAAGGCCGCAACGGCGCCAGGATGCCCCCTCCCGCCCAAGACGACTCCGCCCCCAAGGTGCCCCGCTCCACCATCGTGCAGCGCAGACCGCGCGCTCGCAGCGCCAGTGCGGTGGTCATCCCGATGGCGCCACCACCCACGATGAGCACGTCCGGCACTGCCGTTGAGCGGATCGCGCTGGCTGAACGGCTTGGCATCAGTGCACCCGGGCCGCACAATGCGGCGCGTGAACAAGAAAAGCCTTCCAGCCCGCGCCCGTGGCTTCACGCTCATCGAGCTGATGATCGTGGTGGTGATCGTGGCCATTCTGGCCACCATCGCCGTCCCCGGCTATCAGCGCTACATTCGCAATGCCGAGCGCGACTTCGCCATCACTTGGTTGAGCGACAAAGAAGCCGCGCTGGAGCGCATTCGCATGCGCACGGGCGGTTTTCCGCTGGCGAGCGGCGGCGGCCTGGATCGTGCCGCCATCGGTGAAGCATTGACCGGAACCAGCGCGACCACCTTCTACCTGTCCCGGCGCAGCGGGTTGTCGACCTCGGAAACCGATACGAGTCGCTATCAGGTGGATATCCTGGCGGGCGATGGCAACCGACCCGCGCTGCGTCTGACCACGGTGCAACAGCAATTGCCGGATACCACCTGCGCGCAGATGACGCTGAATGCCAATGGGTCGCGCAGCGCCACCAGCAAAGGTGGCGAGAACACCACCGCGGACTGCTGGCGCTAGCACGCGCCGATCACGACGGACTCGAAGCCGCGTCCAGCGCACGCTGCAAATTACGCGGCAGCGAGAAGACGACGTGCTCCTCCACCCCTTTCTCTTCGCTCACGGTGGTGCCGCCCAAAGCGCGCAGCCGTTCCACCACCTGCTGCACCAGCACCTCGGGCGCAGAGGCCCCCGCGGTGACACCGACGGCGTTCACGCCATCGAGCCATTCGGTCTGAATATCCGCCGGACCGTCGATGAGATAGGCCTTGCTGCCGCAGGCCGCCGCCAGCTCACTCAACCGGTTCGAGTTGGAGCTGTTGCTGGAGCCCACCACCAGCACCAGGTCCGCCTTAGTGGCCAGATCGCGCACCGCGTCCTGACGATTCTGCGTGGCGTAGCAGATGTCGTCCTTGCGCGGCCCCGCCACCTGCGGAAAGCGGCCGCGTAGCGTATCGATGATGCGCGCCGTGTCATCCATGGACAGCGTGGTCTGGGTGACGAAGGCCAGGCGATCCGGATCACGAATCTGCAGCGCTTCGACATCCTCCGGAGTCTCGACGAGCATGATCCGCCCGCCGAAGCGCGCGTCGAACTGTCCCATCGTTCCTTCGACCTCGGGATGGCCAGCGTGGCCGATCAGGATCACCTCGCGCCCCTCGCGGGCGTAACGGGTCACCTCGATGTGCACCTTGGTCACCAGCGGACAGGTGGCATCGAAAACCGTGAGATCGCGCGCCTCGGCCGCTTCGCGCACCGCCTTGGAAACGCCGTGGGCGGAAAAGATGCACAACGCACCGTCGGGGACTTCGTCCACCTCCTCCACGAAGACCGCACCCTTGCCGCGCAAATCATCCACCACAAAACGGTTGTGCACGACCTCGTGACGGACATAGATCGGCCCACCAAAGGCCTGCAAGGCGCGTTCGACGATCTCGATGGCACGATCCACGCCCGCACAGAAACCGCGCGGGTTGGCCAATAGAATCTTCACGGAGCACTCCTGCCGGTTCGGCGACTGCGACGCCAATCCAGGAAGGCGTCGAGAATCATGAGACTGGCTCCGATGGTAATGGCCGTGTCGGCCAGATTGAAAGCCGCGAAATGCCAGCTTCCCCAGTAGAAGTCGAGGAAGTCGACCACGTAGCCGCGCGCGGCGCGATCGATGGCGTTGCCAATGGCGCCCGCAAGAATCAGGCACAGCGCCACGGCCACCAGTGTCTGCCCCTTGGGATTGCGTCGCAGCCAGATCAGGATGCCCGCCGAGACGATGACCGCCAGACTGATGAAGATGATCTGCGAGCTACCCGAAAACATTGAGAAGGCCACGCCGGTATTGCGCAGATGCACGATGTTGAAGTGCGGGAAGATCGCAATGTGCTCGTACCAATCCAGATGACGATGCACCAGCTGCTTGGTGATCTGGTCGAGCAGAATGATGATGGCTGACAGCCACAGCCAGTGGGCGTTGCGCACCGGCATCAGATCACCCGCCGGACTTCACCGGCACCCGATACATTGCTGACGCAGCGTCCGCACAGCGCCGGATGCTCGGCATCAGCGCCAACATCGGCCCGGCGATGCCAGCAGCGCACGCATTTCTCGTGACCGCTGCGGCGGATGGCGATGGAGAGCGTCGCGCCGCTGTCGAGTGCAGCCGGCTCCATGTCGCTTTCGGCCGAATCGACGACCGTGGCATCCGAGGTCAGCAGCCAGAAGCGCATCTCCTCGCCCAGGGCATCCATGGTCTGGCGCAGGCCGGCATCGCTGCTGTGCAGGAACACCTCGGCATCGAGGTCGCCCTTGATCTGGCCACCGTTGCGCGCCGTCTCCAGCCGCTTCTTGACCGCGGAGCGCACCTGACGCAGCGCCTCCCAGTCCAGCGTGTTCTCCGGCAAAGCGGGGAATTCCCACCAGGTCTGCACGAAGACCGAGCGGCTGCGATCGCCCGGCAAGGCTTCCCAGGCTTCTTCGGCGGTAAAGGAAAGAATGGGTGTGATCCAGCGCACCACCGCTTCGCCGATGTGCCAGAGCGCTGTCTGCGCCGAACGCCGCGCCAGCGAATCCGTCCCGGTGGTGTAGAGCCGGTCCTTCAGGACATCGAGATAGCGTCCGCCCAGATCCACCACACAGTAGTTGTGCAACTTCTGATAGACGCTGTGCAGTTCGCGCCGGCCGTAGGCCTGGGTCAACGACTCCTGCATGGCCTGGGCCTCGCGCAACGCGGCGGCATCGCCAGGCAACAGCGCCTCCGGCGCGAGCGCATGCTGCGCGGGATTGAAATCGTGCAGGTTGCCAAGCAGGAAGCGCAGGGTATTGCGAATTCGACGATAGGCCTCGGCGACGCGCTTGAGCAGATTGTCGGAAATCGCAATCTCGCCCGAGTAGTCGGCGCTGGCCACCCACAGACGCAGAATGTCCGCGCCCAGTGTCTTCATGACCTGCTGCGGCGGCACCACATTGCCTGCCGACTTGCTCATCTTGTGGCCGTGCTCGTCGACCGTGAAACCATGCGTGAGCACGGCCTTGTACGGTGCCCGGCCGTGGATGGCGACACTGGTCAGAAGCGAGGATTGGAACCAGCCACGGTGCTGATCGGAACCTTCCAGGTAGAGATCGGCCACGGCATCGCCGGGCGCGGTACCAGTGGCGGGACCCGCACAGCGATGCACCACCCCGCTATCGAACCACACGTCCAGGGTGTCGGTGCTGGCCTCGTACTGTTCCGGGTCAACGCCCCAATCGGCCGGCTGCGAGCCGAACCAGGCTTCCAGACCGTCGGCCTCCACGGCGGCGGCGATGCGGCGCAGCAGGGCCGGCGTATCCGGGTGCAGGTCCTGCGTCTGGCGATCGATGAAGACCGCCATGGGGACGCCCCAGGTGCGCTGGCGTGAGATGCACCAGTCCGGCCGCCCCTCCACCATCGAGCGGATACGGCTCTCCCCCCAGGCGGGAATCCACTGCGTGGCGTCGATGGCTGCCATGGCGCCTTCGCGCAAGCCGTTGCCGTCCATGGCGATGAACCACTGCGGCGTGGCGCGGAAGATCAGCGGCGTCTTGTGACGCCAGCAATGCGGATAGCTGTGGTCGAAAGGAGCCTCGTGCAGCAGGTGGCCACTGTCACGCAGCGCATCGACGATCACCGGATCGGCCTTGCGCACATGTTCGCCGGCCACCAGCGGCGTGCCCTCCACGAAGACACCGTCGCCGCCCACCGGATTGGCGGTTTCCAGGCCGTAGCGCTGGCCGATGACATAGTCGTCGGCACCGTGGCCGGGCGCGGTATGGACGATGCCGGTGCCGGCATCCAGCGTGACGTGCTCGCCACAGACCACCGGCACAGTGCGGTTGGCAAAGGGATGCTGCGCCAGCATCCCTTCCAGCGCTGCACCGCGTGCGCGCCCGCATTCCTTGCCTTTGAGCCCCGCCCGCTCCAGCACACTGTTGGCGAGTTCGGCCGCCACCACAATGGCGCGCCCTTCACTCAGGCGCAGCCACACGTAGTCCAGTTCGGGGTGTACGGCCAGCGCCTGGTTGGCCGGCAGGGTCCAGGGCGTCGTCGTCCAGATGACGAAGTCCACCGGTGCCTGCTCGACACCGAAGGCAGCCGCCACCGCCGCCGCATCGGCGGCAGGGAATCGCACATCCACGGACGTGGAGCGCTTGTCGGCGTATTCGACCTCCGCTTCGGCCAGCGAGGACGCGCAGTCCAGGCACCAGTGCACCGGCTTGAAGCCGCGCACCACGTGGCCGTTGGCGACGATATCGCCCAGCGCCCGCAACTGCTCGGCCTCGAAGGCCGGATGCATGGTCAGATAGGGTTGATCCCAGTCGGCGAGGACGCCCAGGCGCTCGAAGTCGCGGCGTTGGCGCGCGACCTGCTCGGCGGCGTAGGCGCGACACTTTTCGCGGAAGGCGGCGGCGTCGAGCTTGCGTCCGACCTTGCCGTGCTTCTTCTCCACCTGCAGTTCGATGGGCAGACCATGGCAATCCCAGCCGGGCACGAAGGCGGCGTGGTGGCCATCCAGTCGGGCGGACTTGACGATGATGTCCTTCAGAATCTTGTTGACCGCGTGGCCGATATGGATATCGCCGTTGGCATAGGGCGGGCCGTCGACCAGCAGGAAAGGGGGACGGTCAGCCGTCTCCTGCTGAATGCGGGCATAGAGGCCGTCCGCCTGCCAGCGCGCCAGCCGGTCAGGCTCGCGTTGCACCAGCTTGGCCTGCATCTCGAAGGCCGTCTGAGGGAGGTTGAGGGTTGCCTTGTAGTCGGCGGCTTGGCTCACGCTGATAGTCCGAAATGCGCGCGCGCTGATTTGACGTCGGCGCGGATCTGCCGGGAGAGCGCGTCCAGCGAGTCAAAGCGCTGTTCCGCGCGGATGAATGTCTCAAAATCAACCGTTAATTCTCGCCCATAAAGGGCCCCGGTGTCTCCTAGCGCATGCGCCTCCAGCACCGGGTGCCCGCCATCCACGGTCGGGCGTGTGCCGAAATTGGCCACCCCTGGCCATTCCTGTGCGCCACAGCGCATGCGCACGGCATAGACGCCGTGGCGCAATGCGAGCTGTTCGCGGAAGGCGAGATTGGCCGTGGCCGTACCCAGTTCGCGACCGAGCTGCTGACCGCTGCGCACCACCCCGCTGAGCGCGTAACGTCTACCCAGCAGTTGCTGCGCCCCGGCGACATCCCCTTCCGCCAGACAGGCGCGCACCCGGGTGGAACTCACCCGCTGGCCATCCGCACCCAGCACGGCATCCACCGTCTCCACTTCGAAGCCGGCCTGGGCACCCGCGGCTTGCAGCATCGCCACATCCCCTGCCCGGCGCGCGCCGAAACGGAAGTCATGCCCGACGATGACAGCGGCTACGCCCAAGCCCTCCACCAGCACCTGCTGCATGTAATCCTCGGCCTCGAAGCGGGCAAAGCGGGCGTCGAAACGCAGGCAGGACCAGCGCGACACACCCTCGGCTTCGAGCACGCGCACAGTATCCCGGATCGGAAGGACGGCTGATGGCGCGTTGGCGGGGTCGAAATAGGCGGCCGCACCCGGCCGAAAACTCTGCACCACGGCGGGCAGACCGTGGCGCTCTGACTGCCTGCGCAACTGCGCCAGCAGCGCCTGATGGCCGAGATGCACCCCGTCGAAATTGCCGATGGCCAGCACACAGCCGCGATGCCGCGCCTTCAGATTGTGCAGACCACGGACAATCTCCATCAGAGCGGCAGCTTCAGGAAATGCGCGCGGTAATGGCGCAGTTCATTGATCGAATCGCGGATATCCCCCATCGCGCGATGGTTGGATGCTTTGGTCACGCCTTCCACCACCGCAGGCGCCCAGCGCCGCGCCAATTCCTTGATCGTCGACACGTCGATATGGCGATAGTGAAAGAAGGCTTCCAGGCTGGGCATGAGGCGGGCCATGAAGCGGCGGTCCTGACAGATGGTGTTTCCGCACATCGGCGAGGCCCTTTCGGGGACCCATTGACGGAGAAATTCCA
>JALEHA010000241.1 GCA_022763315.1 Algiphilus sp.
CGATGGAGAATCCCATGGCCTACCGCACCATTCTGCTCGCTACGGATCTTTCCCCGAGCGCCGAGCGCGCAGCCGAACTGGCGCGAAGCCTGGCGCGCCGCGACGGCGCCACCCTGCATGTGCTGCACGTCAACGTGCTGTCGGCAGAGCAATTGCAGTATCGCGGTCTATCGGGCATTGAGGCGTACGCCTTGCAGGTGGTTCAGGCCTGCCGCAATACGCTGGAGGATTTCAAGGATGAGCCGGGTCTCACGCTGGTACGTGCAGTGCGCAACGACCAGTCTCCCGCCAACGCCATTCTTGACTATGCCGAGGAGCAGCAAGCCGACCTGATTGTGGTCGGCTCACGCGGGCTGAGCGCGGTGAAGCGGTTTCTTCTGGGCAGTGTGGCCAGCAAAGTCGTGCATGCGGCAGCCTGCTCGGTACTGGTGGCCGGCCAGGATCTTCAAGAAGATGCCAAGGGCGAGGGTGCAGGCAGCCTCCGTCGGATCGTCGCCAGCACGGATCTGTCGGAAGCCTCCAAATCGGGATTGCAGCAGGCCGATGCGCTGGCGCAGGCGCACGGCGCCGCGTTGAGCATCGTGCACGTCATGGTGCCGCCCATGGTCAATCCCTATGACGTCGAGATCATTGCTCGACGCATGGATCTGGACAGCGGCCGCCGCGCATTGGCCGAGTTCGTTGAGGGGCTTGCCTTGCGCTCGGAAGCAACGCAGACCGTCTCCCTGGGGCTGGCGGACCAGGAAATCGTGGCAGCGGCGGAGGCA
The DNA here is from genome assembly GCA_022763315.1 of Algiphilus sp. Lineage (GTDB taxonomy): Bacteria > Pseudomonadota > Gammaproteobacteria > Nevskiales > Nevskiaceae > Algiphilus. The sequence goes on from JALEHA010000241.1 coordinate 768, forward strand.
CAGCAGGCGGATCTGCTCGTGGTGTCGAGCACAGGCATGTCGGCCATGGGACGGCTGCTGCTGGGCAGCGTTGCGGACAAGGTGGTTCGACGCGCCCATTGCCCGGTGTTGGTCCACCGGGCGCAGGTCCCGGCCTGACAGAGCGCGCGCGGCTCGGCTAAGGCGGTGCAGCCGCCACGGGTCTTCATACCCGCGCGGTGCGGAGCCGAACCGCCACCCTCAACTGCCTGAATTCTGTCGAAGCCTGCTCCATCGTCACGTGATGCCTCACGGATCCATCATCCAACCGCATGGCACAGCAGGGATTGCCGGCGCAGGCGTTGCGCGCGCCTTGATGTAGATCAATGAACGAAGCCGTGCGCTAAGCTAGCCTGCAATAAAGGACATAACGATATATCGAAAAGACATAACCTTCCGCAAACCAGCACACGCTCACAACCGATCGGAGACGAAAGCCATGGACGACAGCACGCTTGCCACGAACGCGCAGCCAGCCAACCCGCGCGAGGAGGAAACCATGCACGAACCCACCGTTCACGCCTTCTTTGACCGCGCCACCTTTACGGTGACCTACATCGTGGCCGATCCCGATACCAGGATCTGTGCCGTGGTCGACCCGGTCATGGACTACGATCCGAATGCTGCACGTACCTCCCACGGTTCCGCGGGGAAGGTGGTGGAGACCATCCGCGACCACGGTTACACGCTGGAGTGGATCCTTGAAACGCATGCCCATGCAGACCATCTCACCGGTGCGCAATGGATCAAGGCGCAGTGCGGCGGCAAGATCGCCATCGGGGAGAACATTCGTCTGGTCCAGGCGAAATTCTCCGGCCTTTTCAATCTGGGTCCGGATTTCCCCACCGACGGTTCACAGTTTGACCACCTGTTTGCCGATGAGGAGCAATTCTCCATCGGGTCGTTGCAGGGGCGGGTGATGCATACGCCGGGTCACACCCCGGCCTGCATCAGCTATGTCATCGAAAACACCTGTTTTGTGGGCGACACCTTATTCATGCCGGACTACGGCACCGCGCGGGCCGATTTCCCAGGCGGCGACGCGCGCACCTTGTACCGCTCCATCCAGCGCATCCATCGCTTGCCGCCGGAAACCCGCCTCTACATGTGCCATGACTACATGCCCGGAGGCCGGGACCCGCAGTGGGAAACCACGGTGGCGGAAAGCCGGCAATACAACAAGATGATCCGAGACGGCGTGGACGAGGACAGTTTCGTCGAAGTGCGTCAGACCCGCGACGCCGGCTTGCGTGCCCCGGTGCTGATCCTGCCTTCCTTGCAAGTGAACGTTCGCGCGGGCGTGCTGCCAGACCCTGAAGACAACGGTATCGCCTACCTGAAGCTGCCGCTCAACCAACTCGGCGGCGGCTAAGTCCTCGACCCGTCTCCTCCTTTGGCTGCAGCCTGTCCCGGAAGGCTCCTCCTACACCGGGCACAGGACTGCAGCCATTCTTTTTGTGTCTAAGCCGCGTTGACTCGCTGTACACGCATTCCTGCGCGGGCACAAGAGTGCGAATGCGGGGCAGGCGCTCACCCGCGGCCTTCCTAGAATTGCTTCGGAGCAGGGACCCACCGCTGTGCACAGTGCCAGCGAGACCCTGCCATCCGAGGACAAACAATGAACAAGGGATGGATGGTGGCCGTGCTGTTGGCGGCTTCGGGGGCGGTCGTGGCGAACGACGATGGCGTTCCGCCGGGTGAGTTGCATCGCAACATGCTCATGACTGGCTGCATTCACGACGAGGTGGGTGCGCTTGCGGCACACACCGCCGCGATGAGTGTCCGTTCGGTGTATCAGTTCGAACAGGAAACCATGGGTCCGGCGGAACTCCGCCTGCAACGCGGTGACGGCACGATCCTGATGCTGGGATGGAACGAGATTTCGCTCACCTGCGCTGCGGAGATCCCCTATGGCGCCGTCGGGAAACCGCATTTCCCCGCCCTGCTTGCTGGATTGCGCGAGGCAGTGACCCATCGCTATGGAGAGATTGTCACCGTTGAGATGGTTGCAGGTGGAGAGCAATGGCGCCTGCAGACCGCCGGAGGCGCGCAGCTGCGTATCGAGCTCGTGCAAGCGGCGCGCGCCATCGAGATGCGTTCCGTTACGACGGTGGAAAGCCCGTGACCGGGTCGCGGTTTCGCCGCAGTCGCATCGTGCTTGGCCTGCTCGGCGCGATGGTTGCACCCGCCGCTGTCGCCGACGCGACGTTGATGGCGGCCTCGACCGCCGCCTGTGAGCGCGTCATGCACTGTATGTCCGAGGACCTCATAGAACTGCCCGAGGAACAACGCGCCTTCTTCGTGCAGGCGCTGGAAGGCGCGTGCCATAGCTTTCGCATGCAGGGGCTGGATGGCGCGCAGGCGTTGACGCCATCCGAAAGGGATCTCTATCTGGCTTGCACCGACAGCCTGACCCGCGCCAGTTGTGATGAGCTCGATCTTTCCGGGGCGGAAACGCCTTCTTGCGCTCGCTTTAACGCTGCCATGGAGCAGCGCGACGGCTAATCCCCCAGGCGAAGCCCCGGCATGCTCGCTGCCGCACACGTCGAGTGTGTCGGAACGGGCGTTGCCGTCACGGAGCGCGACCGGGATCGGGAGGGTCGGGCGCATCCGCGCCCTGACCAAGGCTGTCTGTCATGCGGATATGACCGCGGAACAGGTGCTTTCGTGAGAAAAGCGTGGTAGCAAGGGCGGGGCTCGAACCCGCGACCTCGGCATTATGAGTGCCGCGCTCTAACCAGCTGAGCTACCTTGCCGCCGAAGGCGCAGAATTTTAGACCAAAACGACTCGGAGCCGCCAGTGTCGGCGAGGAACCAAGAATTCCCGGTCGTGTCTCTCCTTATTACCACCGCGATGTAGAATATTCCCTACATCACGCTGAGCGCGCTTCGCGTTAGGGTAGCGCGGGGGTGGGTCATTAATAATCGTTTGGTTGGGGCTGGAACCCGTGCTGCCGAATAACCTGATTTACATTGTCATGGACAGTTGCCGCTTTGACAGCTGGCAACGAGCACGCACGCCGAGCATGGACCGGCTCGGGGAAGGAGTGCGCCGCTACTCCTATGCCTCCTGGACATCGCCTTCGCACTATTCGTATTTGATGGGGATGATTCCGCATGCGTCGCCGCGTGGGGTCTTCGCCTCTGAGGTGTACAAGAAGGACTTCGCCCTCTGGGTGGAGCGTACCGGCATTGAGGGGCTGTCTTTCAAGAGCTTTGTGCCGCAGCTTTCGCTGCCGCATGTGCTGCAGGAGGAGGGGTACCGCACCGTTGCCCGGGTTTCCTTGCCAGTGCTGAACCCGCAATCGCATCTGAATCGCCATTTCGACGACTACAAGTTGATGGACGATCACAACGACTTCGGCGGCATGGTGAAGGAGATGGCCTTCGACGAAGATGAGCCCTCGTTCTACTTCTGCAATCTGGGCGAGACGCATTACCCCTACATGCTCGACGGTGACAGCCTGCCCCACATTTCGGGCGTGCATGGCGTCTTCAAGCGCCTGGACGACGACATGGGCGCGCAAGCGGAGGACCGATTCTTTGATGAAGCGCAGATGCACGATCTGCACGCGCAGCAGGTGAAGACGGTGGAACACGTCGACACCCTGCTGGATGAATTGATTAGCAAAGCCCCAGTCAATACGCACTTTATCGTGACGGCAGATCACGGAGAGTGTTTCGGCGAGGGCGGTTATTTCGGCCATGGACCGATCGTCCACGAGAAAGTCATGGAAGTGCCCTTTCTAGAGGGCAAAAAGCGCTAGCGTGCGTACCGCCGCAGAGTTGTCCGCTGCTGGATGCTTGGGATCCATTGATACGGAAGAGAGGTTAACAACATGACGCAACGAGCTTCGTTTGACGTCATCACGTTGAGTCCAGCGAGCTGGACGCATCCCGGAGTGGCGGTATCTGCCGCTCGGGCCGGCGGGGTTGGCGTTCTGGATCTCGAGTTCAATGACGACGCGGCACGTGCCGCGGCGCATTTCGCTCGCCTGCTCAAGGAGTGCGCGCACGGCGAAATTGGCTTGCGCGTGACGCCAGAGCAGGTGGAGTTGGGGCTGAGCATTCTTGGCGCAGCGCCGGACGATCGCCCGCTGGTGTTGATCGCGGCGGGCCCGGGTGCGGAGGTGGTCAAACTCGCCCGCGCGCTGCGCAAGCAGCGCGGCCAGGGCACGGGCGACAGGCTGCTGCTTGAAACTGCAGAAAGCAGTTTGAAAATGGGCCAGCTGAAGCCGGACGGCGTCATCATCCGTGGCTTCGAAGCGCCCGGTTGGGGCGGTGAGGATTCCAGCTACGTGCTGGCCCAGAAGTGGTTGGCGCACAGTACCTTGCCGCTGTTGGTACGTGGTGGCGTTGGGCCGCATTCGGCGGCCGCACTGCGCGCGGTCGGCGCGGCCGGCGTGGTGCTCGATGACCAGATTCTGCTCTGTGCGGAAAGTCCGCTGGACGCGGATGTAAAACAGGAAATCGGCCGCCTCAATGGCTCGGAAACCCGCAGTCTTGGCGAACCCTTGGGCGCGCCCTGCCGCGTCTATGCACGTCCCGGCAGCGCCGCGCTGAAGGCGGCGACGCAACAGCTGGACAAAGCGGAAGCGGAGAGCCTGTCCGCCCAGGCCTGGCGCGAGCGGCTCGCACCCATGGTGGGATGGGGTGACGAACAGCTGCGCCCCATCGGTCAGGGTATTGGTGTCGCAGTGGCACTCGGCGCGCAACGCGTCGGCCGTCTGATCAAGACGATCCGCGGCCAAAGTTTCGCTTCCCTGCGCATCGCCGCCAGCCAGCGCCACTTTGATGAAGGCAGCGCGCTGGCTGTGTCGCACCGCACGCGCTATCCGCTGGTGCAAGGGCCGATGACGCGCGTTTCCGACAGCGCACAGTTTGCCGTTGACGTCGCCAAGGCCGGTGCATTGCCCTTCCTCGCGCTGGCATTGATGCGCGGCGAGCAGGTGGACGCGCTGCTCGCGGAAACCAAGGAAAAGGCCGGTGACCTGCCGTGGGGCGTGGGCATGCTCGGATTTGTGCCGCAGGCCTTGCGTGACGAGCAGTGCGAGGCGATCTGGAAGCACAAGCCTCCCTTCGCGCTGATCGCGGGCGGACGGCCCGATCAGGCCCAGCAGTTCGAATCGCGCGGCATTCCGGCCTATATCCATGTGCCCGCGCCGCAGCTGCTCAAGATGTACTACGAGCAAGGCGCGCGTCGTTTCGTCTTTGAAGGACGCGAATGCGGCGGCCATATCGGCCCCATCGCCAGCTTCCCGCTGTGGGAGCAGATGATTGCCGCACTGCTTGACGCGGTTGACGACAACACCGCGCCGGAGGTGCATGTGCTCTTCGCCGGCGGGCTGTCGGACGCCGTGTCGGGCGCCATGCTGGCGGCACTAACGGCGCCGCTGGCGGAGCGGGGTATTCGCGTGGGCGGTTTGATGGGCACGGCCTATCTCTTCACGCGGGAGATTGTCTCCAGTGGAGCTATCGTGCAGGGCTTCCAGGACGAGGCGCTGGCCTGTCGGCATACCACCAGCCTGGAAACCGGCCCCGGTCACGCCACCCGCTGCGTTGACACCGCCTTCGCGCGGGAATTTCACGACACCCGCCGCGCGCTGTTGGCGGCGGGTGAGGCAGCCGAGGAAATCCGGGACCGGCTGGAGGATCTCAACCTGGGCCGTCTGCGTCTGGCCTCCAAGGGCAAGACCCGCGACGACAGCGGGAAGATCATCGAAATCGATGCCGAGCAACAGAAGCGCGACGGCATGTACATGATCGGCCAGGTCGCCACCATGCGCGACCAGGTGATCCCTGTGGCTGAGCTGCACGAGGCAGTGTGTCGTCAAGGCACGCGTCAGCTGGTGGACATCGAATCCGATGTCGAGGCGCGTGTACAACAGGCGCAGCCTTCCGATGTCGCTATCGTCGGTATCGGCATGGTGCTGCCCGGAGCGGAGGATGCAGACAGCTTCTGGCACAACGTGATGCAGAAGGTCAGCATCATCCGTGAGGTGCCGAAGGAGCGTTGGGACTGGCGTCTGTACTACGACCCGGACATGCATGCCCGGGACAAGGTGTATTCGAAGTGGGGTGGCTTTCTCGACGAAATCACCTTCGACCCGCTGCGCTTCGGTATCCCGCCGCGCTCCATGAAGTCCATCGATCCGATGCAGCTGCTGTCGCTGGAATGCACGGCGCGAGCGTTGGAAGACGCCGGATTCACGGACGACTTCGACCGCGAAAACACCTCCATCATCCTGGGCGCAGGGGGCGGTGTCGGTGACCTGGGTATGCAGTACGGCGTGCGCGCCGAACTGCCACGCTTCGTCGAGCTTCCGGATGACGGCGCATGGGAGCGCCTGCCGGAATGGACCAATGAATCCTTTGCCGGCGTGCTGCAGAACGTCGCCGCCGGACGCGTCGCCAACCGCATGGACTTCGGCGGCTTGAATTTCACGGTGGATGCTGCCTGCGGTTCGTCGCTTGCGGCGGTGACCCTCGCCACCCAGGAACTGGAGGCGGGGCGGTCCAATGTCGCCATCGCCGGTGGCGTCGATACGGTGCAGGGCCCGCATGGTTTCCTCTGCTTCGCCAAGACACAAGCGCTGTCGCCCAAGGGCATACCGCGGACCTTTGACAAGAATGCCGACGGCATCGCCATCTCCGAAGGTGTGGCGATGGTGGTGCTCAAGCGCCTGGCCGATGCTGAGGCGGACGGCGATCGCATCTATGCGGTGATCAAGGCGGCGGCAGGCTCTTCCGATGGCAAGGCGCTGGGCATGACCGCGCCGCGCCCGGAAGGCCAGATGCGCGCGCTGGATCGCGTGTATCGCAAGGCTGGCTTTGGTCCCGAAACCGTCGAACTGGTCGAGGCGCACGGCACCGGTACGCCGGTGGGCGACCGCGCCGAGGCCGAAACCATCACGCGCACCTGGCGCGAATGCGGTGCGCCTCCCAAGAGCGTGGCGCTGGGCTCCATCAAGACGATCCTGGGCCACACCAAGTGCGCCGCCGGTGTCAGCGGCCTCATCAAGGTGGCGCTCTCTCTGCATCATCGTGTGTTGCCGGCGCATGTCGGTGTCGAAGACCCCATTGATGTCATCGGCGCGGAAGACTCGCCGGCCTACCTGCTGGATGCGCCGCGGCCCTGGCTGCAAAGCGCCGATCATCCGCGGCGTGGTGGTGTGTCCGCCTTCGGTTTTGGCGGCACGAATTTCCATGCGGTGCTTGAGGAGTACCGCGGCAACTACGCGCAGCCCGACGCCGTTGGCGCGCGGCGCTGGCCGTGGGAGCTGTTCGCCTTCCGCGCCCACGACGCAGAGGGTCTGGGCAAACAGGTGGCCCAAGTCGCCAAGGCGTTGGATGCCGGTGATGCGCTTGGCATTGCCGAAATCGCCCACGCTGTCGCCGCGGCCGGGGCCTTGGTCGCCGATGCCGCATGCGTGGCCGCCTTCACTGCGGACAGTCACGACACGCTGCGCCAGCAACTGGCTGCGTTGCACGCGCATCTAACCGACAACAAGCCTTTGCCGCCTGGCATTCAGTGCAACACTGCGCGGCGCAAGCGCAGCCGCATTGGCTTGCTGTTCCCGGGGCAGGGAGCGCAGTCGGTGGGCATGGGCCGCGAAGCCGCCCTCTACGCCGAAGCGCTGCGCGGCGCCGTGGAGCAGGCCGACGATGCCTTGCGCGGCGTGCTGCCGCAACCCATGTCCAGCGTCATGTGGCCGCACGCCGCTTTCAGCGATGCCGCGCGTGATGTGCAGCAGAAAGCGGTCACCAATACGCGCTTTGCGCAGCCCGCGATCGGTGCGCTGTCGGTGGGATATCTGGATTGGCTGGCGCGGCTCGGCGTCAAGCCGGAGGCCGTGGCAGGCCACAGCTACGGCGAGTACACCGCGCTCCACGCAGCCGGTGTCATCGATCGCGCCGATTTCCTGCGCCTGTCCGCCGCGCGGGGTGCCGCAATGGCGGATGCCGCGGGCGACAACGCCGGCGCCATGGCGGCCGTGCAAGCCACGCGGGAGCAGGTCGAAGCGTTGCTGGTCGAGGCGGGCCGCGTATGGATCGCCAACCACAACGCGCCCGAGCAGGTCGTCATTTCGGGTGAGGAGGCGGCCGTGAGCGCGATGGTTGAGGCGGCCAAGGCACAGCAGCTGCGTGCCACGCGCTTGCCTGTCTCCGGCGCTTTCCATACGGAATTGGTGGCGGCCGCACAGGCGCCGTTGAACGCGGCCATCGATGCGGCGACGTTCTCCGCACCGCACTGCACCCTCTATGGCAACCACGGTGCGCCGTACAGCGACGATCCCGCAGCCATTGCCGAGCGTTTGAAAGGGCACCTGTTGGCGCCGGTGGAGTTTGTCCGCGAAGTGCAGGCCATGGCCGACGATGGCATCGACTGCTTCATCGAATGCGGGCCGAAGGCCATCTGTGGCGGCATGGCGCGCGCCACACTGCACGACCGCGATGTCAGCATCGTGAGCCTGGATGGCCAGGGCGGTGGGCTGCGCGGTGCTCTCAATGCACTTGCGGAGTTGCTGTGCGGTGGTGTGGACGTCGACGTGTCGCGGTTGTTTGCCGACCGCGGGCTTGCATGGCCAAGCTTGAACGCGCTGCCCAGCTTGTTGAAGCCGGCGGAGGAACCCGCAACGGCGTTCTACGTGTCGGGTGGCTGTGCGCGACCGAAGGATGACAAGGAACGCCGCAGTGGCAGCGAGCCGCCGCTGACGCTGGAGCGTCAGCAGCAAGCGCGCAAGCGCGCTCAGCAGGCGGCGCAAGCGCCTGCAGCGCCCATCGCTGCCCCTGCCGCTGCGCAGGCTGCTGCGGCACCGCAAACGCACAGCGCACCCACGGTTGCCGCTGCCCCGCAGGCCGCTGCCCCAGCCACTCGCGCCATGCCCGCAGGCATGGGCCATGAAGCCCTCGCGGCCTATCAGCAGACCATGCAGCAGTTCCTCCAGCTGCAGGAACAGGTCATGAGCCGCGTGTTGGGCGGCGCTCCCGCGGATGCGTCTGCCACGGCTGCGATGCCCGCCATGCCGCCGGCGCAGCTGCCGGCCTCGGCTGCCCCGGTGGCGCCACCGGCGCCAGTGACAGCCGCGGCGACAGCACCGGCCGCCCCGGTACAGCCGGCGGGAGATCAACAGGCCGAAGCAAGCCACACCGCAACACCCCAAGCGGCTGCCGAGTCCGCACCGGCTGCGCCGGCCTTTGACGCGCAGGCGGTACTGGTCGCGCTAGTGGCTGACCGCACCGGCTATCCCGAGGACATGATCGCGCTGGATGCGGATCTCGAAGCCGACCTGGGGATCGACTCCATCAAGCGAGTCGAAATTGTCGGCGCCTTTGCCAAGCAAGCGCCGGCGGCCGTCGCAGGCGCCATGCAGGCGGATATGGAGCGCTACACGGGCGCGCGTTCGTTGCAGGCGTTGTTGCACGCATTGCCCGCGGAACCGGCCGCGGCCGTCGCAGCCGCCGCGGTTGAGACCGGCGCTGGGGTGCCTGGCGAAACGACATCGGCATTCGATGCCAAGGCGGCGTTGCTCGCCCTTGTCGCGGACCGGACCGGGTACCCGGAAGAGATGATCGGCCTGGATGCGGATCTGGAAGCCGACCTGGGCATTGATTCCATCAAGCGCGTCGAGATCGTCGGCGCCTTCGCCAAGCAGGCGCCCGCCGCGCTGGCCGACGCCATGCAAGCGGATATGGAGCGCTTCACCGGTGCCCGGTCGCTGCAGGCGCTTCTCGCGGCGCTGCCCGAGGCTGCGCCAGCCGCGACGCCTTCGGCACCCGCCACGCCGGCCACGGCCGGCCCGGCTTTTGACGCCCAAGCCGCGCTACTGGCGCTGGTGGCCGACCGCACCGGTTATCCGGAGGAGATGATCAGCCTCGACGCCGATCTGGAAGCCGACCTGGGCATTGACTCCATCAAGCGGGTCGAGATCGTGGGCGCTTTCGCCAAGCAAGCGCCCGCAGGCATCGC
>JALEHA010000039.1 GCA_022763315.1 Algiphilus sp.
ACCATCTTCCGCGATGATCCGAGCATGCTGCGCTACCAGACGGTGTTCTTCACCTCCACGCGCGACGTGGCGGGTAGCTCCTTCCTCAACAACTGGCACTACGACCAGCGCAAGTTCCCGGATCTGTACGGCTATCTGCCGCAGTTCCGTCGCGTACGCCAGTTCCCCACCAACCAGCGCTTCGAACCGTTGATTCCCGGCGTGACCTGGATTCTCTCCGACGCCTGGGCGGCGGGCGACCCGATGCTCACCTGGGGCAACTACAAGGTGGTCGGCAGCAAGCCGTGGCTGGGCGCGGTGTCGGGCAACTGGCGCCCGGACAACAACCGTGAGACGCCAGTGCACGGTGGTCCGGAGGGGCAGAGCTTCTTCGACACCGAGTTCGAGATGATCCCGGAAGTGCTGGTGCTCGACGCCGAGCCCACCGAGTACCCGCGCGCGCCGGTGGGCAAGAAGCGCATCTGGGTGGACGTGCGCAATGGCATGTTCCTCTCCTATGTCCGCTACGACCGCAACGGCAAGCCCTGGGTCTCCTTCGAGGCGGGCTTCGGTCAGCAGACCGACGGCAATGCCTCGATCATGGAGCCGAGCGGCAACTCACCGGTATGGACCTGGAACTACGTGCTGGCACATGACATCCAGGGCAATCGCATCAGCCTGATCGACCACGTCGACGAGGTGACGGGCGGCTACAAGAGTCACTTCGAAGCCGATCCGGAAGACGCTTTCGATCGCTTCTTCACGCAGCAGGCCATCACCCGACTCGGGCAGGTCTGATTCCGATCGGGCGGCGGCTTCGGCCGCCGCCCGACTTCTTTCCACCTTCTGCGAATGAAGAACTCGATGATCGAGAAACTCAAGCATTCTGGCTTGGCTGCTGGCCTGGTGTTCGCCCTTCTGGCGGGACCGGCGGCAGCCGAGCAATTCCCCATCGAGGTCATGCGATCGGGGATCCCGCACGATGCCTTCTTTGCTGTCGATTTCGACGGCTCCAAGGGCGTTGCTGTGGGCGCAAGCCCGCTCTCGGGGGCGCTGTTGTATCGCAGCGACGACGGCGGCAAGACCTGGGCGCCCGACAGCGTGAAGAGCCCTCTTGCGGCGCTGGGCGTCACCATGGAAAACGGGCGCCTCGTGGCGGTAGGGCAGCAGGGCTTGGTCATGGTGGCGGATTCCGCCGGTGACTGGCAGACCTTGGAGGCCTTCACACCGGAACGCCTGATGAACGTCGACGCCAATGGCGACGGACTCACCGTGGCGGTGGGGGCCTTTGGCAGCGTCTTCGTCTCTCGCGACGGCGGCAATAGCTGGTCCAACGCCGCCCCGGACTGGATGGCTGTCGCCGATAGCGAGGAAGGCATCACCCAGACCGGCCCGAATCTCTACGGAGTCTCGGTTGAAGACGACGGTCGCATCACGATCGCCGGTGAATGGGGCCTGGTGCTGCGCTCCACCGATGCCGGGGCCACGTGGCGCGTGCTGCATGCGGGCGACACCGTCAATCAGAAGGAAGATGCCTCCCTGTTCAACATCCATGTGGGCGACGACGGCCGCATGGTCGCGGTCGGTCAGGTCGGGCAGGTGCTGTACAGCGAGGACGACGGGGCGAGTTGGAAAAGCAAGGACGCCGGCACGGTGGCCAACCTGCTCAGTGTGACGCGCACCTCGGGGGGCACCTATGTCGCAACCGCGATGCGCGACATGCGCATCAGCAGGGACGGCGGTCGAAGCTGGGAGCCGATCAGGGGATCGGACTTTGCCATCGGCTGGTACAGCGGATCAGGCACCGTCGCAGGTCAAGAGCGCGTGTTTGCCGCCGGTCACAGTGGCCGCATTGTCGCCATCGATGTGGGTGAGGAGTTGGCAGGAGATACCAGGAAGGCGCAGCCCTAGCGGCTGACAACACCAATAAAGGGACTTCAGGAGGAGATCACAATGCAAATCACGAACCGAGGTATGGCGGTTCTGGCGGGGTGGGTCGCCATGGCCCTGCACGCCCCCGTGCAGGCACAGGGCTTTTTCAGTGGAATGTTTGATGACGTAGGCGTCGACTTCAGCGGATTCATTCGCGCTGAGGGCACGTATCGAACCACTTCGGACGAAAATCCCTATAACCAGCAGGGCAACCTGTTCAATGACCGCACCATTCAGCGCACGCCGTATGCGCCGCCGAATCTGACGCAGACACAGATCGACAATCTCGGGCTCGGGGGGCTGGTCAATCTTGGTGAGGTGGGTACCTGGAACACGATTCCCCTGGTCATCTTCAATGACGAGGTGCGTCGCGGCGATATCATTCGGAGTCAGGAAAACGACACCAACTACACCGTATTGCGCGCCGAGGGCGAAATGAATCTGCGCTTCTCGCGCAATTTCCGCTTTGTGGCCAAGCCGCGCGTGCTCTACGACCCGGGTATCTACAACGATTTCGACGCACGCAACGTTGCCAATGTGCAGACCGGCATTTCGGGCGGTGATCCGGCGCTGTATCAGGGTGAGGTGAACTACTTCGAGTACCGCGTTGAGGACGGCAACGGTGGTTTCACCAACGGGAATCCGCTGGAATTCTCCGGGCGGAATTACTTCGTAGACTTCCCGGCGCTGCTGTTTGAATACACCAACGGTCCGATGACCCTGCGCCTGGGTAATCAGCAGATCGCCTGGGGTCAGGCCATCTTCTTCCGCGTGCTGGACGTGCCCAACGGCCTCGACCTGCGTCGGCATTCCATTCTGGATCGCTCGCTGGAAGAGTTCTCGGACAAGCGCGTGCCCATGTTGTCGGCGCGACTGACCTATCAGTTGCCCTTCAGCGTGATTGCCGACGCCTACGTCGGCCGTTTCCAGCCGACGGTCTTCGGCAACCCGAATACCAGCTTCAACGTCATCCCGGTGCAGTTCACGGTACGTGACATGTTCAAGGAAGGCGGCTTCGACGATAAGTACAGCTACGGTCTGCGTCTGCGCGCCGACTACGGCAGCTGGGGCTGGCAGGCCATCGCCGTGCGTCGTTGGAATCCGGATGGCACCTTCCGCTGGACCCAGACCGGCGTCAATCAGAGCCTGGACGGCAATGGACTGGGCGCCGTGGTCAATCTCGCCTACGCCCTCAATCCGCGCGAAGGTTGCGGCGGCACCACCGGTGAGGCGCTGGCGCAGTCTGCCTTCGAGGTGGCGCCGGGCGGCGTGTACACCGCCGAGGAATGGTTCACCTACGCCGCTGAGGTGCGTCTGTCGGGCATTGAGGGCCTCAACGCGGGTATCGAGGACTTCCCCTGTGCGCAGGCCCTGACCGCGTCCACCATCGATCCGACCGATGCGGATGCCCAGCAGCAGGCGGAGAACCAGCTCGATACCTTCTTCGTGGCGGCCGGCGGCAGCTTGCGTGGACATATCGCCCGTGAGTACCACCAGGAGAACGTCTTCGGCCTGGGCCTGAACTACGTCACGACCAGCAATATCGACTTCCTCAACCAGATCATCATCAATCTGGAAGTCAGCTACCAGCCGAAGCGCGCCTTCACCGACATCGCCCTGCGCCAGGATCCGCTGATTCAGGACGAGACCACGGTCGCGCTGATCATGGACAAGTGGCACCGCTTTACGCCGGGTTTCCCGGGCACCTATATGGTGTTCCAGGCGCTGTGGAAGAACCGTAGCGATCTGGTCGGGCGGCATCTTTCCGGCTACGGAGCGACCCCGGACAACGGCCTGCCACCAGGCATCGACAACGCGACCTATCTCGTCTTCGGCTTCCAGCAGCCGCTGCCGAACCGCATCTTCGATGTCGAGTTTGCGTCGCTGTACGACCCGCAGGGCGGTCTGTTCATGCAGCCGATGCTGCGCTGGAACCCGGGCAACAACATCGGCGTCGAGGCCTTCTACAACTTCATCGATGGCGAGCTGTCTGGGAATCCCAATGACAACCTGCTCAGCACGCTCGGCTTCGCGGATGAAATTGGCCTGCGTGTGACCTATCAGTTCTAGGAGACATCCCTAGCCACCTATCCCGGGGGGCCCTGCGCGCCCCGGGATCTCTGTATCAGGAGCCCGAATGGCAGATATTCCTTCCATGCGCCGACGGGACTTCCTTGCCAGAACCGCCGGCTACGCTGCCGGCGCCGGCATGCTCATGCCGCTCTGGGAGGCGATTGGCGCCAACGGCGAAATCAACCGCGCCTACCCTGACGAATTGCTCTCGATCGAGGCCTACACCAAGGGCCGCATCAGCCCTGGTGATCTGATCACGGCCGACAATGTCGAGCACGTCAAGGACCTGCTGGAGCCGGTGACCTACGAGCAGGTGCGCGAGATGGGCCGCCAGCTGCGCGTGGCGCCCACCACCACCGACATCATGCGTCTCAGTCCGTGGGAGTACATGGAAGCGACCGTGCGCAATCGCGGCCGCGCCCGCTTCGACGACAAGGGCAATGTCGTGACCGAGGAAGGGCGCCCCTGGATCGGCGGACATCCCTTTCCTGACGCCACCAAGGCGGTGGAGCTCTTTGCCGGACTGACGATGAGCTGGGGGCGGCATGACGCCTCGGTCTATGCCATTCGGCAGTACTCCTTGTCGCCCGAAGGCCAGGTGCAATACCAGTACGATCTCGGCTGGGCGGAACTGGCGCCTGTGGGGCGACTGGTGCTCGAACCCACACCGTACTGGGACGGGCACGAGGACTTTCTGCGCTATCAGAGCGTGTTCTTCCTGAGTCCGCGCAGCGAGCGCGGCACCTCCTTCCTCAATATCTGGCCCTACGACCAGAACGCCTTCCCGGATCTGTACGGCTACCTGCCGCATTTCCGCCGGATCCGGCAATTCCCCACCAACCAGCGCTTCGAACCGCTGGTGCCAGGTTCGACCCTGTATCTGTCCGATGCCTGGGCGGCAGGCGATCCGCTGCACACCTGGGGCAACTACCGCATTGTGGGGCGTGGGCCCATGCTGGCCGGCGTCTCCAATGGCTGGAATCCCGACCATCCCAACTGGGAGCACGGCACCCATGGTGGGCCAGAGGGCAACACTTTCTGGAATTCCACGGTGGAATTGGTGCCGGAAGCCATCCTGACCGAGGCAGAGCCGGTGGCCTTCACGCGGGCGCCGGTGAGCAAGAAGCGTGTCTGGTTCGACGCCCGCAACATGATGCCTATCGGCATGGTGACCTACGACCGAAAGGGCGAGCTGTTCCGCTCCTTCGACGGCAATTATTCGCTGTACGAATCTGGCGGCAAGGCCTTCATGGATGGCGATCATCCGTACTGGTCGTGGACGCATGTGCATGCCTTCGATGTGCAGACCCGGCGCATGACGCGTCTGGAACAGGTCCGGGAGATCAGCGACGGCGTGACAACCCGCGTCAACGAGCCGGGCATGTACGAGCAGTATCTGACGCGCAACGCCATCCTGCGCATGGGGCGTATCTAGGGCGCCGGCCAGCGGCGCCTCGGCGACGCGCCTAGCTCCTTTTCCTTCGAAGCAGTCCGTATGCGCGCCGCACTGTGGCGCGGCTGCGGATGCTGAACCCCCAGGGCACGCAGGCACAAAAAAAGCCGGCAGACCCAACGGGCGCTGCCGGCATTGGGGTGTCAACGCACCGGGATTAGCTGATGGCGAAGCCCTCGTAATGCTTGGCGGCGATGTCATCGCAGGTCTGCCGATAGGTATTGACGCCGCCGAGATAGGACAGCATGCGCCGCGTACCGTCGCCATTGCGCTTGACGTACCAGGAGGCCGTGCTCATGACGATGGTGTGGTCCGCCAGCTCGTCGTGGTGCTGCACCCACTGCTGTTCCAAGGCTTCGGTGGGTTCGATGACGTGCTTGCCCTGCTCGCGCACGTAGCGGATGCACTCGGATATCCAGTCCACCTGATGCTGCAGGCAGGTGGGTACATTGCAGAAGGCGGATGCTGGCGCCAGCGGCGCCATGGTGGTGAACAGATTGGGGAAGCCGTGCACCTGCAAGCCCATAGTGGTGCGCACGTTGCGCTCCCAGAGGTCGCGCAGCCGTTCGCCGGTGCGGCCGCGGATATCGATGCGATTCATGGCGCCGGTCCCGGCGTCGAAGCCAGTCGCAAAGATCAAGGTGTCCACGGGAATCTCGCCTTCCGCGGTCTGCACGCCGTGGGCGGTGATCTTCTGGATCGGATTGGCACGGATATCAACGAGATCCACGGTGTCCCGGTTATAGGCCTCGAAGTACTTGGTCTCCAGCGGAATACGGCGCGTGCCGAAGCCATGATCCTTGGGAATGAGCTTGTCCGCGGTCTCCGGGTCGTTGACGCGGGCGCGGATCTTCTCGGCCACGAACTCGCCGAACTGCTTGCTGACCTCAGGATCGAAGAAGACTTCCTTGAAGGTGCCCACCCAGAAACTGAGGGATCCATCCTTCCAGATCTCTTCCATCATCTCGCGGCGCTGTTCCTCGCTCATCGAGTACCAATCCTTGTCCTGGAAGTCGAAGGCGAAGCCCGTGAAGGTGTCGAAGACGCGCTGCTTCAGTTCGGGATACTTGGCCTTGAGCTCGGCGCGCTTGGCGTCGTCGAACGCGGGATTCCGCATCGGAATCGCAAAGGTTGGCGTGCGCTGGAAGACGGTGAGGTGCTTGGCCAGCGGCGCAAGCGACTGAATGACCTGAATGCCGGTCGCGCCCGTGCCGATGACGCCCACCCGCTTGTCGCCGACGTCGATGCCTTCCTTCGGCCAGCGCGCGGTATGCAGCAGCTCACCCTGGAAATCGTCGATGCCCGGGATATCCGGCAGCGAAGGGGCCGAGAGGCCGCCCGTGCAGGCCACCAGGAACTGTGTGTCGTAGCGCTCGCCCCTGTCGGTCACCACGCTCCAGCGGCCGGTTTCCTTGTGGTAGGTCGCCTCGGTCACACGCGTTTCAAAGGCATAGTGCTGGCGCAGATCGCATTCGTCGGCGACGAAATTCAGATAGCGCTCGACTTCCGGCTGCGACGGAAAGCGCTCGCTCCAATTCCACTTGTTGAGGATGTCATCCGAGAACCAGTACTGGTACACGTACGACTGTGAATCCACCCGGGCCCCGGGATAGCGGTTCCAGTACCAGGTGCCGCCCACGCCGTCGCCCGCTTCAAAGGCCTGCACCTTCATGCCCTGCTCACGCAGGCGGTAGGTCGCGTACAGGCCCCCGAAACCGGCGCCGATGATGACTGCGTCTACCCGCGAGGTGTTATCTCTAATGCCGTCGGCCATGCGTCTGTCCTCCAATCGCGCGTTCTTCGTCGTCTTGTCGCATTCCGGGCGCGCAACCACGCCACGCAATGCTCTGTCTTTTGTGGGTTGCGCCGATGCCGAACCGGCTGGGCGAGCCTGACGGCGTCGCCAACCCTGTATGGAGTATTGGACAGCCCCCAAGGTGAAACAACTGCCCAATCGGGTAGGTTTGAAGCCCCCATAAAGCCGCCTATTGCTGCGCTTTTGCAGTCTGTGACAAGACCGCGTTAAAGCCTCTGCGCGCACAACTACCCGATCGGGTGGCGCAGCCCCCTTCCGCCTGCGCATAGCGTCTGGAATGGGAGCAGCGCGCGTGCCCATCGAGGGTCGTTGCGTCGCCACCGAAAGAAGAATTCGACGCTATTGACGATCGGAGGAGACCCAGACAATGGCAACGTTGAACGCAAATGCGGCACAAGTGCTCGCACTGATGGAACAGGCGGGCCAGCCGCCCCTCGAATCAATGCAGCCGGTCGATGCACGGGCGGCCATCGCGCAAGGGTTAGGTGCCCTGCAGGGCACGCCCACCCCTGTGGAGGAAGTCGAACGCGTCACCGCCCGCTGCACGCACGCCGACATCCCGCTGCGCATCTACCGTAACGACGGCGGCGCGGATACGCCCTCTCCCGCCATCATCTTCTTCCACGGCGGCGGCTTCGTACTCGGCGATCTGGACCTCTACGATCGGTTCTGTCGCCGGCTTTGCGTGGCGTCGCACGCGGCCGTCATTTCAGTGGATTACCGCCTGGCGCCGGAGCATCCGTTCCCGGCAGCGGTGGAGGACGCCGCCGCGGTCGTGCGCTGGGTGCATGCGCATGCCGGTGACCTCCGCGTCTGCCCGGACAGCTTGAGCGTCGCGGGCGACTCCGCCGGCGCCAATCTGGCCACCGTGGCCGCCTTGTCGGTGCGTGACGATGCTGACCTTCAGCTTGTGCATCAGCTGCTGTTCTACCCGGTCACCGATCTCTCCCAGGAATCGGAAGGCTACGAGCGCTGCGGTGAGGGCTACTTCCTGACTACCGAACTGATGCGCTACTTCAAGCAGCACTATCTGGATAACCCGCGCACGGCCCGCGACGAGCGTGCTTCGCCGTTGCTGGCCGCCGATCTGTCGGGCCTGCCGAGCGCAACGGTACTCGTGTGTGGCTTCGACCCACTGCGTGATGAGGGCATGGCCTATGCCGAGGCGCTCAAGGCCGCCGGGGTTCCCGTCGACGTACTCAATATCGACGACCAGATTCATGCTTTCCCTCTGATGGACGGCGCCATCCCCGAGGCCGCGGAAGTGCTCGACACCGTGGGACACGCGCTGCGCCCGGTACTGGCTGCGCGTCAGCCGGTCGCCTCCTAAGCCCCCTGCGCACAGGAGATCGCAATGCATACCTGCAACTTCATCGAACGCAACGCCATCCGCTACCCCGACGATGCGGCAACCGAAGAAGCCGGGGTTCGTCAAAGCTGGCGCGCCTTCCGCGACCGCATCACGACGTTGGCGGGCGGGCTCGCCGCCAAGGGCGTCCAGGCTGGTGATCGCGTGGCCAT
>JALEHA010000242.1 GCA_022763315.1 Algiphilus sp.
AACCGTGCTGGCGGCAGCGCATGCGCCACAGACTGCCGTGCAGCTCGATCACGTCCTCGCTGCCGGCACGGGCGTGCAGACCATCGGTGTTCTGCGTCACCACAGTGACCCCACCGTGACGCTGTTGCCAAGCAGCGATATGCCGGTGCGCCGGATTGGGATGGCAGGAAGCGACGTGGCGTCGGCGGGTTTCGTGAAAGGCGATGACGGTCTCCGGGTCGCGCTGGAATGCCGCTTCAGAGGCGACGTCTTCCGGTCGGTACTGCGCCCAGATGCCGCCGTAGCCGCGATAGGTCGGCACCCCCGATTCCGCCGAAACGCCGGCACCGGTGAAGAAAACGACGCGGTCGTAGTCGTGCAACGCGAAAGCGGTCATACGGTCATTGTCAGGCAGCGCCCTCCAACAGCATGCCAAGGCCGTAGCGGATCGTGCCAATGGGGCACGCTGAGAGGCTTAGCGCGCACTGGTGGGCGGCGGCACCGCCTCCGCCGTTGTCCGTGCTTCGACGCCAACCCCGTGGCGATAGACGTTTTCGGCACCCAGCCAGCCCGTCACGCTGGCGCAGGCTGTTCCCAGCCAGCAGCAGACGAGCAGGGCCAGCCCGACCTGTTTCGGGTGTTGCGCCTGCCACAGGGCCGGCGCCATGGTGAAGACTGCTGCCGTGCCCCAGCCCCAATACTGGTGCACGCGCACGGCCTGCTCGGCGGCGGCATCCATCGGCTCGGTGAGATAGGCATGCATCCCGGTGCCGATGGAGAGCCACAGCGCGGCGATACCGATCGCCAGGCTCCACTTCGCGGCCTGCACGGCTCCGGCCGCGAAAGCACGCTCTGGCACGACGCGGGCCAGGCTGATCAGGAGGGTTGCGGTGATCGGCAGCGCCAGTGCGAAATGCACGGTCATGGGATGCCAGTTGGGCAGGATGCTGATCATGAGGGTCGGCGAGGGCGGTGGGAGACGCTGCCCGATTATGGCGGGCCTCCACATGCTCGCGCATGTGGGTGCAGCCGGGCTTGCACAGGCCCGTTGGCCGTGCGTGCGAAGGCCCTCGCGACGCGACGGGTGGTGCACTGGCCGCTCGTGTCGCGCAGACGGTATCCTTCGCGACCCCGCGCATACGCCCACCTCGCTCATGCAACTGCACAACACCCTGACTGGCCGCAAGGAAGACTTTGTCCCCGCCGATCCCGCGCGCGTGACGATGTATGTCTGCGGACCGACGGTGTATTCCTTTGCGCATATCGGCAATGCGCGGCCGGCGGTGGTCTTCGATGTGCTGGCGCGCGTCCTGCGGCGCCGCTACGCGAAGGTGGTCTATGTGCGCAACATCACCGACATCGACGACAAGATCAACGCCGCGGCGGCGGCCGAAGGGGTCGATATCGAGGTCATCACGCAGCGTTTCGCCGCCGCCTACCATGAGGATCTGGCCGCACTGGCGGTGCAACCGCCCGACTTCGAGCCCCGCGTGACGCAGCACCTGCCCGACATCATCGCGATGATCCAGCGTCTGGTCGACAAAGGGCACGCCTACGAGGCCGAAGGCCACGTGCTGTTCAATGTGACCAGCTACACGGACTACGGGGCGTTGTCGCATCGAGACCGACGCGAGATGGTCGCGGGCGCACGCGTCGAGGTCGCACCCTACAAGAAGGATCCGGCGGATTTCGTGCTGTGGAAGCCGTCTGCACCGGAGCAGCCGGGCTGGGACTCGCCCTGGGGACGGGGCCGGCCCGGTTGGCATATCGAATGCTCCGCCATGTCGGCGGCGCTGCTGGGCGAGACCATCGATATCCACGGCGGCGGCCACGATCTGGTCTTTCCGCACCATGAGAACGAGCGCGCCCAGAGCACCTGCGCGCACGACGCCCAGTACGTCCGCTACTGGGTGCACAACGGCTTTCTCAACGTCAACAGCGAGAAGATGAGCAAGTCGCTGGGCAACGTGCTGTTGCTGCGCGATCTGCTCGACGAGGCCCCCGGCGAGGTGGTGCGTCTGGCGCTGCTCTCCGGCCACTACCGCCAGCCGCTGGATTGGACCGACGACACACTGCCGCGCGCGCGCAAGCAGCTCGACCGACTCTACGGCGCACTGCGTGATGTAGAGGCGATCGAGGCGACGGCGGAGGACGCGCCCGAAGCCTTCGTCGCGGCGTTGGAGGATGATCTGAACACTGCCGCCGCCCTGGCCGAGTTGTTCGAACTGGCGCGCGCCCTGAACAAGGCCGGCGATGACGCCGAACGCGCCCGGCTGAAAGGGCAGCTGCTGGCGGCCAGTGATCTGATCGGGCTGCTGCAGTCCACCCCGGCGCAGTGGTTCTCCGGCAGCGACGCCGATGGCGTCAGCGCGGAGCAGGTGGAGACCTTGATTGAAGCCCGCGCCGAGGCGCGTCGTCAGAAGGATTTCGCCGAGGCCGACCGCATTCGCGACGAACTGACCGCGCTGGGTGTGACCATCGAGGATTCAGCGCAGGGCACCCGCTGGCGCCTCGCCGGCTGAGCCGCCCATCAGCGCCTCCAGCCGCTGCCGGCTGTCCGCGTCGGCCGGGATGAAGGTTTCGATGCGCAGTTCCTCGGCGGTGGCGCTGCTCGGGCTACCGAAACGCGCGATCAGGCTGAGCAGGCGCAGCTCGCTGCCGCCAAGTTCCAGCACCAATGGCAGCATGGACGGCATCGGCGCGCCGTCGACCTGCGCCCCGGGTACGTCCACCTCAGAGGCATGGCGCGCCAGCAGCGCATCCAGTTCAGCGCTGCCGGCGTCGGCGGCGTCGTCGCTGAGCTGACGCCAGATCCACGGCGCGATCTCCGACCAGTTGCGACAGCAGCGGCGCAGGCCGTCGGGCTGCCAGATCCATTGCATCAGATTGCGCGGTCCGGCGGCGACATTTCCCGCCGCCTCCGGGGCGAGGGCGGCAAACAAGCAGCGCATGGGCGTATTGGCCTGGTAGAGATTCCAGTGTCGGTCAGCCGCCAGCGCCGGATTGGGCGCCATGTGATCGAGTAGCAGTCGCACCGCGTCGCGCAGCGCGGCCATGTCCGCGCTGTCCAGGGCGTCGGCGCGAAAGCGCGGAGCAAAGCCCGCCGCCTCCAGCAGGTGATTGCGCCGGCGCAGGGACAGCCGCAGCGCCTGGGCCAGACGCAGCACCATCGCTTGGCTGGGGCGCACGTGGCCGCTCTCCAGACGGCTGATGTGGCGCTGCGAGGTGCGTGCTTCCAGGGCAAGGCGCAGCTGCGGCAGGCCAGCGCGGGTGCGTTCGTGGCGCAGGACATCGGCAAAGGTCATGGGGGGACGCGCGTGGCGAAAAACCGAGAGGAGCGGCAAGCATCGCGCAATGGCTGGCTGAAGGCTATGACCTAGCGGGACATTGCCACCATGACGCGTGCCGTCAAGACTGCCCTTCCATTCCCCATCAGGCGCAACCGCCATGTCGCAACCGTCCTCCCCGTTCCTCCCCGACCTGGTCTGCTATACCGGCTTCTCGCTCATCCTCTGCCACGAACTCGACGCCGTCCTGCACGCGGAATGGCGGGTGCTGCCGGTAACCAGCTTTCTGCCAGAATCGGTCGCCTATCCAGTCTTCGTGCTGATGCATGTGCCGATGTTTGTGTTGCTGTTCTTCGGCATCGCGGCGACTTCGGAACGGGTGCGGCGCCATACCAAGGTCGGCGTCAGCGCTTTCCTGGTGGTGCACGCCGGCCTGCACGCGGCCTTCCAGGGGCATCCGCACTATCACTTCGAAGGCTGGCTCTCGAACGGGCTCATCGCCGGCGCCGCGCTCTGCGGTCTACTCTATCTGACGCTGCTTTGGCGGCAGCGGAAAGCGCAGGCGGTGGGCGCCTAAAGCCGCAACGGAGCGACGCCGCGTCGCGCCCGGAGCCAGTTCATGGCGCGCAGGACGCTGGGATAACTGACGATACGGCGTTCCAGCCGGAACTTGCCCGGGAAGTCGAGCAGCATGACGCCGATAAACAAGGTGATCAGCCCCTGGCCGGGGAGCACCAGCATGGCGACGCCGACGACAATCAACAGTACGCCGAGGGCATTCTTGAGCAGTACATAGGCCAGACGCAGCGCAAGAGGCCAATGCTGACGCGCGCGCTCTGGTCGCCGCCGGTGGGCAAAGTAGTCCTGCGGGATGCGCACGACCAGCCACGGCACCACGATCAGCGAGCCGATAAAGGTGAGCACCGAGGCCGCAGCCAGCCACCACAGCAACGTGGCGTGTGCTTCCGCCCAATCGATCAGGCATTCAATACCCATGGCCACCGCCGCGGACAAGCAGCCTCGCTGGGCGCCGGCGCGCGCCGGCCCGAAGTGAAGATCTGTATTGCATGCGCGGCAGTATGCCGCGCCAGCGATTAGGCTTGGCGGGATGCTGACGTCTTCCGGCGACGCCCTGCCACGCACGGCAGCGCCGTCTCATCGGGGAATAGGAGAGTGCATGACCCGCGACGTGACCGCCTGGGACCGCCATTTCCGCACGGTGTTGGTGCTTGCCACTGCGCTGTTCGGCGCCCTGGATTACTGGTATGGCGGCGCGCATGGCTGGCTGCGCTCCGGTTTCGTCGTCTGCGTGGCGGGCTGCGTCGGCTACTTCACCAATTTTCTGGCGATCAAGATGCTGTTCCAGCCCAAGCGCGGCCAGGTGCTCGGCTGGCGCGGCCTGGTGCCGAAAAATCAGGCCAATATTGCGCGCAGCCTCGGCGAAAGCGTGCAGCAGCAGCTGCTATCGCCTGACATCGTGCTCGCCTACATCTCCGAGAAGCGCCTGATCGAGGTCAGCACGCAGGCGCTGGCGGATTGGGTGGACGCCAATCTGCAGAAGCCCGAGGTGCGTCGCGAAATCACCGCCCTGCTCGTGCGCCTGATGAACGAGCGCGGCCCGGAGCTGCTCACCGCCTCTTTCGATCTGGGCGAGGAGGCCGCGAAAGGACTGGCGCGGAATCCGCAGGCGGTGGAGGCCTACTGGCAACGGATCCGCGCGGCGCTCAGCGAATTCGCGGAGCGCAGTGAGAATCGGGAGATGGTGGCGCGGGTCATCCGGCAGATGCTGAGTGAACGGCTGCCCCATATCGCCGGCTGGGTCGACCACGCCATTGAGCACTATCTGCACCAGCATCGCGGCGTGGGCCGTATCGGACTGGGTCTGAAGAATCTGTTGTCCTTGGACGAAGAGGCCATTGAGAGCTGGCTCAAGCGCTTCGTCGAGGATCAGAGCCTGGCCACCGAGGGCTTGCGGCTGCTCGACGCCATCATGGCCTCGGTGCAGCTCGATCTCGCCTCCGAGGAAAAGCAGGCCCAGCTACAGGCCGAACTCGAGAGCTGGATCGAAACCGTCAGCCATCTGTCGCGCCGTCATCTGCTGCCGGCCATGACCAGTCAGATCGGCGACTACCTCAACACGGCGGAGAACTGGCAGCAGATCGAGGATGTGCTCATCCGTATCTTGCAGTGGCTCAAGGCGCGCGCCCTGCTGATGCTGGATTCGCCCATCGGCCGGACCTACGTCCGCGCCGCTATCGAGCGCGCGGTGCAGCAGCTCAACGTCACCGAGCTGGTCGAGCAGCAGGTCATGAAGCTCGACACGGACGAGCTCGAGAAGATGGTGCTCGACAATACCGGCGGCAATCTCACCATCATCCAGGTGCTGGGCGGCTGCCTGGGGCTCATCGCCGGTGCTGTGCAGGTACACATCCTGTTCGCGGTGCCCATCGGCCTCGGCGTGCTCGTTGTCTGGCTGGCGTACCGCATCAACGAATACCGCATGGACCGTCTGGAGGCACGCCGCGACGCGGCCTCGACGCGTTAGCGCGGCGCCGGTGGCGTCCCCGCGCAGAGCGGGGCGTGGCGGAAACAGCCGACGAGGTGGTCGTTGACCAGGCCGGTGGCCTGCAGGTAGGCATAGACGATCGTGCTGCCCACGAAGCGGAAGCC
>JALEHA010000040.1 GCA_022763315.1 Algiphilus sp.
CACCTGGGACTCTTCGTTCACGAATTCCCCCTTTACCCCGCCGAGCATTGGACTGTCGGCATCGACTTGGTGGGACTGGATGCCCGACTTAGCGCGCACCCGCGCTTGGCAGGCATCAAGCATTGCAATCGACTGGATCAGGTGTTGGCGACCGCGGAACTGCAGCGCAACAACGCCGTCGAGGGCCTGTGCAGAGGACCTGCGCGGGGCTTTCAGTGCGGCACACGTAGCAATCTATTCTGGCTACAGGGGCTTGAACTGAAGACGCCGGCCGTGGTCGATTGCGGGGTACGCGGTGTCACGCGGGACCGCATCATCGCGCTGGCGCGACGGCACGGCGTACGCATTCAAGAAGTGGAAGCGCCGACCGGGGACGTATTGCGGCGCGCCGATGGCCTCTTTGTCTGCAACAGCATTTTTGGTGTCTGGCCCGTGAAGCGTCTCGACGGTCAGCCCATTGCGGGCGTATCCGGCGTGCCGAGCTGGATGCAAGCTTTTCCTCATCCCGGCGTGCAATTGGCGGACGCATCATGACGCGATGGATCGCAATTCTTTTGGTGTTGATCTTGGCGGCAGCCGGGGCCGTGGCCACGGATGCCTGGCGGGCGATGCAGGCCAAGATTCGGCCCTCGGAGCTTCCGACGACCTTCGTCCTCGAAGAAGGCAGCAGCTGGTCTGCATTGGTTCGGGATCTCGAACGCCGTCAATGGCTGCAGGCGCCACGCGACAGCCTCTACCTGCGGCTGTTCGGCCGACTGAATGACCAGACGACGCGCCTGCAGGCTGGCGAGTACCGCCTGGTGCAACCGGTGACGGCCCAGGAACTGCTCGCCATGCTGGTTGCCGGCCGCGTCGTGCAGCACAGCGTGACCTTCATTGAAGGCTGGACACTGGCGGAAGCCCTGGAAGCGCTGCGCGCGGAAGACAACCTCAGGCACACGCTGCCGGAAGAACGCGAGCAGGCCATCGCGCAGCTGCGTGAATCGCTGGGGATTGAGGCGGCCAATCCGGAAGGCTGGTTCCTGCCGGAAACGTATCACTACACGCGCGGAAGTACGGACAGGGAGATTCTGGAACGCGCGCACCGCGCCATGAAAGCGGCGCTTGAGGCCGCCTGGGCGGAGCGCGCAGAGGGCCTGCCATTGGACAATCCCTATGCGCTACTGACGATGGCTTCGATCATCGAGAAGGAAACCGGAGCCCCCGAAGAGCGAGGGCGTGTCGCCGGTGTTTTCACGCGCCGACTGCAACGCGGCATGCGCTTGCAGACCGATCCCACCGTGCTCTACGGGCGCGATCCGGAGCGTAGCGGGCGCCTGCGGCGTATCGACTTGGTCACGGACACGCCGTACAACACCTATACCCGCGGCGGCCTGCCTCCCACACCGATCTGTTTGCCAGGGCGGGCGTCGCTGCAGGCTGCGGCGAACCCGGCCGAGGGCACTGCTCTCTACTTCGTCTCGCGCAACGACGGCACGCATGTCTTCTCAGACACCTTGGCCGAGCATAATCGGGCGGTGAATCGCTATCAGCGAGGGGGCGGAGAGTGAATCGAGGGCGCTTCATCGTGCTTGAGGGCGGGGAGGGGGCCGGCAAGAGCACACAGCTTGATACGGTGGCCGAATGGTTGAGCGCCAGGGGCCGTGCGGTCCTGCGCACGCGCGAGCCTGGCGGCACGCCACTTGCCGAGCGCATTCGTGGCCTGCTGATCGACCGCGACAACGCGGAAATGACGGCCGAATGCGAGACACTGCTGGTTTTTGCCGCGCGCAGTCAGCATTTGCGCGAGCGCATCGCACCGGCGCTGGCGGCCGGAAAGGATGTGATCAGCGACCGCTTTGTCGACGCCAGCTACGCCTATCAGGGCGGTGGTCGCGGTATCGACACGGAGCATCTCGACCATCTTGAATCGTGGATTTGCGGCCCGACACGCCCGGACCTGGTGCTTCTGTTGGATTTGGAGCCGACGGTCGGCCGCGCGCGCGCCGCGCGGCGTGGCGCTGCGGATCGTTTCGAGCAGGAGGCCCTGCGTTTTGCCGAGAAAGTACGCGAGGTCTATCTGGAGCGCGCCCATCAGCATCCTGAACGCTACGCCATCATCGATGCTGGCCAGAACGAGGAGGATGTGCGCAGTGCGATACAGGCAACCTTGGAGGCAAGGTTGAGATGAGCCAGGATGGGACAGCGATCGCTGAGGCAGTGCTTCCCTGGCAAGACGCAACACTGCGGGAGCTTCAACGCCTCGAGCGCGCCGCGCGGTTGCCCCAGACTATGGTGCTGCAGGCGGCGCGTGGCACGGGATTGGAGCGTTTCGCTCAGGCGCTGACCGGCTGGCTGCTCTGCCAGCAGCGGACGGATGCGCCTTGCGGACAATGCGGCGGATGCCGGCAATGGCAGGCCGGCAACCATCCGGATGCGCTACGCATCCTGCCTGAAGGCGCTGCACAGGAGATTACCGTCGATCAGGTACGCGTGGTCACGGAGCTGCTCTCCCTGTCGCGCCACCATCGGGGGTACCGCGTCGTGCAGCTGTTTCCTGCAGAGCGACTCAACCGGAACGCCGCCAACGCGCTGCTGAAAACCCTGGAGGAGCCAGGAGAGGGGACGGTCTTTCTGCTGCTGAGCGAGCAGCCGCGCAATCTTCTGCCCACCGTCCGTAGCCGCGCCCAGGTCATCACTGTGCCACGGCCCAGCGAGGCGCAGGCGCGCGAATGGCTCGTCGCGCAGGGCATCTCCGATGGCGAGAACCGTCTGGCCATGTATCCAGGCCAGCCCATCCGCGCGCTGGAGGATGAAGACCAGGAGACGGCGCCTTTCGATACCGCACTGCAGCAACTTGAGGCCGCTCCTTCGGAGCTGACCCAGGTCGCGCGTCGCGTCGCTGCCACGCGCGAGGACGCTACCCGCTTTCTGGACTGGTTGGCGACGCAGGCCTGGAACGATGCAGCTTCCCACCTGCCAGCGGGGCCGTCCATCGGAACGACATGCGCCGTCGAGACGTACCAGCTAACGTTGCAGGCGCGTGGCGCACTGCGCGCCAATACGCCGCCGCAGCTTGCGGTGGAATCACTGTTAGTGTCGTGGCTTGCCCTCCGGGCGCAATCACGCAAAGGTGCCGGTAGAGAGTCGCATGTCGGAAACTGACGAGAACGCACAAAAGCAGCAGCCTGGGTTGTTGACGCTGAACCTCCCGGATCGCGGCGCGCTCTATGCGGCTTACATGCCGTTTATTCGAAATGGTGGTCTGTTCGTCGCCACCACGGCGGATCTCGCGTTGGGCGACGAAGTCCTCTTGCTGCTCACCTATGAGCAGGAACGCTATTCCATCAACGGCAAGGTGGTGTGGATCAACCCTCGCGGCGCCCAGGGGCGGCGACGTCAGGGCGTGGGCGTGCAGTTCAGTCCGGAATCGGCTGAAGTCCAGAAGCATTTCGAGGCCTTGCTCGGCGGCATGCTGACGTCCGACCGTCCCACCGAAACCATGTAGGCGCTTGCCACCGTCGGCTTCGGTCGGTGGCGGCTTGATTCCCTCAACTCATTTCCGGCGATCGCCGGAAAGCAGCGCCTCGGCCGTGCGCTCGTCGAGTTCCATGGCGATATCGACCGCGATCGCTTCAAAGCGCTCTGCCATTGCATCACCCTCGGCAGTTCGCTGTTCGTGACACTCGCGCGCGCGGCGCCGGCACTCCTCGGCACTGCGACGCAGCGAGTCGGCATCCATGCCGTCCATCTCTTCGAGCTGTTTTCGCGTGGCGTCCAGGCGTACCTGCAACGCATCGAGCGGGGGCGGGATCATGGGGTCTGTGCGGGGATTCATCACCGCACCAGGTCTGAGAGCGGCCTGTATACGGCGAGACGGTTCTTGTTGTTGCAGGTCATGCCCTGCGTTCTACTCGCAGGTTATCAAGCAAGCGCGCCAGTGCCATGACCCACATCAATACCAAAGGCCCCAGAGTTGACGCGCTGCAGCATTTCAGCGCTGCCGCTCGTCGACCGGAATCGCCACTTGGTCGCGATAAGGCGTCCGATGGAACGGTACCTGCAGCGATTTGCCAGTACATCCTTGCGGGGCGAATGGCATGTTGCGTTTCACAGTGGTGTCTGCGGTTGTGGCACTGACGCTGTCGGCAATAGGGCTGGCTGCACTGGCACCGGTCAACATCTGGGTGGCCGCCCTGACAGCTGCACCAGTGATGGTCATGGTCATGGCGCTGGCACTGCTGCCGATCTTCGCGATGGCCCTGGAATCTGCCTATATCGGTTCACAGCGGCACGAGGCAGCAGAGGTGGAGGACCTGGATTCGCGAGCGCCAATCTCGTACCGCGATCGCTTTACTCCAGGCGCTTGAATGGGTATGGGATGCCTACCGATGCGCAGTGCTGACGTCGCGCGAGTGCCTGCGGGTACCGCCGCTTCAATTGCAATATGGCGCAGTATAAATGCGCATAATATATA
>JALEHA010000243.1 GCA_022763315.1 Algiphilus sp.
CACCGGGATGTACTCGCGCTGCCCCCCGGAGCTACCGCCCTGCCCGCCGGGCAACTGCACGCTGTGGGTGCAGTCGAAGACCACCGGGGCAAAGGCACGCATCGCGGCCAGTCCGCGCATGTCGGACACCAGGTTGTTATAGCCGAAGGAGAAACCCCGTTCGCAAAGCATAAAATTGTGCTCGGCCACGGCGGTCATCTTGTCGATGACCTTTCCCATCTCCCACGGGCTCATGAACTGGCCCTTCTTGACGTTGATCGGCCGTCCGGTGCGCGCCACGCGCTGCATGAAATTCGTCTGCCGGCACAGGAAGGCCGGGGTCTGAATCACATCGATGACCTCGGCCACCGCCTGCAGATCGGTGTCCTCGTGCACATCGGTCAACACCGGCACGCCGACCTCTTCCTTGACCTTCTGCATGATGCGCAGGCCTTCTTCCATCCCAGGACCGCGATAGCTGGTATGCGAGGTCCGGTTGGCCTTGTCGAAGGAGCCTTTGAAGATGTAGAGAATGCCGAGCTGCTCGGCAAGCGGCTTGATGGTCTCAGCCACTTCCAGTGCCAGCGCTTCCGACTCCAGCGTGTCGGGTCCGGCGATCAGGAACAGCGGCTGGTCGGTGCCGATCTCCCGGCCGCAGAGCTTCATACCGCCCCCTGCACGCTGCTCGTCGCCGCCGTGGCCGGGCCGTTCTGCACCTGATGCGACAGATGATGCTCCCGCGCAGCGCGCACGAAGCTCGAGAACAACGGGTGGCCTTCGCGCGGCGTGGAGGAAAACTCGGGGTGGAACTGGCAACCGATGAACCAGGGATGATCAGGCAATTCGACAATCTCAGCCAGGTGGTCCTCTGGCGTCTCGCCGGAAATCCGCAGGCCGCGCCCCTCAATGGTCTCGCGATAGTGGTTATTGAACTCGTAGCGGTGGCGGTGGCGTTCCTCGATCATCTCTGCGTTGTAGATCGCCCGCGCACGCGTACCGGCGCTCAGGCGAGCGCGCTGTGCGCCCAGCCGCATGGTGCCGCCCTTGTCAGAGGAATGCGTGCGACGCTGCACTTCGCCGCCCGAGTCGTGCCACTCGGTGACCAGGCCAATGACCGGATGGGCGGTATCCGGATCGATTTCGGTCGAATGGGCGCCGTCGAGTCCGCATACATTGCGCGCGAATTCGATCACCGCCACCTGCATGCCGAGGCAGATGCCGAGATAAGGAATGCCGTTCTCGCGCGCGTACTGACAGGCGATGATCTTGCCTTCAATGCCGCGCTCGCCAAAGCCGCCAGGCACCAGGATCGCATCCGCGCCCTGTAGGACACGATCGCCCTGGCGCACGATGGTCTCGGCTTCGATGTAGCGGATGCGCACTTTGCTGCCGGTATGCCGGCCGGCGTGCTCCAGCGCCTCGTTGAGGGAGATGTAGGCGTCCGCCAGATCGACGTACTTGCCCACCATCACCACCTCGATTTCCAGATCCTGGGCATCGCGCGAGGTCACGACACGGTCCCACTGGCTGAGATCGGTCTTGCGCGTCTGCAGGCCGAAGTGCTCCACCACCAGCTCATCGAGCCCTTGCTGGTGCAGCCAGGCGGGGATCTTGTAGATGTCGTCCAGATCGATGGCGGAGATCACGGAACGCTCCGCCACATTGGTGAACAGCGCGATCTTGCGCCGCTCGCTGTCCGGCAGCGGCCGATCGCTGCGGCAGAGCAGCACATCGGGCTGGATACCGATGGTGCGCAGCTCCTTGACCGAGTGCTGCGTCGGCTTGGTCTTCATTTCGCCAGAGGATTTCACATAGGGCAGCAGCGTCAGATGCATGTACATCGCGCGCTTGCTGCCAACGCGGATGCCGAGCTGACGGATGGCCTCGAGAAAGGGCAGCGACTCGATATCGCCCACCGTACCGCCGATCTCCGCAATGCAGATGTCGGCGCCCTCGCCCCCACGTTCGATGGCGAGCTGGATCTCGTCGGTGACGTGCGGAATGACCTGCACGGTGGAGCCGAGATAATCACCGCGGCGCTCCTTGTCGAGCACGTTGCGGTAGATCTGGCCCGTGGTCACATTGGACAGACGACTCGTCTTGCCGTGCAGGAAGCGTTCGTAGTGCCCGAGATCGAGGTCGGTCTCGGCGCCATCGCGCGTGACGAAGACCTCGCCATGCTGGAAGGGGCTCATCGTGCCCGCATCCACGTTCAGATACGGGTCCAGCTTGATGATCTGCACCTTCAGTCCGCGCGTCTCGAGCACCGCCGCCAAGGAAGCGGCCGCGATGCCCTTGCCCAGCGAGGAGACCACCCCACCGGTGACAAAGAGATAGTGCGGGCGGTTTTCGTCAGACATGGGGCGGCGCTCGGGAGACGGAACGGCCGCTATTGTAGCCGAGCCGTCTGCCCGAACCGACCATCCGCGTGCGACTTATTCCGGCGGTAGGCCCACGGCGCAGGCGGTGTGCACATTCAGCTCGGCAGCCGCCGACAGCAGGCCGGCCGAGAAATCCAGACGCAGACCGTTGGCATCCGCACTGGCGATCCCCAGCGGCGGCGTCGACAGCAGACGCACGCCTTCCGCCCCCAAGGCGCCGAGCAGGGACAGTTTCAGCGGTGCGCCGCCATCATCGCCAAAGCGCTCGCGTTCCAGACAGTTCTGACCGTTGATATCGCAGCTCACGGTGGCCACTTCCACACCAGACAGCAGCTCCAGACTGAGCAGTCCGCTATTGCGGCTGATCAAAAAGCCTGCCGGCTCGCCCACCGTGAGGCTAGCCCCCTGCGGGTTGGAGACGATGACCGACTGCTGCGACAGCAGCAGAAGACCAAGCGGAATACTGAGGCGCGCAAAGGTTTCATCGTTACCGTCGACGATGGCGTTGGGCTGCTCGACATTACAGCCAACGCACAGCGGGGACGCCTGCGTGGTGACTTGTGCGCCCGGCGCGAGCAGCTCAAGCTGGCAGACATCACTGCGCGGCAGGACGCGCAACGTCGCACTGGCCTGAGAAGGCGTCGCGCCATCGGCGTCCTGCAGGGCGCCGCTAACAGCAGCGTCACCGGGCAGAAGGGTATCGAAGCGCTCAGGCCGATTTTCGTCGGTGTTATCCGCGACGGCGGGTGCGCTACTGCTCCAGCGGGTCGGTCGAGCCGCCTGATCCAAGGCGCGTACCCCACCGTCGGAGAAGCGGCCGAAAATCTCGAAAGGCACGACCGCGCCCTGCAGCACCTCGTAACGATCATTGCTCTGGCGCGCCACCCCCTCGGGTTTGACGAAGGCGACGGCCTCAAGTACCGCATCCGTGACCGTGACCGTGACCGCATCGCTGGCGTCCTGGAAGCGCGCGCGGATGGAGGCCGTGCCGGGGGACTCCCCGCCGACCAAACCGGCATCCACAGTCGCGATGGCCTCGGCCAGACTGCTCCAGTCAGCGCGGGCGGTGACGTCCTCGCTGGTACGCAGACGGCCATCCTCGGCGCCTTCCGTGCCGGGCGATACATTGCGAACGTAGTCGGCCATCGCGCGCAACTGGAACTGCGTTCCCGCAGGGGTGCGCAGCGGGCCATCCGCTTCGATGCGCAACGCCTCCAGCTGACTGGTCGGGACAATATCCGGACTGCGTACCGCGCCATCCCCGCAGGCCGTCAACCCCATCGCCACGCCGAGCGCAATTACTGCGCTCCGGCCATGCACTCGCCATCCTTGCTTCCGCATGCCCTACTCCCAGTCCTATGGAACATCCGTGCGCGTCATGCACTACGGTTACTTTGGAGCGGGAGTATAGAACCGGCGGCACTCGACGGGAAGCACGCCGGCGGGGGTGACCTCAGCCCTCCAGCAACTGCGCCGCCCCCTCCCCCTGCTTGGGCCGGGCCACGCCGCGCTCGCAGACGATGGCATCGATCCGCGCCGCGGGCGTGACATCAAAAACCGGATTCCAGGCTGCGCAGCCCTCGGGTGCGACGCGGTGTCCGGCCAGGGTGCAAAGCTCGTCGCCGCTGCGCGATTCGATCGGGATGCGGCTGCCGTCGGGGCACTCCGCATCGATGGTGCCGCTGGGCGCCACCACCATGAAGCCGACCCCGTAAGCATGCGCGCATTCGGCCAGGGTGCGGGTGCCGATCTTGTTGGCGGTATCGCCATTGGCAGCGATGCGGTCCGCGCCCACGATAACCCAATCCACCTGACCTTCGGCCATCAGCTGCGCACAGGCGGCATCGGCGATCATCGTCGCCGGAATCCCTTCCGAGGCCAGTTCCCAGGCAGTGA
>JALEHA010000244.1 GCA_022763315.1 Algiphilus sp.
CCTTTGACACTCCAACGATTGCCCGCGTATAAGCTCGCCGCCATGACTACGGAAACCGCCTCCCAAAGCCTGGTGATCGTGGAGTCACCCGCCAAGGCCAAGACGATCAAGAAGTACCTCGGCCCTGGCTATGAGGTCATGGCCTCCTACGGCCATGTCCGCGATCTGGTGCCCAAGGACGGCGCCGTTGATCCCGACGATGGCTTTGCCATGCACTACCAGATGATCGAGCGCAACGCCAAGCACGTGCGCGCCATCATGAGCGCACTCAAGGACGCCGACACCCTGGTACTCGCCACGGACCCTGACCGGGAAGGAGAGGCGATCGCTTGGCATCTGCTCGAGTTGCTGAAGGAAAAGAAGGTGCTCAAGAACAAGACCGTGCAGCGGGTCGTGTTCTACGAAATCACGCAGCAGGAAGTGAGCAAGGCCATTGCCAACCCGCGCGATATTTCGGATGACCTGATCAGCGCCCAGCAAGCGCGGCGCGCGCTGGACTATCTGGTCGGTTTCAATCTGTCTCCGCTGCTGTGGCGCAAGGTCTCGCCCGGCCTGTCCGCCGGCCGTGTGCAGTCGCCGGCGCTGCGCCTGATCTGCGAGCGCGAGGAAGAGATCAAGGCCTTCATACCGCAGGAATACTGGTCACTGACGGCGCAGGTGGAAAAGGATGCGCAGGGCTTCAGTGCCAAGCTGCTGCGCCTGGATGGCGAGAAGGCCGAGCAGTTCACCCTGACCCAGGGCGACGACGCCTTTGCGGCACGTGACCGCATCCTCGCCGCGGCCTCGGGACAGTTGAAGGTCGGCTCGGTCGACAAGAAGCAGCGTCGGCGCAACCCTTCGCCCCCCTTCACGACCTCCACGCTGCAGCAGGAAGCCAACCGCAAACTCGGCTTCGGTTCGACGCGCGCCATGCGGATTGCGCAGCAGTTGTACGAAGGCGTGGATATCGGCGGCGAAACGGTCGGCCTCATTACCTATATGCGTACCGACTCGGTCAGCCTGGCGGGCGAAGCCATCCAGCAGATTCGCACGATGGTGGGCGAGCGCTATGGCGCGGAGTACGTGCCGGAGTCTCCGCGGCAGTACAAGTCCAAGTCCAAGAATGCGCAGGAAGCGCATGAAGCCATTCGCCCCACCGCCTTGACGCGCACGCCCGACAGCGTACGCCGCCATCTCAGCGACGACCAGCTCAAGCTGTATACGCTCATCTGGCGCCGCGCCGTCGCCAGCCAGATGGCTTCGGCCGTCTTCGACACGGTCAGTGCGGAACTCACCGCGGGCGACCACGCCTTCCGCGCGAACGGCTCCGTGCTGGTCTTCCCCGGTTTCCTGGCCGTCTATCAGAGCGGCAGCGACGACGCGCGCGGAGACGACGACGACAAGCGTCTGCCCGAGCTGGTCGAAGGCGAGGCGATCACGCTGCATGAGGTTGCAGCCGATCAGCACTTCACCGAACCGCCGCCCCGCTTTACCGAGGCCAGCCTGGTCAAGACCCTCGAGGAGTACGACATCGGGCGGCCGTCCACCTATGCCTCGATCATCGGCACATTGCAGCAGCGCGAGTATGTGCGCATGGAAGGCAAGGCCTTCTGGCCAACCGATGTCGGCATGATCGTCAACCGCTTCCTCACCGACCACTTCTCCCGCTACGTCGACTACGACTTCACCGCCCGCCTGGAGGACGACCTCGACGCCGTCTCGCGCGGGGAAAAGACGGTGCAGCCGCTGCTCGCCTCCTTCTGGCAGGACTTTGCGCAGCGCGTCGAGGAGAAGAAGGATCTCGCGCGCAGCGAAGTCAATGAAGGCCGAACCCTCGGCACGGATCCGGTCAGCGGCAAGCCGGTGAGCGCGCGCCTCGGTCGCTACGGACCCTTTGTCCAGATCGGCACGCGCGACGATGAAGAAAAGCCGAAGTTCGCTTCCCTGCGTGCCAACCAGCGTATCGACACCATCACCCTAGAAGACGCCCTCGAACTGTTCAAGCTGCCGCGCCACGTGGGCAGCACCGAGGATGGCACCGAGATCGTCGTCAACATCGGCCGCTTTGGCCCCTATGCCCGCTTTGGCGATGAATTCGTCTCCCTGAAGAAGGACGATGACCCGTACAAGGTCACGCGCGAGCGCTGCATCGAACTGTACGAGGCCAAGCAGGCAGCGCTTGAAGCCGCCACGCTGCAGCATTGGCCGGAGCACGAAATCCGCGTCGTCAAGGGACGTTTCGGGCCCTACGTGGGTCAGGGCAAGCTGCGCGCGCGGGTGCCCAAGGGCACCAATGCGGAAGCCTTGACGCTGGAAGAGTGCCAGGCGCTGCTGGAAGCGGAAAAACAGAAGAAGCCGGCGGCAAAGAAAGGGGCGGCAAAGAAATCCTCCGCCAAGAAAGGCGCCGCCAAAAAGGCTGCCGCCAAGAAATCGGCGACAAAGAAGTCGGCGGCGAAGAAGACCAGCGCCAAGAAGGCATCAGCCAAAAAGTCTGCCGCCAAGAAGGGGACGGCCAAGACCATGGCATCCGGCAATGCATCCAGCAGCGCACAGCCGTCCGGGGCAGACAGCCCGGCCGATAGCGCCCACAACGACTGATGCTGGCGCTTGCCTACCGCGAGGCCGCCGAGGTTCTGGCGCGCGGCGGCCTCGTTGCCTACCCCACCGAAGGGGTATGGGGCCTGGGCTGTGATCCCCGCAATCCGGCGGCGGTAGGCGCGCTGCTGGCGGCCAAGCAACGCCCCGTCGACAAGGGCCTGATTCTGATCAGCGACCATTTCGAGGCCCTCGAAGCCTGGATCACGCTGCCCTCGCGCAGTGCGCTCAAGCGCGCTTTCGAGAGCTGGCCCGGGCCGACTACCTGGCTGTTCCCGGCGCGCAGTGATGCGCCCTACTGGATCACCGGCGACAGCGACCGCATCGCGATCCGTGTCACCAACCACCCGGTGGCGGCGCGGCTGTGCAAGGCCTGGGGGGAAGCGCTGGTGTCGACCAGCGCCAACCGCAACGGCCTGCCGCCGGCCGATGGCGCCACCGCCGTGCGGCGCCAGTTCTCCAAGGCGCTCGATTATCTGGTGCCCGGCGCGCTTGGCGGCCTCGGCCGGCCCTCCACTATCCGCGACGTCCGCTCCGGCCAGCAGGTGCGCTGATGCCCCATACCCCTGACCCCGAAACCGTCCAGGCCTTTCTGGCTGATTATCAGAACCGCCTCTGTGCGCGACTGGAGGAGGCCGATGGCGCGCAGCGCTTTCACGCCGACCGGTGGGATCGGGCCGAGGGCGGTGGCGGCGACACGCGCGTGCTCAGCGAAGGCGGACTGTTTGAGCGGGCCGGCGTGGCCTTTTCCGTGGTACACGGCAAAGCGCTGCCGCCGTCGGCATCACAAGCGCGACCGGAACTCGCCGGGCGCAGCTTTCGGGCCATGGGCGTATCCGTGGTGCTGCATCCGCGCAACCCCTACGTACCGACAAGCCATGCCAACGTCCGCTTCTTTGTCGCGGAGGCGCCCGACAAGGACCCGGTCTGGTGGTTCGGTGGCGGATTCGACCTCACGCCCTACTACGGATTTCGCGAAGACTGCGTGTCCTGGCATCAGACGGCGCGCGATGCACTGGCGCCCTTCGGCGATACGCTCTATGCCGACTACAAGCAGCAGTGCGACGACTACTTCTGGATCCGCCATCGCAACGAGGCGCGCGGCGTCGGCGGCATCTTCTTCGACGATCTGAACAGCGGTGGCTTTGACCACTGCTTCGGCATCATGCGAGCCGTCGCCGAGGCCTATCCTGATGCCTACCTGCCCATCGTGCAGCGCCGCCGCGACATGCCTTACGGCCAGCGCGAGCGCGACTGGCAGTGTTACCGCCGCGGGCGCTATGTGGAATTCAATCTGGTCTACGACCGCG
This sequence comes from Algiphilus sp., assembly GCA_022763315.1. Classification (GTDB taxonomy): domain Bacteria; phylum Pseudomonadota; class Gammaproteobacteria; order Nevskiales; family Nevskiaceae; genus Algiphilus. Next base: position 3,885 of record JALEHA010000244.1, read on the forward strand.
GTACGCTATTCGGCCTGCAATCGGGCGGTCGTACCGAGTCCATATTGATGTCGATGCCGCCGCAAGCGCATTGGCGCTACGACTATCATCCGCCCGAGGCCAGCGATGAAGCCGCATTGCTGCACGATTATCTTCCTGCTCAGGACTGGCTTGCCCACGCATGACCCTTACCGAACTGCGATACCTGGTCAATCTGGAGAAGGAGCGTCACTTCGGGCGCGCGGCCGAGCGTTCCTTTGTGTCGCAACCCACGCTGTCGGTCGCGATCCGGAAGCTCGAGGAAACCCTCGATGTCACGCTGTTCGAACGCAATCGCGGCGAAGTCCGGCCCACCCTGGTCGGCGAACGCATCTGCGCGCAGGCCAAGCGTGTGCTCGCCGAAGCCGCGCTGGTGGAAGACCTTGCCAAGCAGGGCAAGGACGAACTCATGGGCCCGGTCCGACTCGGCGCCATCTACACCGTAGGCCCCTATCTGCTGCCCTATCTGGTGCCGATGCTGCGCGAGACCGCGCCCAGCATGCCGCTGATTCTCGAGGAAAATTTCACGGCGCAGTTGCTCGAGCAGCTACACGACAACGAACTCGACGCCGCGCTGGTCGCCCTGCCGATTGAGGCGAGCAATCTGCACGTCTGGTCGGTCTACGACGAAGACTTCATCGTGCTGTTGCCGCAGAATCATCGTTGGGCGGATCGGGATGCCATCCCCGCCAACGAGATGGGTGAAGAGAATCTGCTGCTGCTTGGTCCAGGTCACTGCTTCCGCGAGCAGGTCGTGGAAGCCTGCCCCAAATGCATCGACAGCAATGCGCCGGGCCCGCGGCCGCAGACTGGCTCCAGTCTGGAGACGATCCGCCACATGGTGGCCAGTGAAATCGGCATCAGCGTGCTCCCGCGCAGCAGTCACGAGAACCGCCCCGAGGAGAGCCAGCAGTATCTGGTCGCCCGTCCCTTCACCGACCCCGTGCCGCAGCGTCGTGTGGCGCTGATCTGGCGCAAGAGCTTTCCGCGTCCGAATGCCATCAAGGCGCTGCGCACGGCGATCGTCACCTGCCACATGCAGGGCGTCAGCTTCCGCCCCCTCGACGCGACGCAGGAATCCTGATTCGCGACCTGCGGTAGGGCGCAATACGACACACGGGCTGTGCGCCAATCGACAGGCGCGCTATCCTGTCACCACAATGACATGCACCCTTCGAGGTGCGGCCCGAGGAGACAGGATATGCATCGCACGATACTGACGTTGGTGGCCGCCTTGGCCCTGCCCGTTTACGCCGCCGACGGCCCGCCGGATCGACCGGTGGAACGCCTCGGACAGGATCTCACTCCGATGGGTGCTGAACGGGCTGGCAACGCCGATGGCTCCATTCCAGCCTGGGACGGCGGCTACTCCATTCCGCGCCCGCCGAAAGGCGAGGAGCGCTATCTCGAAAGCTACGAGCCCTTCGCCTCCGAAGAACCCATCGCGGTGATTACGGCGGACAACATGGCCGACTACGCCGAGTTCCTCACCGAGGGCCAGAAAGCACTGCTGAAGCGTTTTCCGCAGAGCTACAAGATGCCCCTGTACAAGAGCCACCGCACCGGGCGAGCCCCCGAGTTCGTCTATGAGGCGAACAAGCGCAATGCCGAACGCGCCTATCTGAGCAACGGCGGCGAGAGCATCAATGACGCCACCACCGGCATCCCGTTCCCATTGCCGGACACCGGCAAAGCGGTGATGTGGAATCACAAACTGCGCTATCGCTCGCAGTCGATCCAGCGCTACAACGTCCAGTTGGCAGTGCAGTCCAACGGCATGTACACCCCCTTCAAACTGCAGGAAGACATCCGCTTCCACTACAGCAATGAAGGAGTGACCGTGGATGAGCTGGAGAACGTCGGCATCTACTTTCTGCAGCGCGTGATCGGCCCGCCGCGCCAAGCAGGCAATGTGCTGCTTGTGCACGAGACGCTGGACCAGATCAAAGAGGCCCGCCGCGCCTGGCAGTACAACGCCGGCCAGCGCCGCGTCCGGCGCGCCCCGGATGTTGCCTACGACAACCCGGGAACGGGTTCGGACGGGCTGCGCACCAATGACCAGCTCGATATGTTCAATGGCGCCACCGACCGCTACAACTGGAAGCTGGTCGGCAAGCGCGAGATGATCGTGCCTTATAACGCCTACAAACTCGCCGACAACCGCAACAGCTACGATGACCTCACCGGCGATCGCCACCTCAATCAGGATCTGACGCGCTACGAGAAGCATCGCGTCTGGGTGGTGGAGTCCGAGCTCCGCGAGGACACCAGCCACATCTACAAGCGCCGAACCTTCTACGTCGATGAGGACACCTGGACGATCCTGGCGGTGGATGTCTACGACCAGCGCGATCAGCTGTGGCGCATTCAGGAACTGCATCCGCTTCAGATCGTCTGGAAGGACGCCGTGGCGACCGCCGGGTCGACCGTCTACGACCTGCAGGCCAACCGTTATCTGGTGCAAGAGATCAGCAACGAGGAGCCACTGTTCGAGACCGACGTTTCCTTCAGCCAGCGGCACTTTACGCCGGGCAACATCAAGCGCGTAGCCACACGCTGAGGAAGGGCGCGCCCGGCTGCACCGGGCGCAGCGGCGGCTGGCTGACACTGGCCGAAGGCCCCATCGGGCCTTTACACTGGTGTCACCCAGCCGCCATTTTTCTGTAACACGGTTGCAACCGGCTGCGGGCACTGTGCGCGCCATGCTGCAGACCCTCGACAAGTCGAAGCGCCACCCGCGAGCGCAGCCATGAACGCGCCGTTCGCACGGAGTCTGCGCATCCACTCCGCTCTGCTGCGCGATGCGCTCCGGCCCGGCCAGGCGCTGGCGCCGCTCAGCGTGCGCCGCGCCAGCACTCTGGCAGCGGCCGTGCCGCCCTACCTTGCGCTCCAGGCCTGTCACTGGCTCGGATTCGGCGCGGATGCCCTGTGCTTCCGCAGTGCCCGCCAGCAACCGCTGACCTCGCCCCTGTTCGTGCTCGGCATTCCGCGCAGCGGCACCACCTTCGTGCATCGGCTGCTGGCGGAGGATGCGGCACGCTTCACCACGATGACGACCTGGCAGGCTGTGCTTGCCCCCTCCATCAGCGAGCGCCTACTGTGGCAGGGCGTTGGCCGTGTCGACCGCCTCGGCGGCGCACCGATGCGACGGTTGCGCGATGCGCTGACGCGCTGGCTTGCGGGAGACTTCGACGCCATCCATGAAGTCGGCCTTGATGACGCCGAGGAAGACTACCTCGCCCTGCTGCCCTTTGCGGCCTGCTTCATCATGGCGCTCGCTTTCCCGGATACCCCGGCACTGTGGCGCCTGGCTGCCCTCGACCGCGAAACCGATGCCGAGGAACGCACCAGCATCATGCAGGCCTACCGGAGCATTCTGCAGAAGCACTGCTACGCCTCGGGAGGTCAGCGCCAGCTGCTCAGCAAGAATGCCGCCTTCGCCTCCTGGGCAGGCGCGCTGGCGGAGGCCTTTCCCGATGCGCGCTTCATCATCTGTCTGCGCGATCCGGCCTCTGCACTGGCTTCACAGATCAGCGCCATCGAGCCCGGCCGCCGCCTGTTTGCGGTCGACCCCGAACGCAGGCATCTCGGGCCCCGCTTCGCGGAACGCTTTGCCGGCCAGTACCGGCATCTTGAGGCGCAGCTGCAGGCGCACCCGGAGCGGATGGTGGCTGTCGACCAAGCCGATCTGCGCGCCGCGCCGGGACAGACACTGCGCAGCGCGCTCAGGGCAATCGGTTTCGATCCCTCCGAAGCGCTGGCAGACGCCTTCGAGCGCGCCGATGCCGAAGCGGCCCGTGGCCAGCAGAGCCGACACGTTCACGATGTGACCGAGGCCGACCGCCCCGACCCCGCGCTGCTGCGTGACATGCAGGCCTGCTATCAACGCATGTGCGCGCAGGCCGCGCGGCCGGCTGCCGCCCCTTCTTCCGCACGCAAGGTGTCCTGACATGGAATTCGCCTACAGCTCGCCCGCCCGCTCGTCGACGGAACTCGACACCAGCGCCCGCACCACCGCCACCGCCCGGCAACTGCGCGTCGCCTTTTTCTCCGACGCCGAAGCCGAGCGCAACGGCGCTGGCAGCTACTACAGCGATCTGATCGCCCAGCTGCGGCATCAGGTCGATCAGGTGGAGATCTTTCAGCCAACCCGTAAGCGACGCCCCTTCAGCGGCTTCAGCGTACCCTTGCCTGGCGATCCCACCCAACGGTTGCTGACGCCGAATGTGCCGGCGCTGTGGCGGCAGATGCTGCGCATGCGACCGGATGTGGTGGTCGCCATCACGCCGGGCCCCTTTGGTCTGCTCGGGCTGGCGTTGGCGCGGCGCATGGGCTGCGGCTTCTTCACCGCCTTCCACACCGAATTCGAGGCGCTGTCGAGCCTCTACTGGAACCCGATTTCACGCAGCATCGCCAATGGCTTCCTGACCGGGGTCAATCGCCTGCTGTGCAGCAATGCGGACGCCACGCTGGTGCATAGCAGCCGCCTGGTCGACACCGTGCGCAGGCTCGGCGCGGAACAGGTGCAGATCATGGGCACGCCGCTGCCGACGCGCTTTATCGAAGAACCCGTAGAACCGCTGCGCGGCCCGCTGCGCCAACTGGTCTTCGCCGGTCGCCTTGCGCCTGAAAAGAATATTCCCACGATCATCGAAGCCGCGCGCGCCCTTCCAGATCTGCGTTTCGTCATCGCTGGCGACGGCCCGTTGCGCCGCCAACTGGAGCGCGAGACGCGCCGACTCGACAATGTCGAGATGGTGGGTTGGCTCGATCGCGAAGCGCTGCGCCAGCTGCTGGATGCCTCGGACCTGCTGCTGCTGCCATCGCGCCTCGAGACCTTCGGCTCCATCGCGCTGGAAGCAATGTCGCGCGGCCGCCCGGCCATCGTTGCCGAGAATGCCGGCATTCATAGCTGGCATTCGCTGCGCGACGGACTGATCCCGCTGCACGGCCACGCCAGCCTGACTGAAACCATCCGTCGTGTGCAGCAGCAGTCACCGGCGGCACGCCAGGACAGCGCCGAGCGGGCGCGTGATGCGGCCGAACGGCTCAACAACGAGACCCTGGCGCACTGGGTGTCGCTGCTCGACCAGCACGCCCCAGCGCGATGAGGCGGCACCGCAGCCCGGACCTGCGCGCCTGGCTGTCGATCCATGACGTGATGCCCGAGACGCTGGACCGCGTCGCCTCCCTCATTGCTCACAGCCGCGCCCAAGGATGGGCGCCCGCGACGCTGCTGGTGGTGCCGGGAAAACCGTGGAAAGGCGCGGCCCTTGCGCAGCTGCGGCGCTGGCATGACGAAGGCCATGCGCTGGCGGCGCATGGCTGGTTGCACCGTGCGCTACACGTCCGCGGGCTACGCCATCGCGTGCACTCGGCATTGATCTCGCGTGATGCCGCGGAGCATCTTGCGCTCGACCGGGCATCGATCGGGCGGCTCATGCAAGCCAGCCACGATTGGTTCGGCGAACACGGACTCCCTTTGCCGACGCTCTACGTCCCGCCGGCCTGGGCGCTGGGGGATATGGATCGCGCGTCGCTGCGCGCGCTGCCGTTCCGACACATCGAAGTCACCAGCGGCATCATCCACACCGAGAGTGGGCGGCTGGAAGCGCAGCCACTGATTGGCTTTGAAGCGGATCAACGGTGGCGGGCGCATGCCCTCCAGACCTGGAATCGTGCACAGATCACGCTGGCGCGCCGCACGGGTCGCACCCTGCGCGTCGGCATCCACCCGCACGACCCAGAACTTGCCCTCTCCGCGGCACTGGAGCGCGTCCTTGCGCAACCGCCGGGCCGCGAGCCCACCGGGGCAGCAGCGCACTATCAGGCACCTCCGGTGCACTGAGGCGGGTGGATAGGCGACGGCGCGCGGCCCAAAGACCGCGCGCCGGCACCGTCTTACCAAGCGTACTGATAGCCGACCGTGAAGGTGTAGTCACTCTCCATCTGCGGACCATTGAGGTCCTGGTAGAAGGGCCAGAGCATCTCCATCGCCAGGCGATGGTGGCGCAGGGCGCCCTCGACGCCCAGAAGATTCACGCCGATGCCGGCTTCCACCCGGTCGCCGCCCTGGAAATCCGGATTCGCGGTCTGGATCGGCGCCATGATGCGGCGGTCCACGCCTTGGATGCGTTCGCGACTGCTGGCGCGCGCGCGCAGCGAGGTCGACATCCAAGGCGCCCAACCGTAGGCCGCCCAGGCACCGACGGCATGCTGGTCGCCCAGGGTATAGCCCTCATCGTTGCGGCCAAGCTGGAGCACGCCGTCATACTGCGCACCAATACTCGCCGCACCCAGATAGCGGCGCCATGTCAGAGCCGGCGTGACGGCATAGGTGCCACTGCCCAGCTGCATCGGATAGGGCATGCGCAGCGTGGGGCGTGTGTTCATCGGCGTCAGCACCTGCGCGGTTTCGTCGACCGAGCCGGTAGGCGCACGCAGCCCCAGACGTCCCACCAGCAATTGATTGCCGTCGTCGTGCAGACGGAACAGCGCCGAAAGCCCGATGTCGCCGATGCCCTCGCTGCTGGTTTCGAAGGTGCCGAGCCGATTGGCGCCGGACATGCCCTGGAAGGTCAGGTGCTGCATGCTGTTGGCCACCACCGGCAGCATGGCCATGAGGGTGACGGTGTCGTTCCATCCATACATCATGCCGAGCATGTGCATCTCCATCGTCATCTCGGTGGGCACAACACGCAAGGTAGCGGGCCCGTCGAAGCGATTGGGAACGTTCTGAACGATGAATTCGGGGCTGACGTCATCGCGTCCGATGCGGTTGCCGGACATCTCCATCCGCATATAGCGGTAGGAGACCATGAACTCACCGGCGCTATGGACGTGATCGCCCATTACGCCGATCGGCGCATGGCTGTCCGCGCGCGCGGGTGCGGTGTGATTCCCGTCGGCAAGGACGGGGGTACAGGGAAGACAGCAGGCTGCGGCAAGCAATGCGCCGCGCACAGGATTCAAAAGCATGGTCTGATCTCAACAGTCGCGCCCCGCGAGCGGTGGCGCGGAAAAGGGATATGCGTGCGTGAGGTATTCCGCCGAGCGGCGGATGATCAGACCGGGGGTGCGCGCACCGGTGGACGCAGCGCCTGCCGCGCGTGACGGTTGAGGCCAGCGTCCGCGCCAGGCCGCCGGACACCTGCCGCCGCGGCGGCCCCATCGAGCGCCAAGCTCGGCGCCAGCCCGTTGCCGTTCGCCGACAGAGCCGCGCAGGCGGGACACTCGTAGGCACTGCTTGTCCCGTTAGCGCCGTCCTCGGCCTGGGCCGCGAGCAACTCGGGGGGCAGCACATCTTCCAGCGCGTCGACGAAGTCGGCCGAGCCCAGGCCGCACGCGAGCAGCGCCAGCGGATGGCCGTCGGCGCGCGCCATGAGTTGCGCATGCGCCACCGGCAACAAGGCCTGGCTGAGCACAGCAAGCAGTGCCAACCAGTGAGCCAGACCTCGGAATGGGCGCGACGCGTTTCGCATGGGCGCATTATGCCGCGCCCGGAACGTCCGAGCGCTCAGCTCGCCAAGCCTTCGCCGCTCGGCGCATGCCATACGGCTGAAGCACGGGGGCCCGCAGTGCGCTGCTGGACGCCCAACGCGCCCGTGCGGCTACGTCCGCGGCCGAGTGGCCTCCGGCGCGTCCACTACAGCGGTGCCGTGCGCATTGTCCGCCAGTGCATGGATGATGGGACAAGCGGCCGTGCTGCCCTGTCCATCGCAGTCTGAAATCAGCGCAGCCAGGGCGTCGCGCATACGCTGAAGGTCGCGCAAACGGCCTTCTATGCCTTTCAGCTTTTCCGCCGCCAGCGCGCGTACCGCACTACTCGCGGCTCGATTGTCGGCCAGGCTGAGCAGGCGCTGTACCTCGTCCAGGGTGAAGCCAAGGCGCTTGGCGCGCTGGATGAAGTGCAGTCGCGCCACCGTCCCGTCCGGAAAAAGTCGATAGCCGCCCGCGCTGCGCGCCGGCGTCGGCAGCAGACCGGCTCTTTCGTAATAGCGAATGGTTTCCACCGCCACGCCACTGGCGCGCGCGATTTGGCCGATGGTTGCCTTGGGCATCGCCTTCCTCGATCCAATTGCAAAGCCATGCTACACCCTGAAGTCGACTACAGCCTCAAGCACGGCTGCCCTGTCCTCCGGACCGTCAGTGCGTCGCCTGCATCGGCCGCCACGGCGGACTATTCCGGCAGCGGCTCCACCAATTGCAGCGCGAAGCGGCGGTCGGCATCGGTCCAACTGCGTGTCACCACGAGTCCGGCACGATGGGCCATGGCTGCAAAATCCGACTGTGAGTACTTGCAGCTGTACTCGACCAGAATGCCCTCGCCTTCGGTGAATGCGATGGGCCGGCCCGCAACCCGCACCGTCTGCGCACAATCGCTGACGATGTGCGTCTCGATACGGCCCGCGATGGCGTTGTAGCGCGCCCGGTGCGTGAATCGTTCGCGGTCGAAATCGGCGTCGAGCTCGCGATTCATGCGATCGAGCAGATTCAAGGTGAAATCGGCCGTCACCCCGGCCGCGTCGTTGTAGGCGGCCTCGATCATGGCGGGGTCCTTCTTCAGATCGATACCGATCAGAGCCGCGCCGTTGTCGCCCATTTCCGTGCGCATCGTGGTCAGAAGACGCACTGCCGCATCGGTGTCGAAATTGCCGAGGGTGGACCCCGGGAAAAAGATCAGTACGCGCTCGGCCGGACGCTCGGACGCCGGCAGGCGCACCGGCTGGAGGAAGTCCGCACACAGCGGCAGCATTTCGATCTCCGGGAACTGCGTCGCCAGCTCGGCCACGCTGGCGTTGAGCGCACTATGCGAAATCTCGATCGGGACATAGGCGACCGGGTCGGGCAGAGCATCGAGCAGGCGTCGGGTCTTGATGCCGCTACCGCTGCCGTACTCCACCACCAGTGCGCGCGGTCCTACCGCCTCTGCCATGGAGGCCGCCTCGTCCTGCAGGATGGACAGCTCAGTGCGCGTTGGGTAGTACTCCGGCTGTTCGCAGATGGCCTCGAAGAGTTCCGATCCGCGCGTGTCGTAGAGATACTTGGAAGGCAAGGTCTTGGGCTGCGCCGAGAGGCCCGCCAGCGCGTCGCCGGCGAAGTCCTCGACGGCGGGCTCCTGTGGCGCGGGTACCGCCGTCACTGCACTCTTGTTCACAGATCTTTCGCCAGTCGGATGCCCATGAATTGCCAACGATCGGCAGGGCCAAAGAAGTTGCGGTAGCTTGCTCGGATGTGGTCCGCCGGGGTAGCGACGGAGCCTCCGCGCAACACGAACTGACCACACATGAACTTGCCGTTGTACTCGCCCAACGCCCCCGGCAGCGGGCGATAACCGGGATAGCTGACATAGGGGCTGGCCGTCCATTCCCAGACATCTCCCCAGAGTTGGAGCAGTCCATCGCCGTCACCGGCCGCCCGAGGATGCAGGCGACCGCTGTCGAGCAGATTGCCGTCCACCGGATGGCTGCTGGCTGCATGCTCCCATTCCGCTTCAGTCGGCAGACGGGCGCCGGCCCAGCGCGCGAAGGCATCAGCCTCGAAGTAGCTGACGTGCACGACCGGCGCATGCGGATCGATGGTGCGGCGACCGGCCAGCGTGAACTCGCTTTCCAGATCGTCCGACCAGTACAGCGGATGCCGCCAGCCCTGGGCGCGGATCGTGTCCCAGCCATCCGACAGCCACAGGGTCGGCTCGCGATAGCCGCCATCCTCGATGAAGGCGCGGAACTCGGCATTGGTGACCAGCCGGTTCGCCAAGGCATGGGGATGCAGTAGGGTCTGATGTCGGGGGGTTTCGCAGTCGAAGGCGAAGTGCTCGCCCTCATGCCCCATCGCCACCACACCGCTCTGTCCCTCGACGAAGCGGAGCGAAGGCGCGCTGCCCACCGCTTTCAGCCCCAGCTCCCGGTAGCTGGGCTCCAGCGGATTGAGGGACAGGAGATGCTTGAGGTCGGTGAGAATCAATTCCTGATGCTGCTGTTCGTGGTGCAGCCCGAGCGTGATGCGCGCCACCGTGTCGGCCTCGCTGTCACGTGCGATCAAGGCCATCATGCGTGCGTCCACTTCCGCTCGGTAGGCGCGCACCGCCTCCAGGCTGGGCCGCGTCAACATGCCGCGCTGCGGCCGAGCATGCATCGGTCCGACCGACTGATAGTAGGAATTGAACAGATAGTCCCAGCCGCCCTCGTAGGGCACGTAGTCCTTGTTGCGGCCGAGCAGGAACTGCTCAAAGAACCAGGTCGTGTGCGCCAGATGCCACTTGGCGGGGCTCGCCGCTGGCATGGACTGCACACAGGCGTCCTCCGCGGAGAGCGGTTCGACCAATTGCATGGTCTGGTCCCGGACTGCCTGGTAACGCTGGAGCAGCGCATCCGCCGCTCCCGTTGCGATCGGACGCTGCCTCGTCTCGTTTGCCATGTCGCCTGCGCGCGTGTTGCGCTGTCCCTTGTTATGTCCGTCGAGGATACGCTAACGACTCCGCGGCCGGTCGTCATCGCGACAAGGTGCTCGACACGACCCAGACGTCCCGTCCCACTCGCCCCCC
>JALEHA010000245.1 GCA_022763315.1 Algiphilus sp.
TCATCAGCTCGCACCTGTCCAAGGCCAGCCGCGAGCAGGCGCGCAAGCAAGCGGAGGAAAACAAGGGAGAAGGCGGCTTCTGGGAGCGGGTACTGACCTCATTCTCCAAGAGCGACAGTGAAGACGAGGACGAAGACCCCGGTCTCTTCGACGTCATCGCCAACAGCGTCAACATCATGCAGGACCGCGTCACCCGCAGCCGCATGGCTGGCGACCCGCCGGAGGTCACGCTGAACCCCTTGCTTCCGGACTTTGCCTTCATGGATTTTCATCGCGCGAAGGAGGCCATCGATGAAGGCCACCGACTCGTTGCCCAGCATGCGGAGGTTATTCGTGGCTGGGTGGGAACGTTGGACTAGTTCCTAGCCCTGCGCCTTTGGCGGTGAATGAGGTCGCCCTGCGGAAAGGATGGCGATGGTCCAGGCGGAGCAAAAATTCCCCATGTCGGACTTGCGCAGTGCGGTCACGTCACCGCGTTGCCTCAATGAAGCCACGGAGTAGTACGAAATCATCGCAAGGCTCCGCTTCATTGTTCTTGCCACGGTCGGTAAATGTGTCTGAAGTAAGGTTCAAAGAGGATCCATCGTCGGAATTCTGGGAAAAGCTGTAGACGTATTCGGTGCGTGATCCCGTCTCCATGCAGCCGGGCCTGTCGCGATCAAGCGTCTCGGAGTAGCGCGAAATGTTCAGTCCCGACGATGCCATGGTCGCAGCAATTCGCCATCCATAGGCGTCCCGTTGAATCGAAGGATCCTGGTAGGCCAGTTGATCAATTCGGTAAATGGTGGTCGAGCCCTCACCGGCGTTAAAGATCATGGGCGGATTGGTGATCGGGCCTGTCTCGTGGGCGGTATAGGCCTGTAACAGCGGGCACATGATCCAGCCTGAAAAGCGGTGCTCTTCCACCCGTGGTCGGAGTCCGACGTTGTTAGCGCGCCGATCGAATCCTGTACGCGCTATTTCCTGCCCTCCGCCGATATCCCAGGTGGAATAGCTGACGCGGTTCATGGGAAAGTAATCCTGATCAAGGTCCAGCGCTTCACAGTTCGTGTACGAGCAGGCTCTAGGGCCAAGGATCAAGTCCTGACTGTTTGCGCAGATGGCGGCAGGTACGGTGGAGTTGACCACCGCATCGCGGAGGAAGTCCTTTTCCAGCGCGTAACTCATTGGACGTCCCCCCGTGCTCACGTCAGCTACGCGGGCCACGATGTTGAGATTGACAGGAACCACTGCCACGCGGAATCGGGTCAAGCCCGTCCTGCCGGTCTCTTCGGTTACAGATACCACCGAAAATTGCTCTGAGCGTATCGAGAACCCGATAGCCCTTTCCAGAGAGCGTTTCCATGGTTGGGCGCCGTCGAGAACCTGATCTGAATCCGGCAGCAGGGAGATATCTACTGGCAGAGTGATGTCGAGCATCACATTGATACTGTTCGCGCCAAGCGTGTAGAGGGCCAGCCATGGGTCGCCGCCGTCCTCTAGCCGCTTCGTTTGAATCTTGCCTTGCGGGAAGCTCACAACGAGTTCCAGGATCGGTGGATCCGTTCTCCCGATGTGTATCGGATGCGTCCCGATGTTGACCTGATTGCTGAAGCGCAACGTGAATTCTTCAACGAAACCGCGCGCGAATCCTCCACCGTCCTGTTTACCCTCGATGGCAATGAGGCCCACCGGCTGCATCGGCGCCCCCAAAGCATCGGGAGCGATCAGTTGCAGTAGATACTCGAAGTTCTCATTTACTTCCCGTGCGCTCGCCGGTTCCCCGGGCTCGAAGACGTGGGGCATGGCGGGTGTAACACCCCAACGGTCGTTGGAGGGGGCAGGCACCGCTTGCCCGCTGGCATTGCCGACCTGGGCGTAGGCAGCGCTCCATGCCGTGCAGCTCGCGAGAAGTCCCAGGAAACAAAGGTGCAATGTACGCATGGTGGTTATTCGGCCCAAGTGAATTGATCCCAACGGCTCTGATCCCATCGGTTGCTTCCGATGGCGTCATCACCAATCTCTGGCGGTGGTGCATCCTCGGGTGGCACGGGTGCCCAATCTTCGGGAGGCAAAGGGAATACCGGTACGGGGGCATCGTCACCCGGGATGGGTGAATGCGAACCGTCCTCGGCAGGGAGCGGTGCATTGACGGTGCGATCCTGAATGCCATCGCAGCCGACGAGCCCGACCAGCGACACGAATATCAGCGCAAGCTGCGGATTAGCGCTCTTCATGCAGTCACCACCCTGAGGTGCATGTCGACGCTCGCCTTCTTGGTACGCAGTGTCATCATATTGTTCTGCAAATTCACGCGTTGTGGCGTGTTCACGCCCCATAGCCAATCGGCGCATGGCGGCAGCGGTGTGAAGTCGCGCCATATTCCGCCATTCCTACAAACAAATTACCCCATGCTGTGGGGCGTGTCTGTGCGTTTTTGCACACTTTTTCTGCCGCGCAATGCACAAGGGCCAAGGCGACCATCGGCCTGCACGGGTCCTTGCGGCGGTGGGGGCCCTGCGTGGGCGCGTAGAGTTGCGCCATGCAAAGCCAGTGCGACCTGAACGCCTTTTCCGTCATTCACCGTGACGATGCCTTGCTTTCGGTCCACAAGCCGGCGGCCCTGCTGGTGCATCGCTCGCCTATCGACCGCCACGAGACGCGCTTTGCACTGCAGATGGCACGCGACTGTGCAGGGCAGCGCGTACACGCGGTGCATCGCCTGGACAAGGCGACCTCCGGGCTTCTGCTGTTCGCGCTTGATGCCGACAGCGCCCGTCATCTCTCCCGTCAGTTCGAGCAACGCAGGGTGGAGAAGCGCTATCTGGCGCTGGTGCGCGGTTGGCCCCTCGTGCAGGGGTGCATCGACAAGCCGCTGCGCTACAAAGCCGATGCGTTGGCTGACGCTCGTGCATCGAAAGAGCACCCGCCGCAGCAGGCGCGCACCCATTTCCGGTGTCTTGCCACCGCTACGCTTGACCAGCCGCTCGGCCGCTTTCCGCAGCAGCGCTACGCCCTGCTGGAACTTCGACCGGAGACCGGACGCAAGCATCAGATCCGCCGCCATCTGAACCACATCGGGCATCCCATCATTGGCGACGTCAACCACGGCGACCGCCACCACAATCATCTGTTCCACAACTGGCGCGGCTATCACCGGCTGTATCTGGCGGCGGTGGGCCTGCGCGTGACGCATCCGCATAGCCAGCAGCCCCTCGATCTGCGCGCGCCGCTGCAGGCGGACTTTCAATCCACGCTGGCGGCCTTGGGTGTACCGGTACCGCTGGACGCGCCGCCCGATTGAGCAGAGCGGCCACCGCGAACGGTGGTCGCGGTGCGCAAGGCTCAGCTATGGTCAGCGCAGACACACGAGGGTGAGGCCATGAAGATTGCGGTCGTCGGTTCGGGCATTGCGGGGCTCGCCGCCAGCTGGTTTCTGGGTGCGCGGCACGAGGTGCACCTCTTTGAAAAGCAGCCGGAGTTGGGCATGGCGGCGCGCGGCCTGGAATGGGGCGGGGCGCGCGTGGACATGCCGCTGCGCGTGCTCTACCGCGGCTACTACCCGACGCTGACCGCGCTCTATGCCGATGCCGGCATCGCCATTACCTCGTCGGATTATTCCGCCTCCTTCAGCGATCTCGATGGAACCTGCTACTTCCGCTATCGCAACTGGCGACCGTGGCAAAGGGTGTCGCTGCCCTTTCTCGGTGGAGGGCAGCCGCTGGGGCAGCGCACCCGGCACATCGTGACCGACCTCGCGCGGCTCTATGCTCGCGCCCGCCGCGATCGCGAGGGACGTGCGGGAGAGGGGGTCAGCCTGCAGCAATATCTTGATGCGGGGCGCTACTCCGAGGCCTTCACGGAGGACTTTCTTCTGCCCACCTTCGCCGCCATTGGCACCTGCGATGTCGACAGCGTGCGCCGCTATCCGGCCACGGTGGTGCTGGATTACCTGAGTCGCGGCGTGCTGCTCGAAGGCGTCAGCCGAACCGTGCACGGAGCGGACCACGTCGTACAAAGGCTCTCGCAACGCTGCAGTGCGCTGCATTTGGGAGCCGGCGTGCAAGGCATCGAGCGACATAGCGACGGCGTACAGATCACCGATGGTGAAGGCGTGCGCCACGGTTTCGACCACCTGGTGCTGGCGACCCAGGGCAATCAGGCCCTGCGCCTGCTCGGGGCGGCCGCCGAGGACGCGGAGGCAGAGGCCTTGAGCGCTTTCCGTTATGAGGCCAGCGCGGTGGTCGTGCATTCCGACCCGCGCCTGATGCCATCGGATCGCAAGAATTGGTCGCCGGTCAATTTCTTTCGCGACCGCTCCTTGCCGCGACCAATGGCCAGCATCTGGTTGAACCGGGTGCTGCCCATTGCCGAGGATGCGCCCGACGCCTTTCAGACCTGGAACCCTCTGCTCGATGCTGACGAAGCGCAGGTCCATGCGCGGGCGCATTTCGAGCGCCCGGTGGTGGATGCCGCCAGTCAGACCGGGCTCAAGGGCCTTCAGGCGCTGCACCGCGCGCCGCATCGGCGGATCTGGTTCTGTGGTTCTTACGCCGAAAGCGGCGTTCCCCTGCTTGAGAGCGCGGCACGCTCCGCCAAGCAGGTGGCTGAGCGCATCGGGTGAGCCGCGACGTCTTTGACACCGCAGAGCGCGCCCTGAACGCCGAATCCGGCCACACCACGGTGTGGTCGAACCTCGGCTATTGGCGCGATCAGTCCCAGTACCCAAAGGCCGCGGAAGCGTTGGCCCGTCTGCTGGCCGATGCCGTGGATCTTGGTGCGCAGGATGCCGTGCTGGATCTCGGATTCGGCATGGGGGAACAGCTACGCTTGTGGCGGCAGGCCTATGGTGTGCAGACGCTCCACGGCGTGAACGCCTCCGCCAGTCAGAACGCCGTTGCCCGCCAATGCGTCGCGGACGCGGATTACCAGCTGAGCGAGGGCCACGCCGAGACCGTCCTTCCGCTGCCGGGGGCGCCCGCGTTCAGCAAGGTGCTGATGCTCGACTGTGCTTACCACTTCGTGTCGCGTGCCAGCGTACTGGGCCGCCTCAGAGGGCACCTGACGCCCGACGCCCGTGTAGGCCTCACCGATCTCTATCTGCCGCGCGCACCCAGTGCCGCGGAGGCCATGGCCCTCCGCGGCATGTGCGCACTCAGCCGCATCCCTTACGGCAACCTGCTCAGCCGCGAGGCCTATTGCCAGCAGCTCGTGCAGGCAGGATTGCGGGTACAGCGCTTTACCGACATCACCGCCGAGGTCTTCGCGCCTTTCGCGGCCTGGTGGCGCCGCTACGGCGCCCGTCACAGTTTCCCACTGCGCGATCGTCTGAAGTTCGCCACCACGGCCCGTTTCATTGCTGCCGCGGCCAGGCGTGCAACGCTGGGTTACGCCCTGGTCGTGGCCCGCCCTCTCTCGGACGGAGGCGGGCCCGGATGAGCGGGCTCGCTTCGCGGAAAGGGGTCGGCCAGCGGCTTCGCTAGTGTGCGGTGGCCGCTTCCGGTGTCGCCACACGCGAAGGCACATCTTCCGCATGAAGCCCCGGCGTGCGCGCGCGACACTCCGCCGGGGTCACCGTACGGGCGTTGGCAGGGACGCCGCCCGCGTGATGTGCGCGCATGATGCGCGCTGTGTTCGGGGCGCTGTAGCGCAGCGCGGCCACCTTCAAGACGGGCCATTGGCCGAACTGCATGACGATGCGGGCAAGGGGCGGCGTGATCCCGTCCGCCAGCATTCCCTGGTCGAAGCCGCCGATGACGCGCATCCAACGCGGCAGGCTGGCGACGGTGGCCGGCGCGAGGATCCGGCTGATTCCCCAGAAAGCCCAGCCAGCGTTGGCGCGGGGTGTGCGAAGCAGATAGTGCATGCCCTCGTGGGCGCGCTCGGAGGTACAAAGACGCGGCCGCACGGCCTCGAAGTAGGCCCGAACCCCGTCGCGCGAGCGCGGTACATCGGCCGGCTTGCAAGTCTGCAATTCCGCGGCGACGGCGCACTCTTCCCAGTAGCGGCGCTCCTCGCGCTCGGACAATGGGCCAGGGCCGTACAACTCGTAGCATTTGAGAACGGAATGCCAGCCTGTGACGTGAATCCAGAGCTGTGATTCGGGGCTGTTGGCGCTATACGGCGTGCCGCTGATGGGCTCGATGCCCTGGACCTTGGCGTGCACCCGCATCAGAAGGCGGGATGCCTCCGTGGCCGTGCGGCCATCAGCCACCGCCACCGTCAGGAAGTAGGCGAGGGTTCGGTCCAGCCGCCGGCCAGGGTTGGTATAGATCCCGCGCATGTCCGCCACCGCGGCGGCGAGAAAAGGATCGAAGTGTTCGAGCACCACCGCGCGTTGGAAGCCGATCAGCGATGTGGGCGAGGACCATACCTTCCAGCTCGGGGAGTCCGGACCGAAGAATCCGTAGTCCTGGGCGCGCAACGCTTGTTGGGGGTGTGCTGACATGGCGGTGCCTCATGAGGAAAGGAAGGATGATTCACTTTATACAGTGGCGTAGGAAAAAGCTACAGTCCTGTAGTAAAGTGCTCGGATGGCTTCTCGTCAAAGCGCAAAGGCCCGTCTCCGTGCCGCTCACCTTGGGCCGGAACGGCGCCGTCCACAGGTTCTGGATACGGCGCTTGACCTAGCGGTGGAACAGGGGCTTGCCGCCGTCACACTGAGCGCCATCGCAGAGCGCATGCGCGTCAGCCGGCCGGTGGTCTATTCCTGCTTCTCCGATCGGATTGAGCTGCTGGAGGCGCTTCTCGCCCGCGAGGGCGAGGAGATGCTCACGGCAACGCTGGAGGCATTGCACAGCGCGCGCGGGGATGCGCCGGAGTCTGCTTTCGTCGCGGGCTACCGCGCCTTGTTGACGGTCGTGGCCGGACGCCCGCAGTCCTGGCGGCTGATCTTTGTGTCCAGCCCGGAGCCGGCGGTGGCTGACCGTTTTGCGCAGGCACGACGAGTGGTGGCGCAATGTGCCGCGCAGTGGCTGGCGCCTGCGCTGCAGCGCTGGTGGCAGATGGATGATCTGGATCGCAAGCTGCCGGTCATCACCGAGCTGTTCATGTCCTCTTGCGAGGCGGCGGTGCGTCTGCTGCTGGATAAGGACAACGACTGGAGCATTGACGCGCTCGCGACGTTTTTCGGCGCGTGCATGTGCCGCGCCTTCCGTGGCGCCTGATTCCGGCTTGTCAGGACGTCGATAAACGCAGGCGGATGACCGCCCATAGCTAGGGGCGCTGGAGCAGGTCGAGGGGCCACCGTGGGGCGGCGGCTTTCGCGCGCTCCATCAGTTCCGCGGCGTCTTCTGGCAGCAAGTAGCCTGCAGCCACCGTGGCATCGGTCGCTTCCTGCATCCGGGCGACATAGTCGGCGTGCGTCGGGTAGCGCTGGCGCAGCGCGAAGCGCGTCAGTGGAAGGGTGATGCCGCCCAGTCCGCAGGCCGTGGATCGATAGCGCGCCACAGGGACATCGATGGGTGGATAGCGGAGCCCGCCCAAGGTATTGCCCAGGTCGTCGACGGCCAGCTCGCCGTTGTCGTCAAAGCGATAGCGCGGCGGCTGAGGTGGTTTCGGGCCGCCACGCGCCCAGCGGTCGAGATGATGGATCGATGCGGCGACGGCGTAGCGCATGGGGAAGGCGGCGCCGGCGACAATGCACAGGCCCAAGGCAGGGTCCAGACGTTCGCCATAATTGCCGGCGATGCGATGCAGTCGGTCGTCGGCGGCCATGGATTGCTTGGGCAGGTGCAGCAGGACGCGTCGGGACTGCCCCAGCACCTGATGCTCGCCCACCCAAAGATCCTGATGCGCCGCACCCGCCACTTCCCACAGCACATAGTTGTCGGTGGCCGTGGGTTCTTCCGGCTCGGCTTCCAGATCGCTCAACAGGTGCATCACCGGCGCCGGTGGAGCGGCACCGAAATCCTTGCCGGCGCCGACATCTGCATGAATCAGAAAGCCGTCGATGGCCTGCGCCTCCGCCTGTACTTCGTTGACATACTGGTGCAGGCGAATGGCTGACTGCGACTGGCCCATGATCAGGATGACCTCAGGCCGTAGCCCCGCCATCGGGTCGGTCCCCTGCGGTGAGCGGAAGCCGCGCGCGATCTGGCTGACCATGTCGAAGGCGTAGTCGTCACCGGGGTGATCCAGCGCGGCATAGCGCAGCGGATCCCAGACCTTCGGCGTCAGCGGAGAGCAGCACAGACCGGCAGCCTGCGCGCTCAGATGCACATAGGCATAGCCCTCGCGCAAAAAGAATCGGTGAGCGGTGAGGGTGTCGACGGCGTTCTCGAACTGGGCGGTGACATTGACCCAATCCAGCAACAACGTACCGTTGAAGTCGGCCGCATCCCTCGGTCGACGCACGATGACACGGGTGACGTAGTCGGCCTCTCCCTCGCCGGCATGCGCGCGCGCACGGCCCGACACGAAGAATTCCTCCTCGACGTAGCCCAGCTCTCCGATGTCGAACCAGTGATCCCACATCGGGTGGCCGTACAGGCCGGCAGCGCCTACCGGCCCATCGAAGCGCGCAGAGGCAGGTGTCGGTCCGCCTTCGGTGTCCTGCCCGCCCTGACATCCGCTCAAGCCAAGCAGCAACACCGCTATGGCCCACGTCCATGGTCTTGTATACATCGCCGTCTCCCCTCGTCTAGGCGTCAGTATCCGTATCGGGGTTGCGATGACATGGTCCGAATGAGGCAACTGCCAAGCCAGGGCTTGCGCTGTCCTTTTCCTTGGTCTCCCGAAGAAGCCCGCGAAGCGCCGCGTTCTTTCTCCCTCGACGATCGATAGACCGTCGGCCGCATCACACCTGTCAGAGCCGTATTCTTTACGCCGAAGTACAGCAAGACCCTCGAAAGCTCAGCCTACGGCGTCTGAAGAGAATGCAAGCGGTGTCCTGGCGGTTGCAGGTCTCCCGTCCACCAAAGGATCAGCAATACCCGATGACACTGGATACTCACTCACTGGCGCCTCCAGCCTCTGCCTTGGCCTGGAGAGAAGCTCGGGCGCTGGCTGATCTCGCGACACTACCCTTCAGGCTGGCTGGCACCGCGCTACGCCGTCCACATGCCCTGGGCAATGGCCGTCGTGTCATCGTGCTTCCCGGTTTCGGTGGGGGAGACCGTGCCATGGCGCCCATGCGCACCTATCTTCGGTTGCACGGTTTCCAAGCTGAAGGCTGGGGGCTTGGTAGGAATCTCGCCGGCCTGGACCGGCCGCATGATCCGGCCGAAATCAGCTGGGGTCTCGACCTGAATCGTCCGTATCGCGGTGAAGGCGGGGTCCCGCACTTGTGCGATCTGATGACGGCGCGTGTTCGCAAACGCGCCGAAGTGTACGGCGCCCCCATCGCATTGGTGGGCTGGAGCCTGGGCGGCACCATTGCCCGGGAGGTCGCGCGCGACTTGCCCGGTAGGGTCGATCAGGTTGTCACCCTTGGCGCACCGGTGATTGGCGGACCGAAGTACACCCGCGCCGCCAAGGTATTTCGGCGGCGTGGCATGGACCTCGACTGGATCGAAGCAGAAGTGGCGCGTCGCAACGCAAGACCAATCCGCTGCCCGGTCACGGCCATCGTGAGCCCAACCGACGGGATTGTCGGCTTCCACTCCACACGAGATCCGCACCATGCGGATGCACGATACATCGAGGCGGATGTGTCCCACACCGGCATGGGAATCAATGGCCGTACGCTTCGGTTGGTCGTCGAAGCATTGACGGAGCAGTGAGCCGCTCGTCGAAGACCCACCGTGCGCACGCGGTTGTCGCTCAACCATTGCGTCTACCAGGAGCCCGTCAGCCGATCGGGCTGGCCTCACGCACGTACTTGCGCCGCAACAGCAAGTAAAGCGCAAAGCCCACCGCCACCCCCGGCACGATGCCGAGCAGCAGGCAGATCCAGCCGTGACGCACACCGTGGGTCCGAGCCTCGAACAGGACCCAGGCGGCCAGAATCAGCCAGCAGACGATGACGTCGGTGGAGTAGCCGCTGGCGTAGGGATTCACGAAGCCGGCGGCAAATGCGCCGATGATGTCGGGCTGCGCAATCAGCGGCGGCACCACCACGACGGCGAAAAAGGCCGTGAACAGCGCGGCGGCAGTGACCATGGCGGCGGTGAAGGTGTTCTCGGACATCGTGCATCCCCTCCTGTGTGTGCTGGCGAGTATGCCGCGCCCGCGGCCGGCGTTTCCCACGGCCATGGCGCTGTGCATGACAGCAATGGAGCTCGCGAGCGTGGAGGCTTGCGTATCGTTGGCTATGCACAGATGTTGGCTCGTCCGGCGCATTCGACCGGCATACGGCGCCAAGCGGCCGCACCAACTGAGCAATTTTTACGATGGCTCGTTGATGCACAGGGTGCCTATGGTTGCAGCAATGTCATGCATAGAGCGCGTCCGTCGCGCCAAAGAGGGGACAAGTGTCTTTATGCCATTGGGCCGTCGCGCAAGGCGGCCATCGGATTGCCGTGAAAGCTGCGCAGCTGTTGCCTCCGTCTGCTCGGGACAAGGCTCCAACCCATTCACTCAGAGCCTTTCTGATCTCAACGCGCTCGCTGTTGCTGCTTGGATCGCTCGTACTCGCTGCCTGCCACGGCAGTGCGGACGTTGATTCCTCCGCTTTGGGCGAATCATCCGGTGTCGAAATCCGACGGACCGCGCATGGTGTTCCGCATATTCGCGCCAATGATTTCTATGGTCTCGGCCTCGGTTATGGCTATGCCGTGGCAGAAGACAACATCTGCCGCCTGGCGGACTTCTACGTCACTGTCCGTGGCGAACGATCTCGCTTTTTCGGGCCAGACGAGAGCTTCCTGTTTCCGGGCAACCTGATGGAGACCAAGAATCTGGACAGCGATTTCTTCTTCAAGCTGTATCAGGCGCAGGGGACGGTGGAAGCGCTGATGAACGCACCCCCACCCAATGGTCCGGATGCGGAGGCCCGGGCCCTGCTTGCGGGTCATATTGCTGGCTACAACCGCTATCTTTCCGAAACCGGCGTCGATCAGCTTCCAGATCCCACGTGTCGCGGCGCGGAATGGGTGCAACCGATTTCTGAAATCGATGTGTACCGAATGGCACACGCTCTCGGCATGTTTGCCGGTGCGGCCGCCTCCGCCGGAGGTATCGGCGCCGCAGTACCGACATTGGGTGAGCCACCTTTAGGCTTGCTTGGGTTGGATATCGGCTCCGATGCGGAGGAGCTTGGCAGGTGGTTGCGCAGCCCGGAGGGCTTGCGTGCGCTAGGGGAATGGCAACCGCCGCAGATGGCGAGCAATGCAATCGCCGTCGGGAGGGAGGCCAGTGCAAGCGGTAGCGGCCTGCTGCTCGGCAACCCCCATCAAGGTTGGAAGGACGCAGCGCTGTTCTATCAGGTCGATCTTGAGGTGCCGGGTCGCTACAAGGTCAGCGGTGCCTCTTTTCTCGGATTGCCTTTCGTCGTGATCGGGAGTACGGCGTCCATGGCGTGGTCGCATACGACCTCATCGGCATTCCGCTTTGTGCCCTATCAACTGACGCTGGTTGATGCCACCACCTATTTGGTCGACGGTCAGCCGGAAGCCATGAAGGCATGGCCCTTGACCGTCGATGCGCTGCAGGAAAACGGATCGGTGGTCACGGTCAACCGCACCCTGCACACGACGCGCTACGGGCCGATGGTCACCAACATTGCCGGACTCAATTTGTTCGTGTGGGCGCCGCCCCTGGGATTCGCCCTGAAGGATGTGAATGCGGAACATTTCCGTTTTCTGAACCACTTCATCGAGATCGGGCGTGTGGGCAACGTCCGCGACTTGAAGCGTTTGTTGGACGACACGCATGGCATCCCGTGGGCCAACACCGTGGCCGCGGATGCGGACGGAGAAACGCTGTACGCGGACATCACGGTGATTGCCAATCTTCCCGATCAACGCGCGATTCAATGCAGTTCGGTCAGCGGTGCTGCGCTCTTTCCGCTGCTGGGCCTTCCGGTATTGGACGGTACGCGTTCGGACTGTGACCTTGATGCCATGCCTGGCACGGACCTGCAGGCGGGCGTCATGCCACCCGAGGAGATGCCTTTCCAGTTTCGGAACGACTATGTGATGAACAGCAATGACAGCTACTGGCTGTCAAATCTGAACGCGCCGTTGGAAGGGTTTCCCCGCATCCTGGGTGAAGAGAACACCGAACGTCGACTGCGCACGCGAATGGGATTGACACTGATTGAAGACCGGTTAGCCGGGCGCGATGGGCTACCCGGCGACCGCTTCGATCATGAGAACCTCAAGCAGATCATGTTCAATAGCCGCCACTTCCTGGGTGAGATGTGGCGTGATGGGCTTGCGGCGTATTGCAGCAGCCTGCCTTTCGCGCTTGGGTCGAGTGGGCCCACCGATGTTTCGGAGGCTTGTCCGGTGTTGGCGAACTGGGATGCGACGAACAATCTCGATTCGCCCGGTGCGCTGTTGTTCCGAAGGATTAGCGAACAGCTGCTCGGACAGACGGTGCCGAATGGCACCACCACGCAAATGCGCCTGCCCGGCACGTCTGCTTTTCTGAGGCCTTTTCGTAGGGACGACCCCTTGGGCACGCCCGGGGGGCTCAATGTCCTCAGGCCGGAAGTGCAGCTTGCACTGGCCGATGTCGTGGATGAGTTTGCGGAACTGGGAATGCCCCTGGATGTTCCGCTTCGGGAGGTTCAGTACGTTGAACGCAACGGCGAACGCATACCGCTGCACGGCGGCCCGGACCGCTCAGGATTGTTCAGCATCATCAATGTGGATCGGGATCCCGAGACCGGGCACTACGTGAATCCCCGCCACGGCAACACCTTCACGCAAGTGGTGAGTTTCGGCGCATCCGGATGCCCCCGAATCTCTACCAATATGACGTACGGTCAGTCGCAGAATCCCCAATCCCCCTGGTTCGTGGATCAGACCCGGATGTATCGCGATAAGCAGTGGTTTGACGTGCCCTTCTGTCGGTCAGATATCGAGCGCCAGACGCGCAGTCTTACTGTACTGCGATGACGGAACGGCATGCGCAACTCCAGGTGGTTCTGTATGTAGGCTCATCGATCGTGGCCCGCAGAGGCGACGTGAAACACGGAGACGCAGTGTGGATGCTGACGTTGTCGTGATAGGCGCCGGCTTTGCCGGCCTGGCGGCGGCGCGGCGGCTTCGCGAGGCCGGCAGACAGGTCTGTCTGCTGGATGCGCGTGATCGGGTGGGTGGCCGCGTCATGGCGGGTGCTGTGGCCGGGCAGATCATCGACCTTGGTGGACAGTGGGTGGGTGCGGGCCACGGTCGGCTGACGGCCCTTGCGCGTGCGGCTGGTCGCCCGCTCAAGCCGCAATACGTGCAAGGCGACAAGCTGCTCGCCATCGGAGGCCGCCAGAAACGCTACAAGGCGCTGATTCCGCCGGTTTCTCCCGCTGCCCTTGCCGGCATGGGCTGGGTACTGTGGCGGCTGCGTCGACTGCAGTCGGCAGTGCCAGCGGATGCCCCCTGGCGCGCAGTCCACGCCGAGGCGCTTGACGCTTGCACCCTGGCGCGCTGGCGAGACCGCAATCTGCCCACGGCAGACGCGCGGGCGCTGTTCGATCTTGCAACCCGGGCGGTGCTCTGTGTGGAATCCGACCAGGTGTCGATGCTGGCCTTTCTGCATTATCTGTCAGCCAATGGTGGCTTCGAGGATCTGATCGGTACGCTCGATGGTGCCCAGGCCGCCACGGTCGAGGGTGGCATGCACGCGCTGGCGCGCAGCTTGGCCGAGCCGCTGGGCGAGGCACTGCAGCTGAGCACGCCGGTGGTCGCGCTTACGCAGGAGGCCGATGGCGTCGAGGTGCGGAGCGAGACGGGCGTGTGGCGCGCGCGGCGCGTCATTGTGGCGATGGCGCCGGCGCTCGCCGGTCGCATCGCAATGGCGCCCTTTTCCGCCGAGCGCGAGCAGCTTGCGCAGCGCATGCCAATGGGTTCGGTGATCAAGTGCCAGGTTGCTTATGCGCAGCCGTTCTGGCGCACCCAGGGGCTGTCCGGCGAGCTGATTTCCGAGAAGGCGGTGTTCAGTCCGGTGTTCGACAACTCTCCTGCCGACGGCGGCGTTGGCGTGTTGGTGGGTTTCATCGATGGCAGCGAGGCGCTGCGCTGGAGTGGGCGGCCCGACGAACGCCGACGCGCCGTCATCGACAGCCTGGTCGCGCATTTCGGCCCTCAGGCCGCCGAGCCTATCGACTATGTCGATCACGACTGGGTTGCCGACCCGTGGAGCCGTGGTTGCTACACCGGTGTGCCGACGCCGGGCACGCTGAGTCGCCTCGGACCTGCATTGCGCGCGCCCTGCGGCGCCGTGCACTGGGCGGGTACCGAGACCGCTGAAGCCTGGTGTGGCTATATCGAAGGCGCGCTGTCCTCCGGCGAGCGCGCCGCCGACGAGGTATTGCAGGCGCTGGCGGTGCGCTAGGCGGTTCGGCATCGCGCTTTCGGCGCCTTCCGTTGTGCGCCTCAGCGCCCGTGTTCGTTGCGGTACTGATCGGGTGACACCCCGAACCAGCGCTTGAAAGCACGCCGGAAGTTGGCGCTGTCGTGGTAATTCAGCAAGGCCGCGATCGCATCCACCGAAAGACGGTTGGCAATCAGGTGGTGACGCGCCTGCCGCGCGAGCACATCGTCCCGGATCTGCCGAAAACCGGTGCCTTCGGCCTTGAGTCGTCGCGCCAGCGTACGTTTGGTGATGAACAACGCCGCCGCTGCGGCTTCCTCACTCAGCGCGCTGCCGGGATGCGACAGCATCATGGTCTCCACCTGTCGACGCAGGCTGTCGGGAGAACGACGCAGTTCGGCCAACAAGGCTTCACATTGCTGTTGCGCCAAGCGGTAGCTCTCGCGGTTGGCGGAGGCATTGGGGATGTCGCAGACCGACCGCGGGATGCGCAGCACCATCT
The DNA here is from genome assembly GCA_022763315.1 of Algiphilus sp. GTDB lineage: Bacteria > Pseudomonadota > Gammaproteobacteria > Nevskiales > Nevskiaceae > Algiphilus. The sequence continues at coordinate 14,897 of JALEHA010000245.1, forward strand.
GCTTGCTGGAGAAGACCACGCGCCCGGGCAGCACCTCGCGATAGCGGCTGTGTGCGCCCGGATCCGGATGGCTGAAACAGGTTTCGACTTCGTGCGCCGGACGCCCGATGATGAATTCGGCGCAGGCGAAGAAGGCCGTGGCGCAGGTCTCCGCCACGCACCGGCTCACATCCGGCCGCATCTCTGCATCGAAGTAGGCGTGCAGTTGTACTTCCGTGCGGGTCTGGCACAAGGTCAGACGGGCAAAGCTTACCCGCGTCGGCAAAAAGCTCTGGAACGCGTAGAGCGCGGCAAGCAGATGGGGGCTGCTGCTGGCAAGAAAACCCATCGGGCCATGCGCGGCCGGCGTCAGGCGACAGCCCACACGCAGTCCCAGCTCCGGGTCTCCGGAAAGCGACAGCGCATTCTCCAGAATCCGGATCTGCTCCTCCCCACTCAGATACGTACCGTCGTCAATCAACCGGTCCGCGGTCAGCGAGGTGCCGCTCAGCAGCTGCGGCAGGTCGCGCGCGGTCATGCCGAGCTCCTGCGCGATCACCCGCGTGTAGTTGGTCGGGATGCTTGCGCGACGGAGCGAGGTGCGATGCGGTGTGTGGACGTTCAGCGAAGGCCCCGAAACAGTTAATGCGGGCAGTGTCTTGAAATGACTCCCTTCTGTCAAATTCCGACCTGTTGCCCGGCAGTGGGCCAGCGCACGCTGCGGAGCACACCGGAGCCCGTGCGGTGCGCACGGGACCGACGCATAGAAGAGGAAACGCCCATGGCAACACTGACCTTCATTGAACACGACGGTACCGCCCACGAGGTGGATATCGAGGTCGGCAAATCGCTGATGCAGCACGCCGCCGACCATCTGGTGCCTGGTATCGATGCGGACTGCGGTGGCGAGTGCGCCTGCGGCACCTGCCATGTGATTGTCGACCCCGCATGGTTCGACAAGACCGGCGCCATGAACGAGGCCGAGCAGCAGATGCTGGAGATCACGCCGGAGAAGGCGGATACATCGCGTCTGGCCTGCCAGATCAAGGTCACCGATGCCCTCGACGGTCTCGTGCTCCGTCTCCCCGAATTCCAGATGTAGGAGCTTGGACATGCGTATTGCCACCACTGCAATGAATGTGAGCGCGTCGCTGGTGCCGATGCACTGGCAGATCCGGGCCGCTCAGCTGGGCCAGCAGATCCTGGAGCGGGCCGGGCTGGTGCCGTCGGCGCCCCGCTTCGTGGAAGCGCCACTGCCCGATGTCTCCTCGCTGAAGCTTGAGGACATCGACCTCAGCAATCCCTTCCTCTGGCGCCAAGGGCACTGGCGCGCCTACTACCAGCGTCTACGCGACGAGCGGCCTGTGCACTATCAGAAGCGCAGCGCCTTCGGGCCCTTCTGGTCGATCACGCGATACGAGGACATTCTCTTCGTCGACAAGAGCCACGAGCTGTTCTCCGCGGAGCCGATCATCACGCTGGGCGATCGCCCGCCTGGCCTGGCGGTGGAGA